>JALYPI010000024.1 GCA_030856445.1 Bacteroidota bacterium
GGATATTGCTCTATTTAAGATTTGGGTTAATTTAGCAGTATTTTCTTGCATTTTCGCCTCATCATACTGCTCATGTTTATTATTTAAAGGTAATTTATAATAAACCCATTTGTTTAATTTTTTACTGCTCAAATCAAATGTAAAAGAAGTAGAAGCAGGAAGTTCAATTATATTTTTAAAAAAACTTTCTTCCTGGTATTCAATTCTGTCTAAAATAAAGTAATCAAAAACTGCATCAGGATTTATACCTGTTTTAACAAAATCCATAGCTACAAGGGCTTTTTGTTCTGATGCAAAAGTAAAGGCATTTTTATCAAGGTAATAATAAAATGGTTTTACACCCAAGCGATCACGTGAACCAAACAATAGTTTTTTTTCTTTATCATAAATTACAAAGGCCCACATTCCATTAAAATGATCAACACAATTATAGCCCCAGTGTTTATAAGCATTTAAAATTACTTCCGTATCAGATGATGTATGGAATTCATAGCCTTCATTTTGTAGTTCAGCTTTTAACTCAATGAAATTGTATACTTCCCCATTATAAGTGATCCAAATGCTTTTGTTGTTAATGCACATGGGTTGATGCCCAGAAGGGGAGAGGTCAAGTATTGATAAACGCCTGTGACCTAAACCAATATCAAAATTGCGGGAAACATTATCTATATGTTCAATGGGTTTGTAATCAAGATTAGTATTCCAAATGTTTTCAGGAGTGCTTTTACTGCCAGCGGTGGAAATCTCGTTTTCGGAAAAAAAGGCAAAGCCTTCATCGTCAGGACCACGATGGGCAATAATTGAAGTCATTAGTTTTAACGACTTTGGTATATTAATACTTGTATTAAAATTTACTATTCCTGCAATTCCGCACATTTACTATAAGTTTTTCCTATTGAAATGTAATAAATATTTATTGAAAAAAGAAATATCACGAAAGGAGGGAACCAAAAATGCCGGATTTGCTCCAGAATGTTTAAGAAAAACAACAAAATGAAATGCTGAAGAAGCCAAGTATGCCATTGAAGCTACCCATCCTGCTCCTGTTATCCCCCAAACAGGAATTATAAAATAACCTGCAGACAAAGTAATTACAAATGAAATGGAACTTGCAATGGCATTAATATGATATTTGCCCATACCTGCAAAATAATGACTGTAGATCATAGAAAAACTTATAGCCGAAATTCCTGAGGAAAGAGCTATAATTACATCCTTAACGTTTGAAAACTCCTTTCCAAAAAGGAAAGTATAAAAATCAATTGGCAATATAAACAGCAACAAAAGGAAAGGCAGAGTTAATATAAAACAGATTTTGGATAACTGTATGGTTAAGTTTTGTGCGTATAATTTATCGTTGGAATTAGCTATCCGGGAATAAATAACCAAAGAAACGCTGGTACTAATCAATAAAACAGATTCAGTTAACGAGACTCCTGTTGAAAATACTCCTACGGCAGCCGTCCCGGTAAAAAAATTCAAATAATAATAACTCATTCTTATTGATAATAAATGAGTGATATTTGCCAGTAAGGTAAAGGAACCATTCTTAAACATTATTTTCAATAAATCAGGCAATTCCTGGAGATTGAACCTTTTTATATGTTTTTTTACTGCAATAATGCTTAAAACATAAGTTAGTATATTGCTGATGTATATAGCATAAATAAAAGCTTCAATGGTTTTTTGACCTGATACAAAAATAAAAAATGACATGAAAATAATTTGGGAAAATACCTGAACCAGGATGATCAAATTATGCAAATGTATTTTCTCTTTTCCAAGCAATATAATAAGGTGTATATGGCTTAAGCATTGCAACAGGGAAATTAAAAGCAGGTGCAGGAAAAAAAACTGTGGAATAAAATTGGTTGCAGTTAATATAAAGGAAAAAACAAGGCAGCTGGAAATAGCCCAGATATAAGAAACCCCTAAAAGTGATGATATGTTTGACTTTGGTATAAGATAAATAAGAGCAGGGCCACCAGCCACCTGGCTTATCATAGTAATGAATGATATGCCAAGGATTAACAAACTGATATTTCCTCTAATTTCAGCACCAAGAACTTTAGCAGTTATTATTAGTACCACAAAACTAATTACTGCTGAAACTCCCCGGGTAAAAAATGTACTTGCAATTTTATTAAACACTTATTTTAGTTTTTTAAAGTACCATTATTATGCTTAATTACCGTTTGATAAATGGTTGAAATTTTTTCTGCCACTTTTTCATAACTGAAATTTTCCTTGGCATAGTTGCTTAACTCTTTAGAATTGTAATTCTTATAATTATCCAGCATCTCATTTATAGTTTTAAAAAGTTCATCTTCATCCTTTACAGTAACTAAAAGGCCTTGTTCTTTTGTAATTATTTCTGGTATACCGCCAGTATTTGTGGCAATTACTGGTATTCCACTGGCAAGGGATTCAATTAGTACGCAAGGTAAACCTTCATAATTACTGAACATAAGAAAAAAATCAGATTTTCTCATAAGCTCAGCTGTTTCACCAGGGCTTTTCCAGCCTTTGAAAAACACGTAATTATTAAGAATACCCATCTCGGAAGCCATTTTTTCTAATTGGAATTTTTCATCACTCTCACCAATAAATTCAAGTTGAAAATCATCTCGAGATCCTGACAATTTTTTGATTGTCCTTAAGATCCCACTAATGTTTTTTTCCTTCTCATTGAGAGAGGAAACATGAATCATGTGTATTTTATTGTTTTCTTTTTCTTTAGGGAACAAAGCTGGCTTGAATAACTTTTCATCTACCACATTGTAAATATTTGTATATTGATTATAGAGCTTATGCCTTAGCATATTTTCTTTCATCTTTTCAGAAACTACAATTATGGATTTTGCTTTTTTTACTGACAAACGAGTGATTAATTTTTTTAAAAATCCTTTGTAATTTCCATCCTCAGGCATATACCCGGACCAATGTTCACTAATAATAAGAGGGATTTTAAAAAGCTTGTGAAAAATCAATGCAATTAATCCAGCCTTATAAATAACCTGTAAATGTAAAATTTCAGGTTTACCCATTTGTTTTTCTATACACTTATAAGCAATAAAATGTGCATTTATATAACGGTAAAGTTTTATAATACTTGAAATAACAGGAAGTAAAGAGTTTACTTTTTTATAATAAACAACAACCGACAATACATTGTTTTCTAATGTTTCTTCTGTTTCAAAAGTTCCTTTTTTTATGTTTTTGTCTGCACAAGCATGTATAACTGAAATCTGATGTAATAAAGAAGTAGCTTCTGCATGTCTTTTAATAAAAATTCCATGAGAAAGATTATTTCTGTTTGGATACCAACTGCTGATAAACAGTACTTTGAGTTTTTTGTTTGCTGTGCTCATCTATCTACTTGCATTTATAGATTTTATACATCCATGTTTTTTCTGGAAAGTAATAAACGAAGTATTCTTCACAGTTCTTCTCAATTAACTCATTATAGGCAACCTTATCAGGAAAATTAAAATGTTGTGAAAAACAACGATCCATAATGGCATAATCAAAACCAGATATATCTTTTATGCTTGAATTGAATTTGATATAATGATCACCGTATAAATCAAAACCATTGTTTTCCTGCAAAAGAAAACGAACATGAGGTTCTTTTTTGATTATTTTATCTACCTGGTTAATAAAAGCATCAGTATCCTGACCATGCATTACTGCCGGACCATAAAACTCACCTAAGTATTTATCCCCATATTGAGAACCATAAAAAAGCAGGTTTGGATAGAATTTTTTTATTTCCACTATTTGCCAAAGAAAGCCAATTGAAAGGGAAAGATAAATTGCCAGTTGATATTTAGCTAATTGGGTGTAAATTTTTGAAATTCCATAAGCGATAAAAAGATAAATGAAAGGGTATAATTGTATATGATGGTGAGGAGCATCATATTTAAAATAGGCTGACTTTAGTAAAAGGTAAATAAATGAGAATAGCAAAACAGAAAAAAGAAAGAACTGTTCAATAGATTTTGATCTCTTTTTAAAAACAGCTGCAATAGCAATAAATAAAAGGATGATTACAAAAGGACCTGTTTTAATAGCAAAAAGTAAAAATGAGAAATAAGGGGGAGAAACTGCGCTTCCCGTGGAAAGGTGATTCCAATAAGGATAAGAATGTCCATATTTTATAATTAAAAGAAACAATTTGAAAATAGCAGGCTGAATATAAATAAGGGTAGAGCCAAAAAATACAAAAAGAAAGACAGGTATTACAAGTAAATATTTCCAGTGTATTTTAACAGGATGCAAAACATAAAAAATCAGAAAAAACAATGGGGTAAATACTGCAAGTACTGAAGAGCCAGCAGAAAAACCCAAGAAAGCAGCACAAAGTATTAAGAATTTAAATCTCTTGTTTTTTAAAAAATAATAGAAAGTAATTACTGCCAAAATATTAAATGTTGTGAAAATAACATTGGAATGGGTTAGCAGCATTCGGGAAGAAGCCAATAAAGGAATTGAAGTAAGCATTAATACAGCAGCAATATTAGCTGTACTTAAGTTATATTCCTTCTTTGCAAATTTCCATATTATTAAAAGGTTGAAAAGACTAAAAAGAAAGCTTACAAAATAATTAGCATAGGGATGATCCCAAATAGAATTTACAAAACCGTGAATGTAATAAGGGAAACGAGTTTGGGTAATATCATTTAAACAATTAAATGTCCCCTTTGTTTTTATACATTCAAGGATGGCCGCATCTTCCTTTTCATCAAAAGTATATGAAACGGTTCCCGGATTATTAAATACCAGAACAAACTGAATAATAATTAAAAGGTATAAGAGCAAATAATCTCTTAAGTGAATTTTTAAGGAAGGGGAAATATTCATTCTATCAGAATATTTTTTTTGTTTTCAATCGAATGGAATTACCAACCACAATTACATCAGAAAAAGCCATTGCAAGAGCAGCAACAACAGGACTTAAAAAGCCCATTGCAGCTATAGGAATAGCTAAAATATTATAGAAAAAGGCCCAGAATAAATTTTGTTTTATGGTTATAACTGAATGTTTGCCAACCTTTAAGGCATTATCTACAGACATTAAATCATTGCCCTTTAATAATATTACCTGTGCTGACTGAATAGCTACTTGAGTAGCATTGCCAAGAGAAATACCTACAGTTGCTCTTGCCAGGGCTGGGGCATCGTTTATTCCATCGCCAACCATGGCCACATTTCCACTTTTCATTAATTCATCAATTATTTCAAGCTTTTGTTGTGGGAGTTGTTCACTATGAACAGTTTCAATGCCCAAAACTCTTGCTAGTTCTTCACATTTTTCTTTCTTATCACCACTTAACAGCACCGTTTTAATATTCTTTGCCTTTAGAGTTTGCATGAGTAAAGCTGCATTTTCTTTTATCTGGTCTTCAATATCAACAGCAGCAATTAGTTTATCATTTTTAGTAAGGTAAAGATTGTATTTTCCATCTTCGCCAAGATGCTTTATTCCCAATGCTCCTCCTAAAAAATAGGTGTTGCCTGAATGATCTTGAGCTTTTACACCCAAACCTTTTATTTCAGAAACTTCTTTAAAAGCAATAATTGAAGCTTCATTTTTTAATGTATTCACAATTGAACGGGCAATAGGGTGAGAGGAGTGAATTTCTAAACTATACAATAAGTTTTTAATGTCAGTTTCCAATGCTCCTTCAATAGGAATTATTTCTTTAATAACGAATTCCCCTGTAGTAAGAGTTCCTGTTTTATCAAATACAACTGTTTTTATTTTTGAAATTTCTTCCAGTGTACTACCGCCTTTAATTAAAATTCCGTTTTTTGCCGCTCGGCCAATGCCAACCATTACAGCTGTAGGAGTTGCAAGTCCCATAGCACAAGGGCAGGAAATAACAAGTACAGCTATGCTTGTCATAAGAGCAGAGGAAAGCGAAGCTCCAACAATAAAAAACCAGATTATAAAAGTCAATAAAGAGATTAGTACAACTACAGGAACAAATATTGCGCTTATTTTATCACCTAATTTTTGAATAGCAGGACGTTTTAATTGAGCATTTTTTACCAATTCTATAATTTGAGACAACATGGTTTCAGAACCAACTTTTAGAGCTTTCATCCTAATATTCCCATCAACCAGAATTGTTCCCCCGATTACTGAAGATCCAATATTTTTATCTACAGCAAAACTCTCCCCTGTAATCATTGATTCATCCACAGCTGCAGTGCCGGATATTACCTCTCCATCAACAGGAATTTTATCTCCCGTATTAACAATCAAAATATCGGATTTTTGTATTTCATTGTATGTTACTTCAACAATATGTTCATGTTCATTTTCTTGTGTTACTTTTTTGGCAGTAGAAACCTGAATTTTAGTTAGCTCATTTATAGCTGTTGTAGTTTGTTTTACAGATTTATGTTCCATTACACTCCCTAAAAGCACTAGGGAAATGATCATTCCGGTAGTTTCATAAAAAATAAAATCATGCACTAGATGTGTGTCAAAATACATTATTGTTCCGGCAAGGCTATAAATAAAAGCCGCAGAAGTACCAATAACTATGAGCACATCCATATTAGGAATTCCGGCTTTTAGAGAACCCCAGGCACTTTTGCCAAAATGAAGTAAACCTAAAATGAAAACCGGAATACAAATGATAAGTTGAACTATAGGATTATTAAGGAAATGCTCATGAGAGAGTATCATGTGAGAAAAAAACAAGGGAATGGTAAAAATCAAACTGAAGTAAAATTTTTTCTCAATTTGTGACAGCCCTTTTTTAACTTCAGAATCTTGTTTTTTATCAACTACTTTAAAGCCTAAATTATTTATACTGCTAACTGCTTTTTCAATTTTTTCTTTCTCCTGAATTAATTCAAATGACACTTCACCGGTACTAAAATTCGTGTTTACGTTTGAAAGACCTTGCTTTGAAAGTGTGCGGGTTATTGATAAAGCACAGTTTGTGCAGGTCATGCCCTCTACATTTAAAGTTATATGTTCTTTGTTTTCAGCCATTTTTACAGTAATCGTCAAATATAATAATATTATAACGTATTATTTTAGGTTAGATTTGGTGAAATCTAGTTTTAATAATATATTTGCACTCCAAAATTTATGGTGGTTGTAGCTCAGTTGGTTAGAGCGCTGGTTTGTGGTACCAGAGGTCGCCGGTTCGAGCCCGGTCTTCCACCCAAAGCCTGAAGAATTTTCTTCAGGCTTTTTTGTTTGTCTTATTTGATGGATTTCAATACAGGATTGGAAAATTTTCATACTGCAAAAGAAAATCCCCTTTAAATTAAAATTCATACAGTAGAGATTATAGAGCCTCATCCTTTTGCGTTTTTGTGCAAATAATCGGGATAATGCTTAATAAATTCTGAGCAAAATATAGTTACAGCCAGAATTGATTCCATAAAAAAAGCCGCTCTTTGAAAAAGAGCGGCTTTTTTTATGTTTTTGAATTTTTATTTATTCAAAACAATTCTTCTGGTAATAACTCCTTTGTCAGTTACAATTTGCATAGTATAAACTCCACTTGCATAATTTCTGATGTCAAAAGTTTTTTGATAGATACCGCTAAATTGATTTAAGTTATCATTTTCCAAAACTCTTCCCTGCATATCTACTAATCTAATATTAAAATTGTTGCTTTGATCGCTGTCAAATTTAACAGTGAAAACATCACTTGTAGGATTAGGGAATACATCAAGGGTGTAAGCGTTTTTAAGATCATTGATTCCTGTAACCATTATAACCTGACTGATTGTATCACTTCCACAAACACTGTTAGCAATAAGGGTAACAGTATAAGAACCACTTGTTGCATAAGAATGAGTTGGGTTTTGAGCATTGCTTAAGCTTGAATTATCTCCAAAAACCCATATCCATGAAGTAGCTCCGGTTGAGTTATTGATAAAATCAATAGAGGTTCCTGCGGAGTTATAAGAAAAATCAGCAATAGGCTCAGTATTTCCATTGTCAATAGTTATTGTTTCAGAATCAGAGCATCCATCATTATCTACAACAGTGAAAATATATGTTCCTGCAGCTAATCCTGATGCAGCACTACCTGTTTGAACAGGGTTTGTATTCCAGGTTAAGTTGTAAAAACCAGTACCGCCTGTTACGTTTACAGTAGCTGTTCCATCATTTGCTCCTAAACAAGATTCATCTGTAATTGAAGGTGAAAACACAAAAGCATTAGGTTCAGTAACAGTAACAATTTGTGTTTCAATACAATTGTTATCATCCATAGCAGTGATGGAATACTGTCCTGCACTTAAGCCGCTGATTGTATCATTTTGTATTCCATTACTCCAATTGTAGGTAATTACACCTGTTCCACCAATAGCTTGAGCAATTGCTTGTCCGCTATTATCACCATTACATAAAAGATCAGAAGTGGAAGTTGTAATAACAATTTGATCAGGTTCTGTAATAGTAACTGTATCTAATTTTGTACAACCATTATCATCTGTTACTTCCACAACATGTATTCCAGGAGTAAGACTTGAAATAATTGAGCTGTTCAGAGTAGGATCATTATTCCAGATATAGCTATGTGGACTAGTACCTCCTGTAGTTGAAGTAATTTCAGCCTCACCATTGTCTGCACCAAAACAAACAACATTTACAGTGGTAATAGTATTAACCATTAATGCGGGTTCAGTAACAGTATCCTGTGCAATTCCAACACAACCCTTATCTGAAGTTACTTCCAATACGTATATACCAGCTGCTAATCCACTTACTGAACTTCCGGTTTCATTTACATCATGGGACCAGCTATAGGTTAAAGCACCTGGTATTGTGTTGGTTATTGTAGAGTTAATGCTGCCAATAGAACCGCCATTGCATATGTTATCAGTTACAGTTAAATCAACCTCAGGTAAATCATTAACAATTATAGTAACAGCAGACATTGCAGAACAACCAGAATAGCTGTTTGTTACAGATACTTCATAATTTGTTGTTATTAAAGGTGAAGCAAAAGGATTTGCAACTGTAGGGTCTGATAAACCAGTCGAAGGTGACCAATTATAAGTTATAACAATGTTTTGTCCAAAACGCATATCAGGACGAGTTGAACTGTTTGTTGTACCAGTAGTGTTAGCACATACAGTTGCATTGTCACTGTTATTGCGGCGAACAGAAATGTAAGAAGTAGATGTTTGTTTAAAAGTGGCATTTCCACTTGATAAATAACTTGAATTATTAAAACATGTTTCTACAATTATGTTTGAAACTCCATCCCAAACAAATGGATTAGAAAAATTATGAGTATTGATACCATTTACAGGAGTGTAACTTGCTGCAGAAAAAACAGAGGTTAATCCGCTTTCGTAAGTCGTCATAGCAACTGCTGAAGTATGTCCTATTGCAATTGTGAAATCATCTAAAGAAGGACAAGAATTCACATTTATAATATCAAAAGCTAAACTTGTCAAAGGACCCGCTACATAACCATAAGCAGTCATTTCTGCTGCTGTAATAAGCATTTGATGCTTAGCTCCCCAATAAAAATTACCATAAGGAGCAGGATAACCTGTTGTTGAATTTTGAAAATTATTAATTCCAATAAATTGTGGAGTTGGAATATTTGCATTCGCATCCAATTGAGTACTGTCTCCTACGCAAATTTCTGGTAGAGTAGATGAAGCAAGAGTTAATGGAGCAGGATTCACATCAATTGTAACCGCATCAGAAATTACACAACCTGTATTAAGGTCTTCTGCATTTACAGTATAAGTGGTAGCAGTTAAAGGTACAGCCTGAATATTTGCTCCTGTTGTAGTAATTAAGCCTGTGGTTGGTGTCCAGTTATAAGCATAATCATTGTTTGTGCTGCTCACAGTTAAATCTACAGTGTCATTTTCACAAATTTCTGTTGCGCTTGCTGTTAATGTAATAGCCGGAGCAGGGGTAACTGTAACTTCTACAGTGGTTCTTTCGCTTGTACAACCAGATTGGAAAACTACATTATAAAAAAAGTAGTAATAAGCTACGTTAGAAAAATTACTTCCGGTAATTGATATTTCTCCTGGAACTGTGTAAGGATAAACTGCTCCTGTTGTATTCCTGAAACAACTAATAGATTGAGAAAAACGAATTCTATATCCAGTACCTGGTGCTACAAATTGATTCAAAGTAACCGTTTGAGTATTACCAGCAGCTACTGAGGTTGTTCCTGGAAAACTACCAATAACTGCTCCTGAATTATTTTCAATATTTATAGTATAAGCACTGCCAGTAGCTACATTAGGGATAATATCCAAAGACATTATTGTAAGGCCGCCTGAATTAAGAACATCAAATATTTGATAATAAAAAGTGCTTGAAGTAGAAGAAGTGGTTCCAATGGTATTATTCAATGGACCTACACTTCCAATTGTAGTATTATTATCTGCAGCTTGAGCATAAAAGTTTGTAGTAGCCGCAACAGTAGTAGTATATGTATTACCATTTGCTAAAAGAGAACCCCCGGTAGCTGCATCAAACCAGCTTATTGGTCCACTAGCGGTTGCACTTAATGTAACCGGTCCAGTTCCACATCTTGATATATTGCTTGATACAGGAGGAGCAATGTAGGTTACCAAAACCATTGCAGTATCTGAAATTAATGTTCCGCAAGTTAAAGTCCTGTATAAAACATCCACATTGGGTGCAGTAGTATTATAGGTAGAGCTTGTGCTTCCTAATCCTGTTTCATTAATCCATGTAGCCCCATTATCGATGCTGCTTTGCCATTGAATAGTTCCTGTTGAACCTGTTAGGATTAACTCTAGAGATGATCCGGAACACACAGAATTATTATTTACACTTACATTTCCATTATCAATAGTAAATTGATATGCAGGAACTAATGAATCGTTACTTGCTGTAGCATCAGCCGGTGAACTTGTTTTGGCTGTATATAAATAAGTTCCCACAGCAGACATATCATAAACTGAACTTATAGTAACAGGCATTGTTGATCCTCCTGCTAATGTTCCTGAATTTACTAATATACTGAAGTTAGTGACAATATTTGAAGGATCAGTTGCTGTGACATTTATAGTAACATTGTCAACAGCTAAATCCACTGTAGAAACTGAATAATTGTTTAATACAACAATTATGTCTGAATTTGTTCCGTAACAATTTCCTGCAACAGGACTATTAAATGCAGAAATTCCATAATCTATAATTAATCTTGGAGTATTATCGCTTTCAATGGCTCCCATATCCGGAGCAGTTCCGCCTCCATTTACCTGGCCGGCTAAAGGATAACCTGTTCTTATATTTGCAGTGAAATGATCATCGGTTAGTCCTGTAAGTGATTGTGCTCCACTTTCAGTGATGCTTGGCGTTGTAGGATTGACTTTTAAAAAGTCAACCGATGAACCAACCATACTTACAAATGAAACGTTTTCTGTAGCAGAAAGATCTTCTCTTGGGGCTACCAAAGTTTTGTAATCTAAAATTGTAGGATATATATTTGTCCCATCATAGAAAATAACATTATTGTTAGAAGGTATTCCTGCATAATATAAATTGTTATTACATGCTGCAGATATTGCATTAAAATCAGTAGAGGATCTTCTGAAAGCAGCTGTTATCCCTGTTCCATTTGGAGTAGATTTATTAATAATTATGTTATTTCTGATATCTAAAGTAGGTGAAGTAGTTCCAGAAATAAATATGCCGCTTGTTCCAAAAGCCAGGGCTGTTGTACTTGTAGCATTAAGATTAATAGTGTTATAATATACATTTAAAATAGTTCCGGTGGCGCCTCTTATCCCCGATACTACGGCTGCTCCGGTTGATTCTGCAACATCTAAATTGGCAATTAAATTATTTGACACAGTAGCACTTCCAGTACCTGTATATATTCCAACAACCTCACCTGAAATTGCATTTATATCATAAATTTTATTTTTTTGTACAGTATAAGTTCCTATTGTTTTATAAATTCCATAGGTGGAAGTTGATGAGCTTGTATTTATGTTATAAATTTTATTATTTGAAAAATTACTAACGCAAGATGCTGTTGTTGAAGAATAAATTCCAGCCGTTATACCTGAACCATTATTAGTAATATTATAAAAATTATTTCCACTGTAATTTTCAATAAGGGGAGATAGGGTATTAGTATAAATTCTAAATGCACTAGTTCCAGATTTGCTTATGTCAAATACATTGTTGTTATTCAGTGTAACAGATGCGGCAGTACCTGAGCTTATTATATAAGTAAGGTCGCCAGTTGTTGAAGTACGTACAATATTATTAATTGTATTGTTATTAATTTCAACATTAATGGTGTTAAGAGACGCGCTGTTAAAAATCATATATACAGTTCCGGTTCCAGGAAAATTGATAAAATCAGAAATTGTGTTTCCGTTTATTTTAACAAATTCAGCAGTTCCTGCATTTTGAATTGCATAAAAAGAACCAGAAGTGGCTGTTGGATAAGTACAGTTTTGTATTATATTATTGTTAATTTCCACACTATTTCCAGCAGGGGTTGACCCAGCTTGATTATAAATAGCTATAATTTGTTGAGTACTACCTCCACCATGAATAGTAACTGTATTGTTAGTGATTTGTACGTTGGCAGATGTAGCCAAATCATTATGAATTCCATAAACTATATTAGTTGTTCCAGTATTACTT
>JALYPI010000038.1 GCA_030856445.1 Bacteroidota bacterium
TGTTACAGCTTTTCAACATAAAGGCATTTCAGAAAGTGATTGGGAGCAAATGTTCGCCCATTATTTAAATATAACTTTATCAAAGAGATTAGTTGATATTATACTTGATATAAATAATGAATTAAAAGCAATTCAGAATCCAAATGAAATATTAATAGATATTAATATTGAACTAGAAATTATTTTTCCAGATCAACCAAATATTACTTCATTCCTTGAATTAGAAAAGGTTTTAAGAAAAGAAGAGGTTAAATTAATATCTTTTCTTAATAATGTTTCAACACATACAAAACCTCAATTAATTCCTAACGGATATTTATTAAATTTAATTGCAAAATCAATTCAAAAACAAGATTGTTTTAAAGGAAAATCAATTCATGTTTTTGTTGATGAATATGAGAATTTATTACTTTATCAACAAAAAATAATCAATACTCTGATTAAACACCCTAGCCCTACTATTTTTGATGTAGGAACAAGAAAAGAGGGATTAAAGACCCATCAAACTCTTTCAGAAACAGAAATCATTACACCACCTCATGATTTTAACCGATTTGACTTTGAAACTTTTAGTGAAACAGATTATGAAAGATTACTTTTAGATGTTTGTTCTAAACGATTGATCAGTGTTTTTAATGAGTTTGAAATAAAACCAGAAACGAAATTTACTGACATTAGATATTATCTAGGAAGTTATTCATTATCAGAAGAAGTTAATAAAATCGATAATAATATTGTTAGAGAAGGTTACATAGAAAGCATTCAAAAAATAATTTGGGGCAGCAATTGGAAGGAAGAAAGAATAAAAGACAATAAATTTAAACCATTATATCACAATAATGATTTATTGATTTTAAGATTAAACCTTTGCTTATTAGAAAGAGGCGAAAATCCTGATTTATTGACAAAGGAGTTAGCAAAGTATTCAAAAGAGCAGCAATCAAAATATGTAGATTGGGTTCATAATAATAAAAATGGTTTAATTTATCTAATGGTAAAAGAAATAAGAGGAAGTGAAAAAGAATATTATGGGTTTAATACCTATAAATCTCTTTCTTCTGGAATTATTAGGTACTTTTTAGAACTATGCGAATCAGCATTTAAACAAGCAAATAGGAAAGGCTTTAATTTTAATTCACCTAGAGTGATTAGTGCAGAAGAACAAACTAAAGCTGCATACTATGTAAGTTCATATAAGATAAACGACATTGATACATTTACTCCATATGGCAATAGGCTTAAACTTTTTACACTTATTATGGGAAAAATTTTCGATAAATTACATAGAGATAGGAAATCAAGCGAGCCAGAAAGAAACCATTTTGGAACTGAATTTGAAAAGCTATCAGATGATAGTAAGAAATTTCTACAAAGTGCTTTACTTTATTCTGTTTTTCAAAAAACGGATGAAACGAAGGATAAAAGCTCAGCAATTGATTCTAATAGTTTTGAATTTCATTTGAATCATATTTACTCTCCTTATTTTCAAATTTCACCTAGAAGAATTAGGAAATTAATAATTCCATATAAATCACTTGAAATTCTTATAAACAAAGATGTTACGGAAGCTGAATCGGAAGCAAATAAAATTTCAAAGGTAAAAACAGGTAGTTCTGATCATTTATTGCAAATTAGACTCTTTGATGATTTATAGCAGAAATTACAATTTTAATTCAATACCAAAAGAATTGATAAATAGTATTGATATTTTTATAATTGGTAGTAGTAGCGAGCCACGAGCCTGTAGGATTTCCGATTTTATTACTGATAGCTTTCAAGGTGACACATTTCTAATAAATTACGATATTGAATTTGAAAAATACAGTATTAATCATTTAATCAATAAGAATGAAAAAATTAAACCAGCAGAATTTAATCTCTTAGAGAGCTTTATTCTTGATTTAAAAAAAATACAGTTAGATGGTAAAAAAATACTTATTGATTCAACTTCACTAAAACATCCTTTGTTGTTGTATATGATAAGAATTTTAAAAGAAAATTTTAATCTAGCGAACCTTTTCATTGGTTATACTGAACCTGAAAAATATGAACAAGTCAAAAATTTCAAGGAACAAAAGTTTGATTTAACAGAAAAATTTTGCTCAACAAACTCTATTCCTGGTCTTGTTAGAAGTTCAGATTATTTGAAGGAAAAAGTATTGGTTGTACTTATGGGTTTTGAGGGCAATAGATTTCGTAAAGCATTTGAAGAAGTGAGTCCATCTAAAAGGAAAGTACATGCTATAGTTGGTTTTCCATCCTTTCATCCTAATTGGCAATATTATGTTTACTCTCAAAATCAGAGTGCCTTAGTTGATTCAAAAGCTTATACAAAATTACATAGAGCTACTGCAAATGAACCATTTTCAGTGTATAATATATTAAATGAAATTTCAAATACATATCCTGATCATCAAATTGTTGTAGCTCCAGTTGGAACTAAACCACATTCTATTGGAGCTGGAATGTTTTTAGTTGATAACCCTGAAGTTCAAGTGTTTTATGATTTCCCTTCTTATGGTGAAAAGGTAAGAACTATTGGAATAGGCGATTCATATTTATATAACTTAACTGCATTTTTAAATGAAAAATGAATTAGGACAATATTATACTGAAAATAGTATTTCAAAATTATTGGTTTCTCAGCTAAGTTCAAAGTCACCTGAAAAAGTGTTGGAATTAGGAGTTGGTGATGGATCATTATTCAGAGCTGCATTTGATAGATGGAATAGTTTTGAATTTTATGGTGGTGATATTGATAAAAACAATGTACGATACTTAGGCTCTGAATTTCCCAATACAAATATTTATGTTATTAATGGATTGTCCTCCAGGCTGAATAAGAAATTGAAAATTGAAATAGGAACTATTGATGTAGCAATTTGCAATCCCCCTTATTCTCATGTAAAAAAGGAAGTAAGATTAGGTAAATTGCTTGAAAAAATAAATCTCGGTAATATTGAAAATTATAAGAGGATTAGTTCAGATTTAATATTTTTAGCTCAAAATTTAAGTTTTCTTCGTTTAGGTGGAGAGTTAGGAATCATTGTGCCAGACAGTATTATAACCTCTGATGAGTATTCTTATTTTAGGAAAAAATTAATTGAAAATCATAATGTGCGAAGTGTTATTCAGTTACCTGATAATATATTTAGAAAAACAGAAGCTAGAACATATATTCTTATAATTAAGAAGGGAGGAGAAACTAAGACTAATGTTCCACTTTATTTATCAGATCATGAGGGCAAATTGATCGAGAAGGTATGCTGTTCAAAAAAGCAATTTGTTAAGCGAGTAGATTTTTTATATAATAAATGGAACCAAACTAATGATCAAGTCTTTGGTGTATCATTAAGACAAATAGATGTGAATATTATTCGGGGAAAGCACTCTAAAAAGAGTTTAAAACAAAGAAATATACCTTTTGTGCATACTTCTGATTTGATCAACGATAAAATTAAATTACCTAAATTAGCAGACCTTTCAGATAAAGCAGTGAAAAAAGGAGATATATTGATTTCTCGAGTTGGTAAGCGTTGTTTAGGACGAGTTTCAATTGTCGAGTCTGGTCAAGTTGAAATTAGTGATTGTGTATTTAGGATTAGGGTTGATGAAGCCCATCATTCAGCCGTTTATAGTGCTTTAAATAGCACGAGATGGGCCGAATGGGTAATAGCTAATTCCAAAGGTGTTTGTGCACGAATTATCACTAAAAAAGACTTATTAGATTTTAGGATTAAATTGAATATTTGAGAATACTGCATTTTGAAAAGAAAAAATCAAAACTGTCAAGCAAAAAAACAGTTAGAACAAGGATGAAACTCCCTCGCTGGGCTTAGTTTTAACTACGGCCGTAACCTCGCTAGTTTTCAGCTACACTTGCAGCAAACATTAAAACAAGAAAACAAAAGCCCCACTCACCAAAGCAAGCCCCGAACGCTAAGCTGCCGGGTAAGCCAAATGGGAAGAGCTTAGTGTGAAATATAATCTGTAACTTTTAGTTACACTAGCAGCAACCCCACAACTACATACACTGAGGGGGTGTGCTCTTGACTATTATAAGTGTCTTATTAATTGGTTTTCCAATACTTTAATACAAAACCTAATTCTTTACCAAGAGTTTGATGATATTTTTTCATGCCTTTTTCAATCGTTCTGATATCAAATGATTTTTGGCATTGCACATTAGATCAAAAACAGTGCTTTCCACAAAATCAATGTCTTTATAATAACCAGATATAGCCAGAGCTTTTGTTTTTTGTAAAAAACGTCTAAGCGCGCAGCCATCTGTGTTTAAGGTAGAACAACATCCGAAATGAATAATTTTACCGTTCGCTTTTTCGCCTATCATATCGGCAATTTAGTCAAGGCTTACTGTTTTATTTCTTTTACCAACAAAAATATTTTCCTTTTCATCATGAAAAGCCAGATAAATAATAGAATATTTAGCATATCTTGATTGCATACTGTCAGTAAGCAATTCCTCTAGTGTAGCGGGATTATGACATTGTTTAATAATGCATTTAACATTTTCTATACATCCAAAAATTCTAATGCTTTATTAACACTTTTTTTGTCGCGATGATCTTTCTCCCAACTTCCTTCAATACAAAAAACTCCTTTTTCTTTCGTAAAAGATTTAAAAATTCTTATTGTTTTTGCCATTTGAAAGATTTGTATGAAAGTTTATTTATTAAATTTTTTGTAAGTGGGTCAGAAAAGGCAAACCAAATAAACTGGTTCTACCATTTATAGGTCTTTAATCCCATTATATAACCCTCAACATTTACATGAAGAACATTTATGTCGAAATGCTCTCCATTTGAAAGCTTAACTCGAGTAGTTTTATTTCCATTATCTGAAAACTCTACAATTTGACTTACATTAATCCATTTTTTTCCTAATTCTTTTGAGGACACTATATCATACGCAACAAATAATTTAAAACTTGACATAATTTTATTTTTTAAATTTAAATACTACTAAAACTATAGTAAATATATAGAAAGAAAAACATCAGGCAAATTATATCTCAATTTAACGGCATCCCTTAAGCTTTGTGTAACAGAGACTTTAGTATTTAGTGACATAGATGAATAACAAAAGCCCCACTTGCAATGCAAGCATGGCTTTATAACTAAAAAACAAGTCTCAATCCTTCCACCCTGTACGCGGCTAAGCTGCCGGGTAAGCCAAGTGGGTAGGGCTTAGTGTGAAATATAGTCTGTAACTTTTAGTTGCACTTGTAGCAAACCCACAATCAAAAAACTCTCTCTAACCGCATAGCATTCTTAGCAGCCAGCAAATAAAATCCTCCGTTTATCACTTGGTAAAACTCAATCCCTAAACATGCAATTACTCCGGCAGTAGCAGGAATAACCGGAGCACCTGGAATAGAACTTACAAAAGACATATTAGCCAAAGTGCTAAAAAAATGTAATATACTGTCTTTTCGCCTTAAATTTGCTTATTCACAAACCCAATAGTTTTACCTGCCTTTTTATCTTGAAAATCCTTCTCCTCCTGGTTATAAATTGCAGTGAGTGTCATAGGTGTATCTATCTTAGAATTAAAACCTAAATGATCGGAAAGCTTTTGAGCTTTTTCAATTTCCAGTTCTTTAAACTCATATTTAGCTATTAAGCGACCTTTTCGCATTAAGGCACTGTCAACCTTGGAAATATCTGTATTAAAGGAACAAATAATCTGTATGTTTAAACAATCAGATAATAAGCCATCTGAAATATTCAATAAAGCAGAAACCGGAGATTGACCATCTTTTTCCCTGTCAACCACGATATTCTCTGCATCTTCAATTACAAAGATGGAATTAGGATTATCTATGAGTATAGATATCAAATTGGGATTGGTAATTGAACTAGCCATATTAGGTGGCAAAAAAATAACATTCTTCTTTAATTTAGAAATTAAAAAACGTATGTAAGAAGTTTTACCCGTTCCCGGCTTACCATGTAACAAAACAAGCCCTTTATCATTATTTTTAGAAAGTCGTTTTAAGATAGTTTTATGAATTTCAATGAATTCATCATTGTAGTTATCATTGATGTTCATTTTAAGTGTGTTTATTCTAAGTGGCTTTGCCTCTATTCCATCAAAAGAATTCACTAGTAAAAGGATTTCAGGTCTGCTGTTATCTTTTCTATTCTTAAACTTCTTTATTTCTGCAATTATACGCTCTACAGTTTGTATGTCCGTTTTCCGAAACATAAACTTTGCATGAGATTGGTTGGTATCAAAAAAAACCATCAGGTCTTCAAATAAAAAATAAAAGATATCATCCAGAATTGGAGATTTACTCCTGTTATAATATCTTTTGTTATAGTGCGTATCAATTATTTCATTCTTGTAATTTTCAGAAAACCATATGTTTGCTTTTTTACAGTCAATATTTATTTCTTGAATAATATTAGGGATAACATTATAATGTGCCAGAAACAAGGTGTATTCATTTAAGAATATATCATTATGGGATTCTTCAAACAGAGTTGATAACCTTATTTTATCTGTGTTTTTATCTATTTTAGAATTTTCGTTTTGTGGGCTATTTTCAATCTTAACTACTTTGGATTCCATCGGCAATAGGGGTATGGGTTTATTTAACAAAAAGTGAAACGGTGATAGTAAATCAGACTTAAGTATTTTACCTCAAAAAAAATAAATTAATCTCGCAATATATCCATTTATTTCCTTTGAATAAAAATGATTTTATTAACTATTTACATAATCTGCATAATTACAGTAGTTTTCATAATAAATCTCACAATTACCTAACAAGTACAATTACATTCTTCAATTTTAAAACAGCAATTGTTGAGTAAATGCTTAATTTTAATTGTGTTTTTCATACTTAATAAGTAGTTTTAATTCTTACATTTCTGATTTAAAACAGACAAATTGCTTTTTTCATCCAGTAACCATTTGCTAATAATATCGTTTTATTTATAAT
This sequence comes from Bacteroidota bacterium, assembly GCA_030856445.1. Classification (GTDB taxonomy): domain Bacteria; phylum Bacteroidota; class Bacteroidia; order JACCXN01; family JACCXN01; genus JACCXN01. Next base: position 6,968 of record JALYPI010000038.1, read on the forward strand.
CTCCAATCCTCCTAATTATGAAAAAGAACCAGGTTCTTGTTATTGCCATTATCTTCATTTCGGTAGTATTTTTCAAAAGTTGTTCAAATCAAAATACAGAAGCTTTTGTAAAGCCTCCTTTTCAGACGTTAAATGTTCTCTTTTTATCTTTTATAATTAATGTTGATGAGGTTAATTTTATAGAATTACCAAATGGAGGAAGTATTAGCATACCAGCCAATGTGTTTGTTGATGCAAATAAAAAACCGATTGTAGGAAAGGTAGATCTTAAATACAGGGAGTTTCAAAATGTTGCTGATTTAATTCTATCCGGAATCCCTATGGTTTATGATAGTGCGGGTAAAAAAAATATTTTCGAATCAGCTGGGATGTTTGAGATTTTGGGTTACCAAAATAATAATCCTGTTTATATTAAAGAGAATACCAGCTTAACAATTACAACTGCATCTGATTATAAGGAGAGTAATTATAGCGCTTATTTATTAGATACTGTAAATAAAAACTGGAATTATCTGGGCATAGCTGAGGCACAAAATAATTTTAAAAAGGATAGTCTGGAAGCGTTTATTTCCCAAATACCTGTTCAACCCTTACAACCAAAAAAGATTAACAGCCAAAGCAAGTTAATAGATCTTGATGTGAACTATTCCAGATTTTCAGAGCTTAAACACTTTCATGGATTGATGTGGGAGTACGCTGAAGATGATGCAAAAGCAAATTTTGATGAAACGATTTATAAAGAAAACTGGGCCGATATCAAAATTGCTCGATGTGAAGGCCAGGACAATTTTATAATTACCTTGAAAAACAGCAAAAGAGAAGTAGACATAAAAGTAGCTCCCATTTTAACAGGTAAATCTTATGATAAAGCGATGGAGAAATACCAGGATGCTTTTGCGAATTTTGAAAATGAATTAGTGAAAAAAGAGAAAGCTGCCTCACTTGCAGTTGCACAAAAACAGTTTTTAAGGACAATGGAAGTTAATCAGTTTGGCATATATAATTGGGATAGAATATTTAAACAAGAAGATTTGTTGGCAATTGATGCTGATTTTAAATTTAATGAGAAAACTGTTTTTGACCCTAAGGAAGTATTAATCTATTTAATGGTAAGCGATAAAAATGCAATTGTTCAATATGATGCTTCTTCATGGAATAAATTTTCCTTTTCTCCTGACGAAAACAACAAGTTAATTGCAATTCTTCCTGATGATAAAATTGCTGTTTTCTCTTCCAAAGAATTTAAAAAATTAAATATTGACAAGTTGTATGGAACTCCAAAACACACATTTGAATTAGTGATCAAACCTTCAAAAATCCTTTCATCCCAACATCTTTTTGATGAATTGAAAAACATATGATTTATCTGAACTTATGTCTTCATTTCAACTTAAAAAACTTCTTTTTTTCTCCCTAATATTTAGTTGCAGCCTTTTGTTTGGTCAAACTTTGGATAATCACTTACCTCTTCCTGTTAAAATGAATGGGAAATGGGGCATGATTAATATGAAAGGGGAATTAATCCTTCCTGCAAAATATGATAAAATAGAGACTTTTGAAAAATGGTATGGGGTTGCAAAGGTCCAGAGTAAAGATAAGGTAGGATTGATTAACATAGAATTAAAAGAAATAATTCCTCCGGAATATAAAAACATCAAATTCATTAATGAAAGTTATTTTTTACTTGAAAATGAAGAACATTCCTTTCTTTACATAAGAAGTGAAAGCAAGTTAGTAAAACTCAACCACTCCTATGATAAGTTATATTTCAAAGGATTTTATTTTATTTCTGTTTCTGATAGTAGCTATTATGGTATTATTGATACTTTAGGAAACGAGCTTATAGCTCCTGTTTTTGAATTGATTGAAAGAACGAAGTATTGTTTCATTGTTGAAAAAAATAATTTAAAAGGTTTGTATTTAAAAGATGGAAAACAAATTCTGGAGCCTGTTTTTTCTGAGATAAGAGTTTGTACAGCTAAAAATTACTTAATTTCAAAAGATGACCGTTGGGGGTTGATTGATTTAAAAGGAAACAAACTTTTGGAAACAGAATGGACATATTTTTTTCGATCCTCTGACCTCTTGTTTATGCAACATGAAGAAGGTTACTGGATTATTTATAACCTAAGCAAGCATCAGATTGTTTTAAAATTGAAGTATGATTTTATCGATTATTTAAGTGATGATTTTGTAGCTGTGTCTAAAGGGAATAAAACCGGAGTAATTAAAATGGATGGAACTCTTCTAATAGAACCCTTGTTTGATCTGATTGAATTTGACAGAGCAGGATTTTTCTGGATAAGTAAAAAAAATAAAAAAGGAATTTGCAATAGTAGTGGCAAAACGATCATTGAACCTGAATTTGATGAAATTATAGTTTATAAGAACAATGTTTTTAAGCTTTTTAAGAATAAGAAAGTTGTTGGTTTGGCTAATTTTAAAGGCACAAAAATATTCCCCAGGAATGTTAAAGAGATCCAAATATATAGTGATATTGCTAAAATATACACTGAAACTTCATTAATATTGGTTGAATTGGGCGAGAATGGTGATTTTGAAAGTGAAACAGAAATGAAAAATGTCAATACTATCACTGTAGGAAATATTACTCTGCAAAAAGAACTGTCAGGAAGGGCAGTTTCACCACCAGAACAGGAAGGTTGGTTTTATAATGCTTTCCTTAAAAAATGGGGCTTAAAAGACACCTTAGGCAATGTTGTCCTCTCGCCTCAGTTTGATGATATATTAATTATTGAAGATTTAAATTTGACAGTTGTAAGTGTACAAGGCATGAGGGGAATGAATAGCCAAAAAATTAAAACTTATATGGAGCCATTTTCTAATTATGAACTCAAAGGGATTGTGGACCATAAAAATTATAGAATTATAGTAAAACCACTTTTATATAGAATATTTCTTGATGATTTACGTGAAAACGGAAGGTATATGAAATGTATTAGACCGGGTAAAAACAATTTTTCCCTTTTAGATATAAAAACCGGTCTTTTCTTTCATGAATCAAATTATATAGGGAAAATGAATCAAGGATTAGCGAAATTTATAATAAAAGGAGATATAAATCGATCATCAAAAGCCGGAAGGGAAGTTTTTAAAAATGATTACACGGATTTCAACTTAGCTTCCAAAGGAGGAAAGTGGGGTTTTATGCAACTAAATGACAAGAAGCCTTTAATACCTGCAATATATGACTTTGTTGAGGATTTTGTTAACGGTACTGCAATAGTAAAAAAGGACAATTTTTTTGGAGTGATTGATACCTTAAATACTACTATTATTGATTTTAAATACAATAATATTTCAAGAACATCGGACAGTACTTTATTCTTGATGGAAAAAGCGAATCCTCTTTATGGGATAATCGACTCCTTGGGTGAAGTTATTTATAAAAGTACATTTCAACAAGTACATCCTTTTAATGAAGAGCTTTCTTTGGTAATGGTTGACAAGGTTTATGGATATATTAATAAAAAAGGAAATATTATTATTGAGCCTCAATATAATAAAGCTTCCTCATTTTCAGAAGAAGTAGCAGTGGTTAGAACAAAAAGACGATGGGGAGTGATTGACAAAACAGGGGTTTTCATTATCGAGCCACAATATAGTAAACTTGGAGATTTCAAAGAAGGATTAGCTTTTGTATTGGATAATGGAAAATATGGATACATTGATTTAAACAACGAAATGGTAATACCCGCGATTTTTCAATATGCTGAAAGTTTCAATAATGGGGTAGCTATAGTACGGTTTGAAAATAAATATGGATTAATTAATAAGGCTGGAGAGAATGTATTAAAGTTTAAATTTAAAAACATTACTGTTGAAGGGAATTTTATTTATGCCAAAAAGAATAAGAAGTATGCTTTGTATGGTACAAATGGAGAAAAGATCATAAAAAACAAATATAAAGAAATACATCCATTTTCTGATGGACTGGCAAGAATGTTGAATAAAAAAAGGTATTTTTTTATAGATACACTTGGCAAAAAAGTGATTACATGTAAATATTCCTTAGTGGAAAATTTTCAAGAAGGTTTTGCTGCAGTTAAAATTAATGGGAAATGGGGTTATATAAATAAAAATAATAAGATTCAAATTGAGCCTCAGTTTAACAGTGCTGAGCAATTTGTTAATGGAAGAGCAATAGTTAAATTAAAAAATCATTATGGTTTAATTGATACTACTGGAAAATACATCCTTGATGCCAGCTATGATATAATTAACCCTTTTGGTGAAAATAAAACATTAGTGAAAAAAGGCAACTTGTATTATTTTATGGACAGGGATGGTCAACCAGTTTTCGATAATTATTTTCACAATGCGACTTCTTTTCAAGGATTGTATACCACTGTAGCAAATTTTTATGGTTGGGGATTAATGGACGAAAATGGAATATTACAGACCAGTTATAACTACGCTAAACTGATTCCCATAAATGATGGTTATTTTTCCTATTCACTTAACTCTACCCAGGGAATTATGGATTTAAAAGGAAATGAAGTCCTTCCAATGGAATACGAAAGAATTCAAATGATATCAAAAAACATTTTTCTAATAGAAGAAAACAACCGCATTGGTTATCTTAAAACGGATGGTCAATGGCTGTGGGAACTGCAAAAGTGATTTGTCTTTAATGTAAGTATCTTTCATAACGTACTTCTTAATTACTTCCTTTTTTTGCATAAATTGGACCGATTTCTCGTTTAATTTCAGCAAAAACATTCAATTTGTTTTAGGATAAATCAGAATTTGTATCTTAATTTATCCCTGTAAACAAATTCGCTAAACAATGCTTAAATCCTGCTTTCTGTTAATTTTGATTTTTTTTGTAAAAATTCTCTGCAATGCTCAAGAGGTATCAACAACTATCACAACAGAAAAACCGGGTGAAACTAAAAAATATTTATTCTTAAAATACAAAAGCGGAAAACCTATATCACTTAAATCGGGCAGGCAAATAACAATTTTTACCATACCCTTGATTGAAGACTCGGTTATGAATTCATTTAAACACTCTTTTATAGGTGATTTAAATTTTAAGACAGATAGTATTATTTCGATCAATTTAGTAAGCGAAGATTTTATGGCGGTTTATCCGGATAGCGTTATAGAATACTCCAAGCATATAGTTAAGGTTGGAAAATATTTACAAAATCAGGAAGTTGAGCTGAGGGAAATTAAATATATTACAATTGAACCTCATATTTTTACAACTCTTATATTGATTGGAGCAGCCGGACTTGTTGGGACTGTAATAACTCCATTGATTGCACTCAATTATAGGAATTTTACATTCAATAAGAATAGATATGTGACCATTCAAACTCCTTGTCTCATTGCTGCAATTTGTTTGCCTGTGAGTTTTATTTTTGAAAAAAGAAAATTGAGAGTCAGATAGTAATAAAGACGAATTAAAGGTATAGCATCATAATATTCATTTTCTAGTTTTTTAACCGAAAAGCAGGATCTAAGCTTATTACCTTCAATCATTTCTGAATGATGCTCTGCGAAGATCTCTGTTTTAAGGTACCTATAAAGTTTTAATCCTCTCTGCTACCGTCATCCGCCATACGCACTAATTTTGGTGTGAATTTAGCAACTACATCCACCAACTCTTTTTGTGAAGCCATTACCGTTTCTATGTTTTTGTATGCTCTTGGTGCTTCATCCAATCCTGCACCAATTAATGTAACACCATGGTCTTTTAAAACTTTTTGCATTTCTTCTTTTGTAATGCTTTTAATGGCCTGTGTCCTGCTCATTTGACGTCCGGCTCCATGAGAAGCTGAATTGATTGCATTAGTTTCTCCCTTTCCTCTTACTAGAAAACCTGGTGCAGTCATTGATCCTGGAATAATTCCCATAACATCTTTAGCTGCTGGTGTAGCACCCTTTCTATGTACAATCACATCTTGATCATTCCATTTTTCTTTCCATGCAAAATTATGGTGGTTTTCAACCCTTGCCAATACTTCTGCTCCAATCGCTTTGCTAATACGTTCATGTATTACCTCATGACAAGCAGAGGCATAATCCCCTGCAAGATTCATGGCCATCCAATATTCCTGACCCTCTGAACTGTTCAAGTTCAAATAAGCGAGGTTTGCCGCCTCCTGGGGTAACCTGCAAATATCTTTAGCTAATCTGGTGTAATAACCTGCTATGGTTGCACCAAGCCCACGAGATCCAGAATGAGTTAATAATGCCAGATACTTTCCTTTTTTAATGTTTAATTTTTCATCATCGTTATTAAACTCAATTATTCCAAACTCTACAAAGTGATTTCCTCCCCCTGATGAACCCAATTGATTGAACGCCTTATCATGTAAATTCTTAATAAAAGGAGTCATGTTAAATTCTGGTCTATCTAATATTTCATGTTCTGCTCTATATTTTCCTTGCCATCCATTTCCTGCTCCAAACTTAGTCCATGCGATTAATTCTCTTTTATACTTGTTTTCGTTTTCTGAAAAATGAGTTTCAGGAATATCGTAAATGGATAAAGCCATCCTACATCCAATATCTACACCAACACCATATGGGATTACCGCATTATTCGTTGCTAATACTCCGCCAATTGGCAAACCATATCCCTGGTGGGCATCCGGCATTAAAGCACCTGCAATTGTGATAGGCAACCTCATGGCAACCTCCATTTGAATTATAGCTCCTTGTTCAATGTTTTCGGCTCCAAAAATTGTATATGCATCAACAGTTTCTTTTAATGGAATAACTGGAAATTTCTCTTCTTTTGTTTTTATAATTAATCCTTGGGCGATACTGGATAATGGCTCAACATTTAAAAAGTTTTTAGGATTTTCAACTAGCTTAATTAGAATAGCAAGAACCTTTTCCTTGGTCAAATCAGTATAATTTTGTCTTATTACTTTTTTTGCAATGCCAATTGCTTTACCCTCAGGAAATCCTATTGATTTTAGATCTTTACCGGTTATTTTTAGTTCATTCATGATTTCTGAAATTTATTGTTTTTATAAAGTAATACAAAGAAAAAACACATGTGTGCAAGGTAATTGCGTACTGTGATTTATTTTTTTATAGTATAGGGAATAATTTAAAAAATGTCCCAATTTAGGCTATTACCTTTAAGTTTATTTTTTAAGAAGGACTTTATAAATAATAAAATGTGGAAACGGCAGGACTCGAACCTGCATGGCCGGATTTTCAGTCCGGTGCATTGACCATCTTTGCTACGTTTCCATTGGTCGGCTTACTTGGATTCGAACCAAGGACTCCCGTATTAAAAGTACGGTGCTCTGCCTGCTGAGCTATAAACCGAAAGAATGAATGGGTTAAAGCGAAATGAGTTTTTTTGCACTCTGCCTTTTGTTAAAAAGTTAAAACACTTTCAGAGTCTTTTAACTGTGAATCAGAAGGATTTTTAGCATACACATCATTCATTATTATTTGATAAGGAAAAAATCATAAAGCGTTTTTTTTTAAACTATCTTGTATTGCAAGAGTTGGGGTTGAACCAACAATCTTCCTTATTTTAAGGATGTTTTTCCGAAGTATTGCTTTACTACGTCACTTATCATTATTGTAAAACAGGTAACAAGCTGTAAAAGTTTTTTTTATTGCTCTACCAACTGAGCTATTTCATTTTCATGAAAGTTGGAGTCGAACCAACGACAGATAAATCACGAAGTATCTCTTACATACGACACTGTTTATATTTAATAAAAGAGCAAAAGTCAATAAGAGAAATCCTAAACTTTGTTAGGAGCAGGATTCGAACCTGCGTTAACCACGATGTATCTCTTATCTACGGCATCTTTTATGTGCTAATATTTCCTATTGATTAAGAAGTATATAGCGTTTCAATAATTTTTGTCAAAAGCAAAAAGCGATTCAGGAGTGGGGATTCGCATGAGGATTTGCACCTCTTCTCAACTTTCATTGAGACCCTTCCCCTCGATTGAGCGATGTATCCCGTTTCTACGGCATTTTGACAATTTCAAAGAACTTTTTTTATACCCCTCTGTCCAAATAACAGAGGGGGCATCAATTATAAAACCACCTGTTTGATTTTTTCAACTGCATCTTCACCATTTTCTATTGAATACAGTACATCAAACACTTTATCTGACCATCCTGCTATCAAAAAGACATCATTTGTTCGAACATTTACTTGAGTATTTCCATACCCTGCCAAATCAAACAGATACAACTTTGCTTCTGGAAACCTAGCTTTGTATATTTTCCAGGATTTTTCCATGCTTGATCCTAAAAAATTGCTGTCCCACAATTGGCAATCAGTGAACATCATTATTTTATCCATTTTTACCTTTCTGGCGATCAAATCGTCAATTACTTTGTAACCATTGGTTGCATAGCCAACTTCGCCTTCCCGATTGCGATATTCTCCAACATTTGACAATACACTCTTGCTAGGCATGTTTATTACCTTCCATATATCACCAAACATTCCTGAAATCACACTTTTGCATTTTGATTGCAACAACATACCCAGCATTAAACCGATATCAAATAACTGCACCTTACTGTTTGCCGATATTGGTTTTTGCATAGAGCCTGATACGTCACAAGCGATCAAAACCCGTGTCGATTCCTCAAAGCCCTTTAAGTTTTTTGAGCTTGCAACAACTGCATCTTCCAGGGCATTTAAAATCATGGTTACAAATTCTGATTTCAAAATTTTTACCTCACGGTATGCTGACAAGAACCTAAAAGGCAACTGTTTTGAATTTGCTACTGCATTTTCATTTGACAACACGGCACAAACTTTTTTTACATGTGTTGCAGATACATTCGCAGCCAAAATATTGCGCAAGTTTCTCATCAAAGCCATATAGCCTATTTTTTCGCTATCAATCAACTCTTCCCATTTTGCTTTTACTGCATCAGCTTTGGCCTCTTCATTTTCATATTTTATTTGACCCAAAGCCGACAACTCAGTTTCCCAGGTGTAAGGAACATCCAATTCATTTGCAGCAATTTTATTAAATACTTTTTGTTGGGCATCATCTTTTGCTTTAGGGTGAACTAAAAATAAGGCATCACGTAATTTTACTTCAGTCTCCCTGTTGTATTTTGCAAACTGATATTCATCAAATCTGTTGAAAGCATTAGATAAACCTTTTTGTATTTGCTTTGAAAGTTTATTTAATTTTTTAACTCCAGTTCTGCTGTTAGCTAATTGATAATATGCTAGTAACTCAGTGATTTCATCCGCCCTTTTCACAATTCCATTAACTGTTTTACCAACAACTGGGTTACCTGAATTTGTTTTGGCCATCTCAACCGCCAATACCATTGGAACACTCCTCATGTACATCTCATTCCTGGCATATACTGCTAACTTTGCCACAAACTCCGGATTGTTCTTCAATACTAATTCCTGGATACGGGAAAGACGGGCATCGCTTTTTTCATAAAAGTTATCGTTCAAACTTGCAGTTACAACTGCTGCGTATAATTCCAATTCAGGAGTTAATGTATAGGCTTTAGCACCTTCTTTGTTACTAACTACATTTGCTTTTCTTCTAAGAATGTTGAATTTCATCGGTTCTGCTTTTTAATTATTTCTGATGTTTTTGGATAGTCTCATCCATTTCTCATACTGACAAGACAAAGGTGATATGTCTCTACGCAGTGTAATTGCGTAGAGTAAAATATTTTTGTTTTTAACTAATTATTTTCATTAACTAATTGATTTATAACTGCATTAATTTCATGTCTGATCAAATGAAAAGTATTGCTACGCAAATAGACTGCGTAGATTAATGAAATTTGTATATTTATCCCCTATAAATTTTAGAAAAAAATGTATGCCAATTAATAAATCAGCTCTGGTCAGATACAAAACAATAGACAATTGTTTACAGAATCGTTTTCGGAAATGGACTTTGGATGACCTGGTGGAAGCCTGTTCCGATGCTTTATATGAATACGAAGGAATTACTAAAGGCATAAGCAAACGCGCAGTGCAGTTGGATTTACAGAACATGCGCAGCGAAAAGCTTGGTTACAACGCGCCTATTATTGTTGTGGATAAAAAGTATTACAGCTATGAGGAAAAGAACTACAGCATCACCAATTCTCCCTTAACTCAGCAAGATATGGGCACTCTTAACGAAGTGTTGGGAGTATTGAAACAGTTTAAAGGCTTTGGGTATTTTCAAGAACTCAATGGAATGGTAACCCGCCTTGAAGACAAACTTTATAAACAGCAGCACAAAGGCAGGTCATATATTGATTTCGAAAAAAATGAATTGTTAAAAGGGCTTAAGTATATTGACTCTTTGCACAAGTCAATAATCAATAAAAAAACAATTGAAATATCTTATCAATCATTCAAAGCAAAGCTGCCTCAAATAATTGTGTTTTATCCCTATTTATTAAAAGAATTCAGAAACAGATGGTTTGTACTGGGAGTAAACAAGAAAGGAAAATCAACTATGATCCTGGCCTTGGATAGAATAGATAAGTTCAGGGAATTGGATTCAGAGGAATATTTAAAATGTGAGTTTGATGTTTCCACCTATTTTGATGATGTGATTGGCGTATCAAAAATGCCAAGTCAAAAGCCCCAAACAATTGTAATGAAAATAATTAAAGAACATGCTCCCTATATAATTACAAAGCCCATACATGCCTCCCAGCAGGTTTTGAAGGAAGAGGAGGACGGTACTATTTTTTCAATCCAGGTAATATGGAACTTCGAATTAGAACGTGAAATTCTTGGCTTCGGGGATCAAATAAAAGTATTAAGTCCAAAAAGACTTTGTGGAAAGATCATATCCAGGATGAAAAACACACTTATTAAATACCAGTAGGGTAGGGGACTCCATTATACTATTACCTTTTCCACTATTAGTGAGTTGCTGAGGAGAAATCGGACCTGTTTAGATCCGCCATTGCGGATGGAAATTTACTGATTTCTCTTTCTCTCTTTTTTGATACCTTATTAATTTAAAATTACTGCCGGTTAACCAATATTTTCTATAATTGTACTTATAATTAATATAGACTTTTTCGATATTTCACCTAAACCTTATAAACATTGCCTGTTTCAGCGTTTACCCTTATTTTCGATAATTGACATTATAATTAATATTCCAAAAAATAAAATTTTATAAAATTTAATGGAATTCAGTAACCATCTATTTTAAGTTAAATGTGAAACCTTACAATTAACAAAAGTTCTTGATATTATGAAAACGAGATTGATATGGTTGAAAGACTAGAAAAGTGTCTAAATTCCTTTTCATAAAAACAATAGTTTACTTTAAAGAGTTTTTCAGATAGGCCATTTTGTAACCATTTCTCCTAATAAAAGTATAGGAATTATTAAACCCGCCACTTATGAGACATCTGAAATTATTGTTTTTTTTGGTGTTTTTCACCACCGCTTTTTCCACAAGAGCCCAGGATAATTTCAAATATTCAATTACAATTTATAATGAAAGGGGCAGTGTATTACCGGATATAAAAGTTTGGGTTACCGATAAATTAAGCGGTCAAACAATTACAAAGTATACAGGATCCAACGGACGGATAGATTTTTCACTTGGGGAAGGGGAGTGGACGATAAACTTAATAGGGATGCCTGAATATAAGGAAATAAAAATCAGACCTGGAGAAGTTGGCAGCGGTTCCTCATCCATGACCTATAATTTAAAGGAGATACAAATTGAGCAGGAGATTATAGAAAACCGACCTAAAACAAACTTTTCAGAAATTAACCAGGAAAAGGAAAAAATATTAAATCCGGCAAAAGGTTTTAGTGTTGTAAACATTAGGGTAAAGGATAATTCCAAACGAGCCCTTCCTGGTATTGAAGTTGGGATAGTTAGCATAAAACAAGCTGTAATATATAAAAGCAAAACGGATAGAATGGGAGTTGCTAAATTCATGGTTCCCGTTGGAGAAACATATGCTGTTGATGTAAACGAGATTAAAAACTATACTTTTACAGGGAATATTTATAAAGAAGGCATTATTACCCTGGACTTAGTATTTGTTTCTTCACAAATTGAAGAAACGCTAATAAATGATACCATCCGCCAAAAAGTTACGGCTGCCACCAAAGCGGCCACAGGCAGGGTTTTATTGGAATTGAATCTAAATGGAGGAACGGGAGATAAACAAAACGTTTATTTACAACAGCTTTTTGGTAATAAGACCTATCACGGGAAAACGGATAAGAATGGGAAAGTGTTTTTTCTTCTTCCAGGTGGTGAAAAATATATGGTTCACTTCGACTTTCAACCCGATGTAGATGTATTGAATTACTCTAAAACTCAGGGTGTTGGTAATGCACATGTTAATTTTACTTATAGCCCTGATCCAAGATTACAATTTCCTGAGAAATTTGTTCCTACCCGGGAAGATTTGTTTATAAAAGAATTTGATAATTTTTTAACTAAAAATCTCCCTGATCCTTTGGACAAGAAAGTTGCTCTTTACCTGGAATGGGGAAATGAAAATATAAACAGTGAATCTAAGGAAGCAGTATTGAAAATAGGTGTTGCTGTTTCAAAAAAGAACCCTGAAGCCGTTGCCCCGAATGTGGATATTGTTTTTGTACTGGATAAAAGCGGCTCTATGGACGGGCATGACCGGATAGATGCCCTAAAAAAGACAATGGTTTCCTTTACAGATAAGTTAAGACCCGGTGATAATGTTGCCCTGGTCACCTTTAATGAACAAGCCTACCTGGATCTTTCTTTAGCAAAGAAAGAAAAAGGAGTTAAACTTAAACAGCAGATAAATGAAATTCAGGCAGGTGGAGGAACGAATATTTACAAAGGAATGCTACTGGGCTATGA
>JALYPI010000040.1 GCA_030856445.1 Bacteroidota bacterium
GCATAGCCAAACATCATTCCCTGATCTCCTGCACCCTGATCCTGCCCTTTGGCTCTGTCCACACCTTGGTTAATATCAGGAGACTGTTCGTGAATGGCAGAAATAACACCACATGAATCAGCATCAAACATATATTCAGACTTAGTATAGCCTATTTTTTTTATTACTTGACGAGCAACTTTTTGAACATCAACGTAAGCTTTAGTTTTAACCTCCCCACTTAACACAGTAAGACCTGTGGTAACAAGAGTTTCACAAGCAACCTTGGAATCAGGATCCTGTCTTAAAAATTCATCAAGTAAAGCATCAGAAATTTGATCTGCAATTTTATCAGGATGTCCTTCCGAAACAGATTCAGATGTAAATAAATATGGCATTTTTAGAGTTTTTAAATTTTAGGTTGGCTAAATTAAACAAATTTTATAGTTTGAAAGGATTACAAATAAAAATTATAAGATTTTTATCTTTTTTTAATCTAAGAAGAACATTAAAACAATAAAAGTAAATATCAAAACACTACACTATAAAAGTCTAAAATTCAATTTTAGTTTATAAAAAACTCGTTGCAAATTTTATACTTTAAACTTTTAATTTCATACTAAAAAGTACAAACTACTTCTTAGTCAATTGCTTAAAAACATCTTCAAGCTTACGCTCTTGCTTGTGTAGAGTAAGGATTGGAATTTTATTTTCTACTCCAAAATTAAATACTGCGGTACGAATATCCTGATTTGTATTTGCTTGAATTTGCCAGGTGTTTTCTTTTTCATTTATCAGTGTAGCGTCATAAACTCCAGCAATTTTTTTCAAATTATTACGGGAGACAATTCCCCCGAACTCAACGGTATAAAATTGCTGACTGCCAATTAAGTTATTGATTTCACCAACAGGACTATCTGCAACTATTTTTCCACTGTCAATAATAATTACACGATCACATATAGCTTCAACTTCCTGCATTATATGGGTAGAAAGCATCACGGTTTTTTCTTTTCCAATATTTTTGATCAAGGTTCTTATTTCTGTCAATTGGTTTGGATCAAGCCCAGTGGTTGGTTCATCAAGAATTAAGACTTTAGGATCATGAATAAGTGCCTGGGCAAGGCCCACACGCTGTCTGTACCCTTTTGATAGCTGACCTATTTTCTTATTTTGTTCAACTTCAAGGCCAGTCATTTCAATCATTTCTTTTATCCTGGCTTTTATTTTGGGCACCCCATGTAATCCTCCAATAAATTCAAGGTATTCCTTTACATACATTTCCAAGTATAAGGGATTATGTTCAGGTAAATATCCAGTTATTCTTCTTACTTGAATTGAATGCTCAAGGGTATTAAATCCATTAACCATAACAGAGCCTGTTGTTTGGGGAATAAAACAGGTAATGATTTTCATCATGGTTGATTTTCCAGCTCCGTTTGGGCCAAGAAACCCTACAATTCCTCCTGTGTTTACTTCAAAAGACACTTCATCAAGGGCTTTTTGAGCACCATATAACTTGGTTATATTTTTTACTATTATTGACACTTTATAATTGGTTTTGTTCAGGCAAAAATACTATTTTTAATGAGTGCTTGCTATTACTGTTATATAAACTGTAATTTTAAGCTTTTATTTAGCCATGATACAATTAAGATGAAGGGAATAGTAATAAAATCCACAGGAAGTTGGTATACTGTAATGGGTGAGGACGGAAAAACGTATAACTGTAGGATTAAAGGCAAATTCAGGCTCAAGGATATTAAGAGTACGAATCCTGTTGCAGTTGGCGACAAAGTGGAATTCAGCCCCGAGGATCATGAAACAGGGGTAATTTCTGAAATTGAAAAAAGAAAGAATTACATTATCCGTAAATCAATTAATCTTTCAAAACAATCACATATAATAGCTGCAAATATTGATCAGGCATTTTTAGTTGCAACCTTAGTATTCCCAAGGACATCAACAGGTTTTATTGATCGTTTTTTAGTTACTGCAGAAGCTTACAATATTCCAACCATTATACTTTTCAATAAAACAGATTTAATGGATGAAGGATTGCTTGTTCTTCAAAGAGAAATGAAAGCGATATATGAAAAAGTGGGCTATACCTGCTATGAGATTTCTGCTTTAAACAAAGCCGATCTGGAATTTATAAAAGTCTTAATGAAAGACAAAACCAATTTATTTTCAGGACATTCCGGAGTTGGGAAAAGCACTTTAATAAACTCCTTAGAACCGGGCTTGAATTTAAAAACTGGAATAATTTCCCAAACCCATTCCAAAGGTATGCACACTACAACTTTTGCTGAGATGCATCCACTCTCATTTGGTGGATTTATAATTGACACCCCAGGCATAAAAGAATTGGGCCTTATTCATATACAGAAAGAAGAACTCTCGCATTTTTTTCCAGAAATGCGCGATCGTATGCACTTGTGTCATTTTAAAAATTGCAGGCATGTAAGTGAACCCAAATGTGCCATAAAAGAAGCTGTTGAAAATGGAGAAATTCCAGAATCAAGATATTATAGTTATTTAAGTATATTTAATAGTGAAGAATTGGAAGAAGTATATTGACTTTATAACAGAAACTTTACAAAAATAAATGAGAGTAGTTATTCAGCGGGTATCAAAAGCATCTGTAACAATCAATGAAAAATTAAAATGCGCTATTGAGAATGGTTTATTGATACTATTGGGCATAGAGGAAACTGATAACACAGAAGACATTCCATGGCTTGTTCAAAAGATATCCAATCTAAGGATTTTTGATGACAAAGAAGGGGTAATGAATCTTTCAGTTAAAGATGTGAATGCAGATGTTTTAATAATAAGTCAGTTCACATTATTTGCAAGCACAAAAAAAGGCAACAGGCCTTCCTATTTAAGAGCAGCTAAACCCATTATTGCTATTCCAATTTATGAACTGCTTATTAAAAGTTTGGAAGAAGAACTTAAAAAACCAGTAAGCTCTGGTGAATTTGGAGCTGATATGCAGGTAGCCTTGGTAAATGATGGACCTGTTACCATTTTGATTGACACCAAAAACAAGGAATAAATTAATACCACACTTTTTAATACAAAAACAATGACTCTAGAACAAGCCCAGCAAAAAGTAGATATCTGGATAAAGACCCATGGAGTTCGCTACTACAATGAACTTACCAACATGGCTATATTAACCGAGGAAGTAGGAGAAGTTGCCAGAATTATTTCCAGAAAATATGGAGAACAATCTTTTAAGGAATCCGAAAGTGATAAAGAATTAGGTGATGAGCTTGCCGATGTGCTCTTTGTGCTAATTTGTTTGGCAAACCAAACAGGAGTTAATTTAACCGATGCTTTGAAAAAAAACCTTGACAAAAAAACCAAGCGTGATTCTAAAAGGCATAAGGATAATGAAAAATTGAAGTAAATTTTTTTTTAAATCATTTAAATCTGTAAAAAAAAACAATTATGAAATCATATCCTAAAGCAATTGGAAGATTACTGCGACTTATTTTAATAGTAATGTTCAGCACTGCCATAATAAGCTGTACCAAAGAAAAGAGTACTATTGTTGAAAATACATGGCTGGTGGAAAGTATTAAAATCCATGCAGACTCATCATTAAAATATACTAATAATGAATACCTTTTGCAATTTGAAAACAAAACGAATTATTCCTTAAGTTTAGATGTCAATTCTTGTTTTGGATCAGTTAATTTTTTAAGCAATAAAAGAGTGGATTTTAAATCGCTTAATTGTACAGAAGCTTGCTGTGACTCTGATTTTGCGCTCAATACTGCTGATATTCTTGGTGAAGTAAATAAATATAGCGTTATTGATTCTAAGCTGGTTTTTAGCAGTGAAAATGGCAGGGTTATTAATCTGAAAATAAAATAAGAATTAGGGTAAAAAAAAAGCAGCACCTTTTTCAGGTACTGCTTTTAATTCAATTAGTTGGGATTCCTTAAATGGACTCAGCCAACACAACAATCTTGTTTTTCATTACTTCCACTACACCGCCATTTACATCAAAAAACAAAGTGTTTTTATTTTCGTCAATAATCTTTATGGTCCCTTTGTCCAAGGTTGATATTATAGGGGCATGATTGTTCATCACACCGAAAGAACCATTTGAACCTGGTAGCTTTACCGATGTTACTTCGCCTTCGTATATTTTTTTATCGGGGGTAATTATCTCTAAAAACATATAAAATGAATTGTATTATTAACTTGCCTCAGCAATCATTTTCTTTCCTTTTTCAATAGCCTCTTCGATACTTCCTACAAGGTTAAAAGCTGCTTCGGGATATTCATCCACTTCACCGTTCATAATCATGTTGAAACCTTTAATAGTATCTTCAATAGGAACGAATACTCCTTTTAAACCTGTAAACTGCTCAGCTACATGGAAAGGCTGAGATAAGAATCTTTGTACCCTTCTTGCTCTGTTAACAATAAGTTTATCTTCTTCAGAAAGCTCATCCATACCAAGAATTGCAATAATATCCTGTAGTTCTTTATAACGCTGTAAAATCGCTTTTACTTTTTGTGCAGTACCATAATGCTCATCACCAAGTACTAAAGGAGAAAGTATTCTGGAGGTAGAATCCAAAGGATCCACTGCAGGATAAATTCCAAGTTCAGCAATTTTACGGCTTAATACTGTTGTAGCATCAAGATGGGCAAAAGTAGTTGCAGGAGCAGGGTCAGTTAAATCATCCGCAGGCACATAAACGGCCTGTACAGAAGTAATAGAACCTCGCTTAGTAGAGGCAATTCTTTCCTGCATTAAACCCATTTCAGTAGCAAGTGTAGGCTGGTAACCCACAGCAGAAGGCATACGGCCTAAAAGAGCAGAAAGTTCAGAACCAGCTTGAGTAAAACGGAAGATGTTATCAATAAAGAAAAGAATGTCTTTTCCTCCTGATTGCTCATCCCCATCACGAAAATATTCAGCCATAGTAAGACCTGAGAGTGCAACACGAGCACGCGCCCCAGGAGGCTCATTCATTTGTCCAAAAACAAGAGTTGCCTGTGATTTTTCCAATTCAACTTTATCTACAAGAGATAAATCCCAATCGCCTTTTTCCAAAGCTTTTTCAAAAGCTTCTCCGTATTTAATAACGCCTGACTCAATCATCTCACGCAAAAGGTCATTTCCTTCTCTTGTACGCTCACCCACACCAGCAAATACTGACAAACCAGCATAACCTTTGGCGATATTGTTGATAAGTTCCATAATTAATACGGTTTTACCAACACCAGCACCTCCGAATAAACCAATTTTACCACCTTTAGAATAAGGGGCTAAAAGGTCAATTACTTTAATACCTGTAAATAATATTTCTGTTGAAGTAGAAAGATCCTCGAATTTTGGTGGTTGCCTGTGAATAGAGTTTCCACCAACATTAGAAACCGGTCCTATACCATCAATGGTTTCTCCAACTACATTAAATAATCTTCCTTTAATTTTTTCACCAACCGGCATTGTTATTGGAGCACCAGTTGCAGTAACACTCATCCCTCTTTGAAGGCCATCAGTAGAATCCATCGCAATGGTTCTCACTGTGTCTTCACCAACGTGCTGCTGACACTCTAAAATAATTTTCTGACCGTTTTCTTTTACAATTTCCAATGCATCAAGAATGTTAGGCAAAGAACCGCCATTCTGCTCAAAGCTAACGTCTATAACAGGGCCGATAACCTGTACAATTTTTCCTGTATTATTTGACATTTTTTTATTAATTTATTATATTAAAAAGGATGTTTTTTATTTCAGATTGCAAAAGTAGTACAATTATTAAAACAAAATGAAAATTGTTAGTAAATATTTTAAGAATTTTGTTTTTCTATAAACACCTTTGATAGAAGCCTGTATGAAAGGCACTGGCTTGTTTTTAACAAAAAGATCTAAGACTTTAATCTCTTTATCTTTTATATCAAATTAATTTTTTCTTTTAAAATGTTTATTCATGTCTTAAAAACCTATAACTTCGGCACTCTTGCTGGTTTAAATTCTTATTCATTCTTACAAAAAAATCTAAGAATGAATTTATCATTGAAACATTAGCAAAACAATAAAAGCCTACAAAAGACTTTATAATTAATTCAAGCGGAATAAATAAAAAATGACAATAACTATTATAATAACATTTTGCTCTTTACTATTAATTGCATATTTGTTTGATCTTACTTCTTTTAGGACTAAAATCCCCTCTGTTATCCTTTTGTTGCTATTGGGTTGGGCAGTAAGGCAAATTACGGAATTTACTGACATTCAACTTCCTAATTTCAATTCAATTTTACCGGTTTTTGGGACAATCGGGCTTATTCTTATCGTTCTTGAAGGGTCATTAGAACTTGAACTGAATAAATCAAAGGTTGGACTGATAAAAAAATCTTTCTTTGGATCTTTCCTTCCATTAATAGCTTCCGCATTTTTACTTGGCTACCTGTTCAGGCAATTTGGATATTTTTCATGGAAAGATAGCCTGATCAATGCTATTCCTTTTTGCATAATCAGCAGTGCTATTGCTATTCCAAGTGTAAGAAATCTGACATCATCAAACAGAGAGTTTGTTATTTATGAAAGCAGTTTGTCTGACATTTTAGGAGTACTCTTATTTAATTTTATTGCCTTTAATGATAGTTATAATCTGGAATCTTTCGGTCATTTTGGTTTGCAGTTTTTAATTATTTCTGCTGTTTCTTTTGTTGCAACAATCGGCCTTTCTGTATTATTAAGTAAAATTGAACACCATATTAAATTTGTTCCAATCATTCTACTGGTAATTTTAATTTATGCTGCATCTGAAATATACCACCTTCCTGGCCTGATCTTTATTTTGTTATTCGGTTTGTTTATTGGGAACCTAAATGAAGTAAGTCATTTAAAATGGATCAAACGATTTCCCCTTGATGAATTAAATAAAGAAGTTCAAAAATTTAAAGAGCTTACAATTGAAGCAGCATTTTTAGTAAGAGCCTTATTTTTTCTTCTTTTTGGGTACTTGCTTGAAACAAGCGAAATCATAAATACCCAAACCCTTAAATGGTCCATTCTTATTGTGATAGTTATTTTTTTATTCAGATTAATCCAGTTAAAACTATCCAAGCTTCCTTTGAGTCCTCTGCTATTTGTAGCACCTAGAGGACTTATTACTATACTTTTGTTTCTTTCTATTGAGAACAAAATATTTTTTGTAAATAAATCCCTTGTTGTTCAGGTAGTAATTTTAACCGCTTTGATGATGATGGTTGGTATAATGACCACAGGGAACAATAACGAGGCTAAAAAAACAGAAGAAGAAGAAGAAGAAGAAGAAGAAGAAGAAGAAGAAGACACACAGTTAGAAGGTCAGACAAAGACACTTTCTTAAAGGGAACAAGTTTTTAATAAACTTATTTTTTAAACTTTTTCATTAATTTGTCAATTAACCCTTCTCCAGAACCAGGTCTTTCATAACCTAATAAAAACCCAACAGGCTTAAGTTCTTCAGTATGATCGAAAATTATTTTTGCAATCGCAAAAATTGGCACAAAAAGTATTAGGCCTGCCGGACCCCAAATCATCCCACCGATTAAAATGGCAATAATTACTGACAAAGGACTTTGCTGAACCTCAGATCCAATAACTACAGGTTCCAGAACATAGCTTTCTATTAATTGAATAACAAAAACAATAATTACAAATGAAATTATTTCCACAGGATTATTACTAAACACCAGCATGAATAGCATTGGAAGAACCCCACTTAACAAAGGCCCAAGGTAAGGAATAACAGTAATTAACGCTCCGAATAATACCAATAGGCCTGTATGTTCAAGTCCGTATGAAATAAATGTTATAAGGTACATTATTGAAAGTGCAGCCATCACTTGTATTCTACCCCATAAATAATGGTGTGCAACACGAGATGTTTTTTTAATAACCTCTTTTGTTTCCTCTTTGTTTTCTTCCGAAACATACATCATCAAAAAATCGACAAATTTATTTCGATTTAAAAGAAGAAGAAAAAGGTAAATCAACACGAGTAAAAACTTCAAAACTACATTTGAAATATTAGAAAGAAAGCTTGTTAAAAATTTTTGAATAGTATTTATTATCCCTTCAGATCTATCCTTTAGCATTTGTTCTTGCTGTTCCGAAGTAAATCCCGTGGCCAGGGCAACTTTTTTTCGAATTTCCTGAAAATAAGTTAACAGTTCATCTTTTTTATCAATAATGTCAATTAAGAATACGTTTAATTGATAAACAAGTAAGAAAAAACACCGCCTACACTTACAAATATGATTATAGTACTGATAAAGGCAGAGCTGATTTTTCCAAACCCAAACTTTTTTTCCATAAACTTTGTTACAGGCAATATAAGTGTTGCAAAAAAAATGGCGAAAGTAAGAGGAATAAAAAAGGAAGCACCCAGATAAAGCATCGCTAAAACTATAGCAATAAAAACAAGTATGCTGTTTGCTTTATTTAGATCTTTTATCTTCATTTAATTTGCCCATCCTATGTATTAAACTATGTTACAAAATTTAAGATCGGTTATTTTTAAAGATAAGAAATTTCCCTGGTTTCGAAAAAAAAAACGGACTTGAATTTTCTCTTTTCTAGTTGAACTAATAATAAACATTCCTTGTTTTACAGTTAATCCTTAGTAATTTTATAATTTTGAACCGAATTAGTAAAAAAAATTGTGAAAGTCTACTTTTCCCTCGATGAATTTAGTGAAGCGAAAAACCCTGTAGTAACAACAGGAACATTCGATGGCGTGCATATTGGACATCAAACTATTATAAAAAGATTAAAAGAATTAGCTAAAAAAGAAGATGGCGAAACTGTACTTATTACTTTTTTTCCTCATCCAAGAATGGTTTTATACCCTTTAGATGATTCAATTAAATTAATAAACACTCAGGAAGAAAAAGTTGAGTTACTGAAAAAATATGGTATTGACCATCTTATAATAATACCTTTTACAAAAGAATTTTCCAGGTTATCTTCCATTGAATTTGTAAGAAACATACTGGTTAATAAAATTGGAACTAAAAAACTGGTAATTGGATACAACCATCATTTTGGCAGAAACAGGGAAGGCAGTTTTGAACATTTAAAAGAGTTTGGTCCTGTGTATGGATTTGAAGTGGAAGAAATACCGGCACAAGATATAGATGACGTGAATGTGAGTTCAACTAAAATAAGGACTGCCTTACTTGAAGGGGATATTAAAAATGCAAATTCATACTTAGGTCATCCCTATGAACTTCGGGGGGAAATTGTACCTGGAAACAAAATTGGAAGGCAAATTGGCTTTCCTACAGCCAATATTCGTATTCCTGAACAGTACAAACTTATTCCTTCTAATGGAGTTTATGTAGTTGATGTAATATTAAACAGCAACAGACATAGGGGAATGCTTAATATAGGCACTAATCCAACCCTTAACAATAACAATAAAGAACAAACTATTGAAGTTCATATTTTTGATTTCACAGATGATATTTACGGACAAAAAATTATTATTGAATTCAAGGACAGGATAAGGGATGAAGTTAAATTTGATAATTTAGATCAATTAAAATTTCAGTTAGAAGATGATAAAAAAACAGCCTTAAAATTAAAATAAATGTTTAAACTTTTTTCTTTCTTGTCATTTCTGTTGCTTTTCGGGACAAATTCCTTAAATGCTCAGTTATTAAGTTTAAATGAACTTTCTGAAAAAGATGTTTTTACCCTCGAAGAGGCTTTATTAAACCCAGAACAGGTTTACAAATTAAATCTTAAGAGACACAAACTATCTCAGTTTCCAGACCTGAATCTGTTTCCAAACCTGCAATGGATTAACTTAAGCAGAAATAGAATGACGGAAATTCCAGCAGAAATCTTTTTGTTAAAGAACTTGCAATACCTTGATTTATCAAAAAATAAAATAGATTTAATCCCAAAAGAAATTGGCAATTTAACTTCTCTTAAACAACTCTATTTAAATCAAAACAACATTGCTTCTTTACCCCCACAAATAGGAAAACTTATTAATTTGGAATTATTTGATCTATGGGAAAATGAAATATCTGTTTTGCCAATTGAAATAGCCGAATTAAAAAAACTTAAAACACTGGATTTAAGGAATATTCTTATTAATGATGATGAACAGAAAAAAATTTCCCTCTTGCTGCCTGATACTAAAATATATTTCTCTCCCGGTTGTCTTTGCAAATATTGATTCTCGAGAATTTGTTTAGTAATTACCAAAAGCAGGAATTGCTAGATTAAAAAAAAAGTGCACCTTTGTGACAACAAAAACTTATAGGGGTGTTTCGCTTTTGCGTTACTGAGATTATACCCTTTGAACTTGATGCAGGTAATGCTGTCGCAGGGAATAAGCAGAAATATATCCTCGGATTATTTCCCTCCCCATAACTTTTGTTGCTTTTAATTCATTTTAAGTTTATTCTTAATAAAAGCTATATGATATTTATAAACGGAGAAGCATTTATGTTTGAGTCAGAAAAAAATCTTTCCTTATTATTTAAGGATCTTAAGATTGATACTCCAAAGGGCATTGCCGTTGCTGTAAACAATACCGTAATTTCCCGTAATTCATGGGAAGAATATTTGATAAATGACACTGATAAAATAACTATTATCACAGCCACACAAGGTGGGTAAAAATTAAATTATGGAATAGTCATGCACCAATTGCACTACTTGTCCCGATTATCGAAAAAATGAAGTATTTAACATGTCATCCCGATACATTGAGATGTCCTTTAAAAAACAAATTACATACGTATGAAAAAAACAGACAAAACACCTACAGAAAACACAATCACAACTGGATCTTTCCCAGCATCAAAAAAAGTATATGTAAAAGGAAAGCTTCATGACATCCAGGTTGCAATGAGGGAGGTATCTCTTTCTGACACTGAGTTTAATGGAAAGTCTTTACCAAACAACCCTGTTGTAATTTATGATACTAGCGGACCTTATACAGATACAAACATTAAAGTAGATGTAAAAAAAGGACTTGAGCCATTGCGTGAAAAATGGATTGTTCAGAGAAATGATGTAGAACAGCTTTCTGAAATCACTTCGGATTATGGAAAGCAAAGACTGTTGAAAAGCGATCTTGACCATTTAAGGTTTGCTCATATTCGTAAGCCATACAGAGCTAAGCCCGGAATGAATGTTTCCCAGCTTCATTATGCCAAAAAAGGAATTATCACCCCTGAAATGGAATACATTGCAATACGTGAGAATCAAGGCATAGAGCAAATGAAAGAGATCGGGCATCAGCACAAGGGAGAGAGTTTTGGTGCAAATATTCCAAAAGGATTAATTACACCTGAATTTGTAAGGTCGGAAA
>JALYPI010000041.1 GCA_030856445.1 Bacteroidota bacterium
GCCTATTACTGGGTATATACAAAGGCACTTGACTGGGGATACTTTGATCATCCACCAGGAATTGCTTTGTTTATTAAAGCAGGTTATGAATTATTGGGTGGAGAATTAGGCTTAAGATTAATGGTTGTTATTTCCAATGTGCTTGCTGTATGGTTAATGTGGGAGATAGTGAAAAATTACTCTTCAAATATTAAATTGTTTTTTGTTGTTGTTTTTTCAATTATACTTGTTCATATTGGTGGATTCGTTGCTGTTCCGGATACTCCTTTAATCTTTTTTACAGCCTTGTTTTTATATTTTTACAACAAGTACTTATTTAATGACAGTTTAAAATATACTATAATATTATCACTGATTGCTGCTGCAATGTTATACAGTAAATACCACGGCATACTTGTGATGTTCTTTGTGGTGCTTTCTAATTTAAATCTTTTAAAAAGAAAATCTTTCTGGGCAATCGCATTAATTGCTTTAGCTTTATTTATTCCTCATATATGGTGGCAATATCTTAATGGTTTTCCTTCCATTAAATATCATCTTGCGGGAAGATCAAAAGAGGCATATAATATTGAATTTACACTGGCTTATTTAGGCGGACAAATACTAATTGCAGGACCCTTGGCTGGAGTTTTTCTTTTTTATGCCTGCTGGAAACAAAAAGCTGATGATATGTTTTTACGAAGCCTTAAGTTTATTTTTTGGGGAATTATGTTGTTCTTTTTGTTTTCAAGCTTTAAGGGTAGGGTAGAGGCAAATTGGACTGCCTCGGCTTTTATTCCAATGATTGTCCTTGCCTCTGTTTATGCTTCAAAGAATTTAAAAATTAGAAATATTTTGAGGAAATTGGCTATTCCTGGAATTGGGTTGATTTTACTTTTTAGGATATCTTTTGCCTTTAATTTTGTTCCTGACTTTCTTTTTATTCAAACCGAAGTTCATCACTGGGATACTTGGGCTGATCAAATAAAACAAAAAGCAAATGGTGCTCCTGTTGTTTTTATGAATTCATATCAGAAAGCTTCAAAATATAGTTTTTATGCCAAGGAAACATCCTACTCCTTGAATAATGTTTATTATCGTAAAAATCAGTATAACCTCTGGACAGAAAAAGAAATGAATTTTCAGGGTAAAAAAGTAATGTTTCTGCCTAGTTATTCCAATGCTAATGCAAATGAAATGGAAACAGTATTAGGAACTTATTTTTATACTTTTATTGATGAATATTATTCTTTTGATTATATACTTTGTGAAATAGATAAGCCTGTAATTCAAGTTAAAGCCGGGGATACTCTTACATTAAATGTCAAAATAATCAACAATTCATCTTTTGATGCTGATTTTAGACCACGTGATGATTTTTTTGTCAATTTGAGCTATACTATTGAACAAACCAATAAAGTGCTTTTAACTGAAAAAGGAGATGTTTTAAAAGAAAGGAACTTGAATAAAGGAGAAAGTTTTTTTCAGGAAATAAAAATTGTCGCTCCCAAAGTAAAAGGAAGTTATGATTTAATGATTTCTTTGCAATACCTAAACCTTCCTCCAACTTTAAATGGAGAGTATATAAAATTAGAGGTAAAATAAATTACTTCTTGAAATCTTCTTTAAACTATTGATAAATTCTAATGGAAGTAAAATAAAAAATAGAAATGAAAGAAAAACTGGAAGCCTTTGCTAGGTTAATAAATATTATGGACGAGCTCAGGGAAAAATGTCCCTGGGACAAGAAGCAAACCATGGAAAGTTTGCGCCATTTAACTATCGAGGAAACTTATGAATTATCTGATTCAATATTAAAAAACGAAAGACAGGAAATTAAAAAAGAACTTGGAGATATCCTTCTTCATATTGTTTTTTATGCCCGCATAGCCTCAGAAACCAATGAATTTGATATTTCAGATGTGATTAATTCATTGTGTGAAAAACTCATTATAAGGCATCCTCATATATATGCAAATGTAGAAGCAACTACAGAGGAACAAGTCAAGGAAAACTGGGAAAAAATCAAACTCAAAGAAGGTGCTAAATCAGTGCTTGGAGGTGTTCCTGTATCTTTGCCTGCTTTAATTAAAGCATCAAGAATTCAGGATAAAGTTAAAGCTGTAGGATTTGAATGGGAAAACAAAGACGAGGTTTGGCAAAAGGTGTAGGAAGAAATTCAAGAA
>JALYPI010000053.1 GCA_030856445.1 Bacteroidota bacterium
TCGACATTACGGCTAAAAGTGAAAAGGGTACTGTCTTTTATATTCCTTTAACAGGAACTGAAGAAATTACTGTTTCTAATTTTATAACCTTTATTAATAAAGATACCACTGTAGTTCAGGTAAAAGATGGATATCAGGTTGATCTTACCGGAATACAAATGAATTTTGAATTTGACCTCACCCCAGATGCAGAAGTACAGGTTATTTTTGATCCAAAAATCGGTGATGTCATAAAAGGTAAAGGAAGGGGCCATCTTACAATGGAAATCAACACACTAGGTAAATTTAGCATCTTTGGCGAATATATTATAGAAGAAGGAGATTATCTTTTCACCTTGATGAATGTTATAAATAAAAGATTTAAGGTGGAAAAAGGAGGCACAATTAAATGGACAGGAGATCCCTATAATGCCCAGGTTGACATAAATGCAATTTACCGCTTAAGAACCTCTTTATATGATTTGGGTCAATATATTGATACCACTAAGAAAAGAGTTCCTGTTAATGTAATGCTCAAAATGAAAGAGGATCTTTTAAGTCCTGATATTCATTTTGATATTAAACTCCCTGGTGCGGATGAAATAACCAAAAATCAATTGCGTACCTTATTATACAATGAGCAGGAACTAAACCAACAGGTATTTGCCTTGTTAACTCTTAATCGTTTTGTGCCTCCTTTATCTTCAGGAGGAGGGAATAGTGAAAATTCTCATGCAGGCATTCATACCACAAGTTCTACTGAGTTATTATCTAACCAGTTAAGTAATTGGCTTTCGCAAATAAGCAATGAATTTGACGTTGGAGTAAATTACAGGCCTGGCGATGATATATCCAGTCAGGAACTTGAGGTCGCGCTATCTACCCAGCTACTCAATGATCGTGTAATACTTGATGGTAACGTAGGAGTTTCAAATAACCAGGCTGTTGCTACTCAGCAAACCAATAACATGGTTGGGGAATTTAATGTTGAATATAAAATTAGCGAGGACGGCAGATTTAGAGTAAGAGGATTTAACAGGCCAAATGGAGCTAATCAAATTTATGTTAACAGTAATTATACTCAGGGAGTGGGCTTATTTTACAGAGTTGAATTCAATAGTTTTGGGGAATTATACCATCGCTACCGTAATATTTTAAGAAGAAAAGAAAGTGAAATGGAGAAACCCGAAACTGAGGGTGAAAATGATTGGGATTCCGAATCTAAAAAAGAAAAGAAAGAAACAGGGAATTTATGATAATTGGATTTGATGCTAAAAGGGCTTTTTTTAATAAAAGTGGACTTGGAAACTATTCCAGGACACTTATTAAATCCATTTGCGAATATTATCCTGAAAACACATATGAGTTGTATTCTCCGATTTATAAAAATGAAAACCTGGTTTTTCCTGATTTACCTAAAAACAGCAGAGTACATTTTCCTGGATCTGTAACTGGAAAACTTCTTTCTCCTTTATGGAGATCATTCAATGTTACTTCAGATATCAGCAGAAATAACACGAACATTTTTCATGGCCTGAGTAATGAGCTGCCTTTTAATATTAAAAAATCAGGTGCAAAAACAATTGTTACCATTCATGATCTTATTTTTATTAGATTTCCACAGCTCTACTCCCCTATTGACAGGAAGATGTATGAAATAAAGTTCAAAAAAGCTTGTAAAGATGCAGATCATATCATTGCTGTTTCAGAGCAAACAAAAAATGATTTAATAACTTTTTTTAATATAAAAAGTGATAAAATAAGTGTGGTTTATCAAAGCTGTGATCCCTCCTATTTCACATTTTCTGAGAATGAACAGCAATTCCAAAAAATAAAACAAAAATATAATTTACCAGAAAATTACCTGCTTTATATTGGTACCATTGAAGAGCGAAAAAATTTGCTAACCTTGCTCAAAGCAATAAAGCAATTGCCAGTTAATATTGACATTCCCCTGGTTGTTATTGGCAATAAAAAGAAAGATTATTTTAAAATTATCAGGGAATACATTAAAGCCAATAATTTAGAGAAAAAAGTAATTTTTCCGGAAAGAGTTGACAATTCAGAATTGCCTTTTTTGTATAACAAGGCTAAAATTTTTATTTACCCTTCCATTTTTGAAGGCTTTGGAATCCCTGTGCTTGAAGCCTTGCTTTGCAAAGTGCCGGTTATTACTTCTAATTGTTCCTCCTTGCCCGAAGCGGCTGGCCCTTTTTCTGAACTTACTGACCCAACAAATGCAGAGGAACTTACATTAAAAATCCGCTTAATTTTATCAGACCCTGAAAAAGGGATAACTATGGTTGAGCAAGGATTAAAACATGCTCAAAAATTTCACCCTAAAAAAACTTCTCAGGATTTAATGGCAATTTATAAAGGGTTAATGTAAGGGATTTGAAATGCTATCCCCCGCCTTTAATTTTGGAGTTCAAATAAAGGGTTTTTGAATTATGCTTTAAGTAAATGATTAATTTCTGTTTCCAGATTACTTAATTCTTTAACGACTATTGCCCAAATTATTTCATCTGATACGGTGTCATATCCATGAATAATTCGATTTCGTGTATCAATTATCTTTCTTGCGTTAACAATTGGAAAATCAGGATTTGATTTAAGGATTCTGTTCACAGCTTCTCCAATTATTTCAATATTTCTCTCAATTGCTCTTTTTGTTTTAAGGTCTCGTTGAAAAACATAAAAGTCTTTCTTGTCCGGAAGAAACATATTGATTTCTGAAATTGCTTGCTTTATGTCTGTAAGCCAAGTCTTGATTTCATTTTCCATAAATCAAGACTTTTGTTTTATCTATTTGTTCCTTAAGAAATGGATTTTTAATCGCCTTTTGCTCTAATAGATCAACTTGTCTATGAAGTAAATTTTCTAACTGAAATTTCAAATTGAAATAACTGTCTGAATAAGAAATTGTATCATTTTCTTCAATATCAACTACCAAATCAATGTCACTATCCGGTCTGTATTTGTCCGTTGTGATTGAGCCAAATGCAAACAAAGCTTTAACCTTGTTCAAATAACAAAGTTTTTTTATTTGCTCTATATGGTCAGTAATCTCCCTCATTATTACAAATGTACAAATTTTGTTCCATTATAATCTTAGTTACAGACTATTCTGTTTAAAAATTGCAGAACTGGTACATTTATTCCAATAAGGCTTAATAAAAAAATTAATGACCAAATAAAATGTAATTTTTATTCTACTTTTTTGCATCTTGCAGGCCATAAAAAATTTCACTCCAATTAAGAAAAGATTTACCCCAATTATAATTTATAAAAAGCATGGATAATAACGAACTGCTTCAATGTATAGAAATTCTAAAAAAAGGAGGAACAGTAATATTACAAACCTCACTAGGTCAAATTATTGCCACGAATGCTTATGACAATAAAGCAGTAAAAAAAATTACAGAAATAAAGTCTCAGTTAAATACAGAATCCCTTATAATTACTGACAATGAGTCAAAGCTGAACATGCTATTGGAGGACATACCCAGTTTAGCCTATGATTTACTGGAAAACACCAATAAGCCATTAATCATAAAATATGATAAGCCCTCAGGCTTTGATGCTGATTTTTTGAATGAAGACCGTACGCTTTCTATTTATATTTCTAAGGATGAAATAATTAGGCAAATAACTAATAGAGGAATAAAGGCATTGGCAACTGTATCTTTAACCATAGCCTCTAAAAGTCAGCAATGGCTTGTGCCGGGAATACCGGAAACAATTTTGCAGAAAGCTGATTATATAGTAAATTTGCAGCAGGAAAATTCGCCTTCTTTCACATCTCCAACTGTTATCAGTTTGAAAATGAATGGGGAAATTAAAATCCTACAGAAATAAAAAGTTTTAATTGAAGCAGCATCTCTCCTCTCCTGTATTTAAATTAATTGCTGATGCAGCAGAAGAACTCAGTGCACCTGCTTATGTAATAGGGGGCTATGTTAGGGACATCATTCTAAAAAGACCATCTAAAGACATAGATATTGTGACTGTTGGAAATGGTATAGAACTTGCACAAAAAGTAGCACAAAAAATAGGATCAAACACAAAAGTGTCTGTTTTTCAAAGCTTTGGAACTGCTATGTTAAGATATGAAAACCTGGAAATAGAATTTGTAGGCGCTCGCAAAGAGTCTTACAGGTCACACTCAAGAAAACCTGATGTTCAGGCAGGTACTCTAAAGGAGGACCAGGACAGGCGGGATTTTACAATTAATGCAATGGCCATTAATTTGAACAAAGAAAATTTCGGGGAATTAATTGACCCCTTCGGAGGACTTAATGACATAGAAAATAAAATAATACGTACTCCGCTTGATCCCGATATCACTTATTCTGATGATCCATTGCGTATGATGAGGGCAATTCGCTTTGCCTCTCAACTAAATTTCACAATTGAAGAAAAGTCTTTTCTTGCCATTAAAAAAAATAAGGAAAGGATAAAAATCGTTTCCAAAGAAAGAATCACGGATGAACTGAATAAAATAATATTGTCTGATAAACCCTCTACAGGTTTTAAACTATTGTTTGATTCCCAACTGCTGCAAATTATTTTTCCGGAAATGAGCGATTTATATGGGGTTGAAATAATTAACAACAAGGGACATAAAGATAACTTCTATCATACTTTACAGGTCCTGGATAATATCTCAGGGAACACTGATAATTTATGGTTACGCTGGGCGGCAATTTTACATGATATTGCCAAGCCAAAAACAAAAAGATTTGAACCAGGCATAGGTTGGACATTTCATGGGCATGAAGACAAAGGAGCAAGAATGGTTCCCCAAATATTTAAGGATCTAAAATTGCCTATGGATTCTAAAATGAAGTATGTGCAAAAACTCGTACTGCTGCATTTAAGGCCAATAGTGTTATCAAAAGAAACAGTAACTGATTCTGCCATCCGAAGGCTTTTATTTGAAGCCGGTGATGATATAGATGATTTAATGATGCTGTGTGAAGCTGACATTACCACCAAAAACGAATATAAGGTTAAAAAATATTTAGCCAATTTTGAACTTGTTAGAGAAAAACTAAAAGAAGTAGAAGAAAAAGATCAACTTAAAAATTGGCAACCTCCTGTATCTGGTGAAGAAATTATGGAAGCTTTTGGAATTTCCCCATCAAAAGAAGTTGGTCTTATAAAAAATGCTATCAGGGAAGCCGTGCTGGAGGGTGAAGTTAAAAATGATTACCAGGAGGTTTATAATTTTATGTTAAATAAAGGCGTTGAAATGGGACTGGAAATAAAAAAATTAAAAACCAAAAATTGATACCAAGGTTTGAAAACAAAAAATAAAAGATATGGTTGTTTATAAATTCAGAGTAACATTTGATGATCCCGAAGATGTATCAAGAGATATAGAAATAAGACCGGGACAAACATTCGAAAATTTTCATATTGCAATTCAGGATGCTATAAGTTTTGATTGCGTTTCTCCAGCCTCTTTCTTCACCAGTGACGATTACTGGAGAAAAGACAGGCAAATTAGTTTTGAGCAGTTAAAAGATTCGAAATTATTGGATTTTATAGAAGATCCTCACCAAAAATTCATTTATGAATATGAAGCTAATACAAAATGGACTTTTACTATTGAACTGTTGAAAATAGTTGATGGGGATCAAAAAAACAAGTATCCAAATTGTGTAAAAACAACCGGAGTGGCACCTTTACAGTTCAAAAAAATTGATCTTTCAGAAATTGAAGCCGAGGCGAAAGCTAAAGCCGAAGAAAGCGGAACAGAAATAGATGACAGTCTTTTTTATATTGAAGCTGATGAAATGGCAGAAAGTTTTGCCCACACAGGTGTAGATGAAGAAGATTCCAAGCGACTGGAAGGGGAAGAAGTTTTTGATGAAGAAGAAGAATCAGAGTTTGATGAATTTGATGAAAGTTCTGCTATTGATGATGACGATTTCTAATTCTTAATTTTTTTTTAAGTGAATGATAAAAAGATGCTCATCGTTTTGCTGGGCCCAACTGCCGTGGGCAAAACAGACCTGAGCATTGAGCTGGCCAAAGATCTTGACACAGTAATTCTTTCTGCCGATTCCAGGCAATTTTACAAGGAAATAAACATAGGCACTGCAAAACCCACTTCTGAGCAATTGCAGCAAGCCCCACATTATTTCATTGATACTATTTCAATTAAAGATGATTATGATGCAGCAAGTTATGAAATAGACGCACTTGCTATTTTAAACAAGTTATTTAAAAAAAAAGACGCGGTAATTTTAACCGGTGGTTCAGGTTTATATATTAATGCAGTCTGCAGTGGTTTTGATCCTCTTCCTGCTACAGCTCCTGAAATCAGGGAAAAATTAAATGAGCTTTTAACAAATAAAGGCCTGGAACATTTAATTTCTGTTTTAAAAGAAAAGGATCCGGAATATTACAATCAGGTTGATTTAAAAAACCCACAAAGGGTAATAAGAGCATTGGAAG
>JALYPI010000064.1 GCA_030856445.1 Bacteroidota bacterium
CAACATCGCATACCCACCAGTGGCGGTCTAGTTACTATTTGAAATGTCCTGGGTTTCTATTACCTTAGCTGCCTACTTGCTGGCATGCAGCTGTAATCGCCACCAGCGGGTATGCAAAAACGTTATATGCAACCTATGGCCGAACCATGTTTAATGACAAAATAAAGTTTCCCTGGCTTAGCTCCCCATTCAGGATTGCCTTCTCTAATTTCAATTCCTTTATGCTCGAGCTTTAAAATCTTTTCTATGTCGGTTGATTTTGGATAGCCTAAAGTCATTGTGTTAATTTCAAAAGGCTTGAACCAAAATGTTTTTTTCCAAAATGAATCCTTACATAAATTAAGCACATCTAAATCCTCATGATTATCACGAATACTTATATAGCTGTAAACCTTTTTATAATCGTAAATAAGCCTTTTGAACCAGTAAGCATTTATCTCTCTGTAGTCCTCCGTTTTAATACCTGCCTTTGTCATTTCAAACCAATTTGTTTTAAGTGATAATTGTAAGTTTTTCATAATTAATAGTTAATAAATGTGATTAATTCTTATCTAAGGCTGCATATAACAGCGGTTTTCCTCAATAGGGGTGCTATGTAGGGGCTTGACAAGCCTGTGCTATTCCTCCCCTACTGCGGAAAGCCTAAATACGTTATGCGGCAGCCTGTTTTTTCGTTACTTACAGAACGGATTGGTGGCCTTTCTTGCCTTTTTCATTTGGCAACTTTCTTGCAAACTTTCAACACCTGTAGATGCCATCGCTTCGTGCTTGTTTTTTTTCCTCACGCACTAAAAAATTAATATTGCCAGCGCAAGAAATGGCACATTTTATTTTTGCAAAATCACACAAATATCTTCCCACAAAAAAATAAAAAGAGCCATTTCCCCAGCCCCAATTCCTGCGTTTATTTTTTGAGAATTTATACTTTAGACCAAAAGTCAAAAATAGAATAAATATTTTTTTTGTCCTTTTTGCGTGGAAAACTCTTTTAATTTATTTTTTGTTTGATTATTTAAAGGTTAAGTTTGCTTTTTGTATCTTTTTATAAGATTCATAGTTATATGTTTATTTTTACAATAGTTGATTCATGAAAAATATATTTTTCTGTCTGTTTATCTTTTTTAGCCTTATTCTAAAAACTTATGCTCAAGAAGTTTTAGAAATTGAAGAGAGCAATAAAGAAACAGAATCTTTATTACTTGATTTAACTAGTGAAGAGGATGTTTCTTTATTTCTAAAAAAAATCAGCACACTTGAGTCTCTTAAAGAAATAATACTAGAGGGAGAAGCAGATTCAAAAACCTTCCAAAAAATATTTTCCCACTTAGTAAAGGTTAAAAAACTGGAATCATTAACTTTCAGAGATAACAATTTTGATAAATTTCCAGAAAACATTAAAGCTATTAAATCGCTTAAATCGCTTACAATTGAGGAAAATAGTAATGCTGATTTTAATGATTTGTTTCTGAAATTATCTTCTGTCAATATAAAGGAATTGAATTTAATTGACAATGAGCTAGTACAAAATTTAACTAATCTTGAAAAACTTACAAGCCTTACCAATTTAAACATTACCGGAAGCAGTGAATTAAACTATGAAAATTTGGTTGAACAACTCATCAAATTACCCAACCTTAAAGTTTTGGCACTTCCTGTCAATTTCCTCAGTGAGTTGCCACAAAACATAATCAATTTAAAAGCACTTGAAGTACTGGATGTAAGTAATAACTCACTATTAGAACTCCCTAGTGAAGCGTCTAGTCTGAAAAAACTTAATTCCCTTAGTATCCAGGGGAATTTAATTATGGACGTTGCTAAGGAGTTGGAAAAATTTGCAAATACCAACATTAAATTCCTAACCTTAGACAAGGATATTTCTGAGCAGGAGAAAGAACAGATTTTAAAATTATTTCCAGGCATAGAAATATATTATGTAAACGAACCAGAAGTAGATGAAAAGGAAATTACAGAGGATCTCAAACCTGAAGAAACAGTAAAAACAGGGAATTTGAAAATTAAAAAAGAGTTTAAAATTCTTTCCACTGCATATTTGTTATTTCCCTCTATTGTAAGAGATTATAATTTCGACACTCTTGGAATTAATGGCCGGTATTTGCATCCTGAATATTCAAATATTTACAGACGAATTCCAAACAGTCAATTGAATCCTGGAGATGTGGTTTTATACAGATTGAAAGGCTCTAATGTGAATAAGGGAAAAAGAAAAGAAATTTGGTTCCATCTTCCTAATTCGTATGGAACTACAAACAAAGATTATATCGAACTAAATGCTTTCAGAGGTATGTATTGGGTGTATAAAGGTGGGCTTAGTAAAAAAGAATTTAAAAAGAAATATTTAAAAAAATCATGGCAAGATATTAGGATAAATCAGGATCAAAACAATAGTGGATTTACAATATTATTAAAATCCGGGGCAAGTTTTGAATCTTTTTTTGCATACCCGATCATTAACAAGGAATATCCCTTGGAAAAAAACCATGAAATCTACAATACCCGTTTTTTATCCTATCAAAAAGCATTGACTAGAAGAATGAAAAAGTTTCATACAAAGCATGTAAGGGACAGAAAAAAATACGATAATAATTATGACAAGAGGATGGATCTTTCCTTTCTAGAACTCCAAAGAGTGATGAGTGAGCGGGAAAAAATCATGAGCCGTCAAGAATGGATAGAATATTATGATGCAATTATGGAGGATGAAGCATTTGCCCTTAATAATGCACCTATTAATTTCAGTTATTTGCAAAGAAGCCTGACATTACAATCTTACAGTATAAGAAATGCTCCTATTAGGCCCGATCCAAGAAATCCAAATTTAAATTTCGTTACTGCTTCTTTTATAGATGAGCAAGAAAACACAAGGCTAGCGGTAACCACTGTATTTGTTCTGGATAATAATAGTCGTAGTTTTTATCAAATAAATAACAATAGTGGCGATGCCTCTATCTTTCCTATTATCCAAAACTCAAATTACACTTTAATTGTCTTATTAAGGAATGGCAATTTCGGCACTGTAAGTTCAGCAGAAATAGACATTCAAAACATTTTACCTGGCAATCCCATTATATTTAGAGTTAAAATGTTTGATAAAAATTTAAATACAATGGAAGAGCTTTTAAAGGCAGGATTAAAATAATTTTAACACTTTGTATCTTTTACCACCTCGATCAGTTATATGTTCAAAAAGATTATTGAATGAATATTTCAACTTCACCCTATCATTTTACCAAGGACGACATTAAGCAGGAGGAATCTATAATAGAACTTGCAAAAAAAGACCCTGCTAAATTCAATGTGCTTTACAATAAGTATTTTGAACAGGTATTTATGTATGTTTTAAAAAGGGTTGAAACCGAAGACATTGCAGCAGATATAACCTCACAAATTTTTCTCAAAGCTTTGTCTGGCTTAAAAAATTATAAGGTACAAGGCTTGCCTTTTTCTTCCTGGTTATATGCGATTTCAAGAAATGAAATATATAATCAACATAAACAAAGAAAAATAAACATAGTCATTAGTATTAATATTGAAGGAATGGGCATTATAGCAGGAGAGATAGTGGAGGAAAATACTATTGAGGATTTTTCCAGACTATATGCAGCTTTAAAAACACTACCTGAAGAAGATATTGAATTAATAGAGCACAGGTTTTTTGAAAAGCGCCCTTTTAAAGAAATTAGTGAGATATTGAACATTACTGAAAATAATGCAAAAGTTAAAACATATAGAGCAATTGACAAGCTTAAAAAAATAATGATAAAATGAGTATGAAAAAGATTAACCGAAAATTCATTTTGAACAGGAATTTCCCTGATAAGGAAAAGATAAACCAACACAAGAATTTTGATTCTGTTATAAAAAACCACACAGCTATGAAAACATCTATCCTGAAAAATTATTGGTTCCTGGGTGGAATTGGTATTACCCTAATTGCTGCAATTGCTTATTTGGCAATTTCTCCTGTAAAAATTGAAACAACAGAACAAGTAGTAGAAAACGAAAATGAATTAACCGATAAAACTGCTATTCCTTTTATTTTACCGCCCTTAAAAGGAGAGGAAATAGAATTTACAGCCTATAAAATTAATGCCGGCAAAGGTGGGCTTATTAAGCACAATGACGGCACCAGCATAAGCATTCCTCCTCATTGCTTTCTGGATGAAAATGGAAAAGCCATATTAGATACTGTTACCATTGTTTACAGAGAATTCAAAAATCCCCTGGAAATATTTCTTTCAGGTATCCCTATGCAATATGATTCAGCAGGAACGCTATATACCTTTGAGTCTGCGGGTATGCTGGAGATTCAGGCCTATGTTGACAATAAACCAGTACAGATAAATAAGGAAAAATCCATTAATATTGAAATGCCCTCTATTTATTCAGACACCAAGTATAACCTCTATTCCTTAGATACGGAAGTAAAGAACTGGATTTATTTAGGGAAAGATAAGGTTGAGGATAATTCAATAAAATTAAAAAAAGAGAACGAAATCATTTTGAGTCCCAATCAAGAATATTCTGATCTTATTAAACCCTGTAAAGCAAATCCTGAAAAATACTCATTCAAATTAGCTTTTAAAAAATCAGAGTATCCTGAGCTTGCATGTTATGATAATGTGCTTTTTGAAGTTGTTGATGATAATTTTAGTCAAAAATTCTATAAGCTTAACTGGGATAATATTACACTTGAAAAAAGCAAGGATATTGGTGTTTTTATGGTTAATTTGCAAAAAGCAGACACTTCTATTTCTGTAAAAACTGTTCCCGTTTTTGAAGGCAAAGATTATGAAAAAGCAAAGCTTGATTTTGAAAGAAATTTCACAGCGTATAATAATGATGTTTCTGAAAAAAATAAGATAAACAATGAAAAACTTAAATCAATAAACAAAAAAATAGAAACTACCCTGCCTTCCCAAAGCCTTAGTATAAACAGAGTTTTTAGAATTAACAACACAGGCATATATAATGTAGATTATCCTATGCCTCCACTCATTTCACCAATTTTCGCCTCTGTAAATTTTATCAGTAATGATAAGGAAAAGATTATTTACGATAAAATATTTATAGTGGAAAAAGGCATTAATACAGTGTACAGATACACGAATCAAAATATAAATTTTATGCCAGGTTCAAAGTATTTAATGTGGGTGGTTACCGAAAATAATGATTTCGCCTTCTGTACCACTACAAATTTGGAAAAATTAGTTAACAACAATAAAATGGAAATAATTCCAGAAATGATTTCAGACAAAACAAAAGCATTAAAAAAGATAGAAAAATTTTCAAGTTGATTCACTCTGTATAGCAGACAACAGAGAAAAAAGTGAAATACATATGCTCTGAAAATCAATCGCACAGGCGTAAGCACATTCGCAATTCTCACTTGCTCCCCTCAATCCAAAAATTGCAAATGAGCTTACGCCTCTCCCGATTAAGAATATTAATTTTTTATCCCCCCCACTTTAAAAAAACAAACACCCTCACGCACCGCCCAACTGTTACTTTCATTGCCGTTGTGCTGTTCGCAACTAATCGTGACTTCTATAAAGGTTGAAAGGCCGACCGCATAACATTGCATATCCTCAAGTGGCGGTCTAGGTGCTCTATTGCAAAGCCTTTAATTTCTATTAACTTTGCTGCTCGCGGTTTTTGGTTCGGTGCAATAATCGCCACCTGCGTATATGCAAAAACCGTTATATGATAGCGTATGATTTCGGAGAGACAGAATAGTTCCCAATCCTTTTGACAGAGGCCTTTAACACCTTTTGTGTAACTCTCAAAAACAGAGCAACCAAACGCTTCGTGCTTTATCCTTTTTACCTCCCGCACAAAATTTAAAATTGCCACCGCAAAAATGGCACATTCCCTTTTGCCCATTCACGCAAACCTATCACAATGCAAAAGGAAAAGAGCCATTTCGCCTCCCCCACGTTTCTGCTTATTAAATTTTATTACTATTCTATTAGGAGAGATTAAAATAAACATTATGTTTGTTAATATATATTTTAGTTAGCATGCTGGGACGACCAAACAATAGACAATGAAATAACAAATAAAACACAAGACAATGGCAAAATTTATTACGACAAAACAAATTACTTCTGAATTAGAAGACCTAATTAAAAAAGCGGACGAACGACTTTATATCGTTTCACCTTATTTGAAACTTTCAAAAGACTTTAGAGACCTTCTAACCTATCGCAACACGAATAGAAAGGACACAAAAATTATTTTTGGCAAACAAGAACTTAATCCGGAGCAAATGACCTTCTTTCAGGGACTGCGGTTTGTTTATTTATTTTTCTCAGAGGACTTGCATGCGAAGTGTTATATAAACGACACAAAAATGATTATCACTTCTATGAATTTTTATGACTTCTCAATGATGAATAATAAGGAAATGGGAATACTCATTGACAACACGGCAAACGAAGACAACCAAGTTTATAATGATGCCTGGAATGAAATTGATTTAATAGAAAAAACAAGTAAGCCATTTGACTTTGTCAGCAAACCTATTTCATCTACTTCACAAACACAACCGACAAAAGAAATAAAAATAGAACCTAAGGTAGATATCTCTACTCCGCAAAAAATAAATTCATTTGACGGCAAGTATTTTTCCGCTACTGCTTTATCAAAAGAAATTGGCATTTCGAGTAAAGACCTTACTTATAAAATTGAAAAGTTAAAATGGATAGAAAAGAAAAACGAAGAATGGATTTTGACAAGTTTAGGAAAAAGTTTAGGTGCGCAAATGAAAAAAGGGCAATACGGTGAATATATTGCCTACCCTGAAACAATATTAAAAGAATTAATTTAAGCCCAGACTTGAAATCAAACAGGACGATAAAGCACAAACCGTTACAGAACCATGTAATAATGCGGGGACGAGCAAGGCTTGCCTATTTTTTTCAACAGAACCTAATTATCTTTTTACTGCACCTGCATTGTGAATGGAATGAAACACAAATGCCAAACTTTAGTTAATGCAATCCCGATTCTCTTCAACCATAACAGACTTAAGAGAATTTAAACAAATTGACAATGAAAAAGGACATTGATTACTTTAATGAAATAGACAGCTTATCAAAGCGTGGGCTAATTTCAGAAGCAGAAAGTTCCCTAATTGAATTTTCAAACAAAGTTAACAACAACCCAGACTATTCAGGACATTTTTGGAGAGCAAAAGCCTATGACAGTCTTGATAAAAAAAGAAATGCACAAAAAGTTCTCGAAGACTTGAATTCAGCTTCAAAATATTTGCCGCAGATGAATCAAGAAACACTTCCTATTCCAGCGTTAATACTCAAAGCTCGGGCTCATCATTTTTTACAACAAGATGAACAAGGAATCTTAACCTGCAATGAAATTCTTAAAAAGGGACCAGAAAAAGAAGTATATTTCATTAGAGCTGTTTTAAATAATAAAATCGGAAACGAAGAAGATTTTTTTCGGGACTGCAAAAAATCAGCCGATTTAGGACATAAGCCAGCTATACAAATTTTAAGCAAAATGAATTCAAAGAAAAAATAAAAATATGGAATTTATATACAAGGTAAACGCTGGCACTTATGAGTGGAGCGAAAAAACAGATGACTTGAAGGATACAGAATATTCCAATGAATTTAAAAATGAAAATCCTTTTATTGCCAGACAAGAGGCATTTGAAAGAGCAAAGTCGTATGAGGAAAATTTCTTACAAGCTCATAAAATTGGAGTAGGCGACTTTTTTGAAAATAAAAATGAAATTTACAAGGAATTTTCTGTAACAATATCATTAGTTAATCCCGACACTTTTGAAGATATTGAAATTGACATATTCAAACCTTTTACCGAAGATAGTCTAATGCAAGAAAGGTACGCCTATTTCACTATGGGTTTCATTTTGAATGCTTTGGAAAAAGAAGTTGCTGTTTTGAAAAGGCACAATGTGGACTTGTTGAATAAAACGCAAAAAATAAAAGTTCTAAATTATAATCAATCAAAAGAGACAAAAATAATTGAAGTCGTGCCGACTGAATACTGTAGTAGTCAGGAAATTGAAATATTTAATATTGATGACTTTTTATAATCAAACAAATGAATAAAAATGATAATGGGACTAAAACAGGATAATTAAAGGGCATTGACCTTCTGGAAATTCCATGAGAACAGGAAATAAAGGCAAGCTGCTTATCCCTTTTCACACAGCCATAAGCACATTTACAATTCACACCAGCCATCTCACAAACCAAAAATTGTAAATAAGCTTTTGTCTTTCCCACCCAAGTAAAAGAAGAATTTTAAATTTTTCTCCCCCCTCTTAAAAAGGATAAAACACCCGACCCGCGGAGCCAAAAAATGTTCTAATAATTATTTGCAAAACGCAACAACAATGAAGTCTTACAAGGCAGGAAACGCCATCATATAACATTGCATATCCTCAAGTGGCGGTCTAGGTACTCTATTGCAAAGCCTTTAATTTCTATTAACTTTGCTGCCCGCGGTTTTTGGTTCGGTGCAATAATCGCCACCTGAGTATATGCAAAAACCGTTAGCCGTAAGCATTGCGGGGCGGTGGGTCAGACGGGACAGTCAGCCTTTTTCATTAAGAAACTTTTGTGCAATTTTCAACGCCTCAAGCAAGCCATCGCTTCGTGCTTTGTTTTCTTTCCCCCACGCACTAAAAAAATGAAATCCCCGACCGCACAAAATAGCACATTGCCTTTTGCCTCAAACACGCAACCCATCACACTTGGCAAAAGTCAAAGAGCTATTTTTTCCTAGCCCAAAGTTCTTGCGTTTAAATTTGATATAAGATAATTGACAGTTTAGGAACAAATACAAAGTAAACTGTAAACGTTGGGTTTCAGAGTGACAGAGAAGGCTATAAGCTTTGTGGTTAGCAGTATTCAACATTTTTTTGCAAACTTATAACTCAACGAAATTACCTTCCTTTGGGCTTTAAATTATATTACTTCGGCCTCTTTTTCAATAACAATAAAAAAAAACTATTTTTGTGTAAAATAATTAAATTAAAAAGGAAATGAAACT
Source organism: Bacteroidota bacterium (assembly GCA_030856445.1). Taxonomy (GTDB): domain Bacteria; phylum Bacteroidota; class Bacteroidia; order JACCXN01; family JACCXN01; genus JACCXN01. The sequence goes on from JALYPI010000064.1 coordinate 9,061, forward strand.
AATAAAACTTGGTTTAGTAAAACAAATCGCACTAAATCTGATTGTCCCGATCTTTCTTGTTTTAACATTATCGTTGTCCCAGGAAGCTCCTTATTATTTAATTAAAATCGTATCTTTCAATACTAATAATAAAGAATGCAATGTCAGTCTAGATCCGAATAATACCTATACAGTTCCACTGAATAAAACATGGACTATCTACTTTAATTCGGATAATATTATTGATGACTATAATTTTAGTACAAGGTACAGAACTATTACAATAGATAATGTTGTGTATAAAGTGAAAAAAATCGGATCTTCCCAATATTTTTGTACAAGTCAAGACTTGAAGTTTCCCTTAAAATTAAAGAGTGGAACAAAAATAAAGTTTTCAAAAATAACTATGGACTACATGCAGTATCAGCAGCCGCAGAGTGTAGAAGTATGTGAGTCCACGTCAAAATGATTAGAATTTGAAAATGAAAATAAAGGAAATTCAAACTGTATTTGGCACAAAGCGAATCAATATGGTACCTTGGGAATCGAAATTAATCCCTGAGAAATTATTTAAATATCGAGATTGGAAAAAAGACTATCATAGAAATATACTATTGCACCAAGAAATTTTCATTCCTTCTCCAAGAACATTTAATGATCCATTTGATTGTCAAATATCTATTGCGTTTCATCTACTGAAATATGATGAAAATTTAGTGTTAGATTATTTTAACAAAGTTGTTAGAAGACACTTTCCCAATTATTCTACAGAACAACATAATCAAGAAGTAATTAAGCTTTTAAAAGAAGGTAGATATAAAAATGATGCATTTATTTTCAGCCAGAATAAACAAGCCTTAAAAAAAATTCATGACACGCTTGGCGTCTTTTCAGTTACAGCTGTGAATGATAATGTCTTGATGTGGGCCCATTATTCAAATAATCATTCCGGATTTTGTGTTGGTTTTGATTCAGTACAGCTTTTTAGTTATTTAGGTGGAGGTGGAGAAATTTTTTATGAAAAAGATTACCCAACAATATTGCCAACCGAAGATTTTATTAATCAAATGTTAAGACAGACAAATACAAAGGCGTCATACTGGAATTATGAGATTGAATATCGCTTAACTAAAATGAATGGTGCAGATTCAATCATAATTATTCCTAAAGAGATTATAACAGATGTAATATTAGGTTATAAAATATCTAAATCTGATGAAAGAGACATCATTAAAATAATTTCCCTTGAATTGCCTCATGTGAAGGTTTATAAGACAAAACCAAAAGATTTAAGTTTTGAATTTGATTTAATAGAATTATTTTAATGCAAAAAAATCGAACAGGTTAAGATGACATCTACAGCAAATGCAATTATTGAAGGAATAGATTATTTTTTTCTTGATCCATTTGTATTATAATTTGTTTTGTAGTCTGGTTTTTTATACCCTTTTTGTCCAGTATGAGGATTTACATTAGGTTTCGTAGTGTAATTGTCACGATTAGTAGTGTTTTTTACTGTTCGTTGATGAGAATTTACAACTGTTCCATTCTTTTTTACATATGGTCTTACTATTTCACTGTTAGGATTTACTTGGCAAATAGCTAAAGTTGATAGTGAAATGAATATTGATAAAAGTAATTTTTTTTTCTTATCCATAAATATTTATTGTTAATTCTCGATTTTAAGGTTAAATAATAATTCAAAGGTAAGATTAGCACTATTTTTAATTACGGTTCTAAATTGTTGAATTTTGCCACCTTCTAATATTGTAAAACTTTCACCGTGCCCATTTTTATACTTAGTTACAATGCCATTTTCAACAAATACCTGTCTATTTTCTACAAAATCAAATCCATTTGTTGCCAAAGCAGTAAACCAACCATTTAAAGGTTCTGCCTGGGGATTTGCACTATGAAAATTTAATTCAAGTTTTTTTTTGTATGCAGCACGAATGTTGTTATATCTTTCCTTGTATGCTAACTCCATATTAGATGAGTGTCTTCTAGAATCTTCAATTCTTTTGCTTGATTGAAAATCCCTTGCTAAACCTGTAGCTAATCCCTGACCCTGTAACTGTAATAAAGTTCCAAAAGCAATGAAGACCAAAAGTAATATTTGTTTCATATGTATTGTTTAATTACAGTTTTCTCTAATTAATTGATAAGCTTTTGTGTAACCAAGCTCACCAGCCTTACTCCAATCTTGACATCCGCCTTCTATATCATTTATTAAATTTTTACAAATGCCACGATAGTAATATATCGAAGGGTATAAAGCTTCATTAGGAATTTTGCCATAGTCCCAAGCTAAAATTGCACTATTATAATCATTTATTGCACCTCTATAATCTTCTAATTGACTTTTACAATTGGCTCGATAATAATAACATTTTCCAAGCCAATGGGTTCCATCATTTTTTGATTTGTAAATTTCAATTGCTTGATTATAATTATGCATTGCATCGGAATAATTCCCCTTATCAGCTAAAGCGTTGCCTTTTAATTGAAAGTCAAATGCAGTTTTATCTTGTCCAAATGACATCTGAAATAAAAGAGCAAAAAGCAAGACTGAATAAATTTTTTTTAAGGTCATGTTATATTTAATTGTTACGTAAAGTATATTCTTTCATTTTATCATTTTATTATATTCATTCCAATTGCAAAGTCATAAAATCCATTTATTTCAGAATCCTTAAAAGTATACGGAAACCGATCATAAATTTCTTGCTTTAAAACAGTTCGTTTTATATCTAATTTACTAGCCTCGGCAAGTTTCTTTATAATTGGTGCTGTAACGTTAAACTTAATATTATTTAATTCTGAATCATAACTGTTAGAAGATAACTCTAAAACTTCAGAGTCATCAAGCATTATGTATAGATACATAATACAAGACTTTGCGCCATAACTACAGTTATCATTAATCTCCGAAAATTCGCTGCAAAAGCTTCCATCGGAAAAATATTCAAACTTTAGATAGTATTTATTTCCCTTAAAGTGAGGAGTTATTCTAAAAACATCTTGGCAATAATTATTTGAGTAACACCTTTTCCACATAACTCCATCTGCATACGCGCTAATTTGTCCTGTATTAGCTTCTTTAAATTTTTTGAAGGTTGTCTGACCAAAGGTGGACAGCGTCAGTGTCATAAAGAACAATGTGAAAAAATTTTTCATTGTGTTTATTCAGAATTATTGCTTAAAATAATTAGAAATGAATCGTATAGGATATTTCTAAAAGTTACATTTATCCAAATGTAAAAAAAATTCAATGATTTTATATTTATTTTGTTTTTTATTGATTAAATAACTTTATTGTAAAATGAATAATATATCCTGAATCAGAAAATAAGTAAATATAATGAAAGTCAGGACGGAAGCCCTTTCGCAAGAGTAAGCACATTCACAATTCCCTCTAAAACCCATCCCACAAACCAAAAATTGTAAATAAGCTTACTCTCTGCCTTCCCCAGGATTTCATTTTTTTATCCCCCCCCTTGAAAGAAAACAAAACACCCAACCGCACAACCCACCTGTCAATATTCATAGGCGTTGCACTGCAATTCGGCAGTAATAGTAGTTACCTAGACAAGTGGGAAATGCCAACGGCTAACATTGCATATTCGCCAGTGGCGGCCTAGGTACTCTATTGCAAAGCCTTTAATTTCTATTAACTTTGCTGCTCACGGTTTTTGGTTCGGTGCTGTAATCGCCACCAGCGTATATGCAAAAACCGTTAGCAACAAGCGTTTTTTTTCGGAGCAACTTCAAAATTATCTAGTAATTCAAAAGCCTAATTTCCAAACCTACAAACTTGCAACTTTCGGTTTCCCATCCCTTCGTGCCTTATTTTTTTTCCCACCCGCAAATAATAAAATTGCCACCGCAGAAAATGGCACTTTAACTTTTGCCCCTCCCACACCAACCTCGCCCACATTGGCAAAAGTTAAAGAGCCATTTCCTCAACACACAAGTTTCTGCTTAATATTTTATACTATTTTTGATAACTGATTTCAAATTTTGTAATATTCTAATAGGAAGAATAGGATACTGCTCAGGGCTGACGCATTAAAATCCTAAAATAGTTTTTAAATACTCTTCATCCCATCCTGCATTAAGCCTTTTAGTCATAACAGACCCTTTAATTGTTTTATCATTTTTAACAATATTCAAAGCAATTTTGTTCATTG
>JALYPI010000081.1 GCA_030856445.1 Bacteroidota bacterium
CCCAGTAAGCAAGCCATATTCTACCCATGTGAATACCAGGGAAAAGAGCAGCCATCATTACCGCAAAAATGGTCATTGCTTCTGCAGATCGGTTAATTGCCATTCTCCACCTTTGGCGGAATAATAATAGTACAGCAGAAATTAGAGTTCCGGCATGACCGATACCTACCCACCATACAAAGTTGGTAATATCCCAGGCCCAGCCTACCGTTTTGTTCAATCCCCAGGTTCCGATTCCTTCTCCTATGGTATAAACTATACATCCTACTCCCCAAAGTGCTATTATAACAGAGATGGTAAATGTTATATACCACATTCTGTTTGCTTTGCCCTCTATAGGCCTCATAACATCAGCGGTAATATCTCCGTATGTTTTATTACCAAGTATTAAGGGTGTTCTAATGTGTGAATCAACTTGCATTTTTTATATTTTGAATTAGATTATAACCCGATCCTATTTATTGTTTTTTAAGCTTGTTCTGCTTTAGTATTACGTACTTTAGTCATATACCAAATGTTAGGTTTAGTACCAACTTCTTCAATTACATGGTATGCTCTTGGACCTTCTGATATTGTTCTCACTTTACTTCCTTTTCCTTCATTGCTTGCAGTATCATTATGATCTCCAAATATTATAGCATTTGTAGGACAAGCAGCAGCACAAGCAGTAACTACATCGCCATCAACAACTCTTCTTTTCTCTTTTTTTGCTTCCAGCTTACCACCTTGAATTCTCTGAACACAAAAACTGCATTTTTCCATTACTCCTCTAGATCTTACGATAACATCAGGATTTAAAACAGTTTTTGCTAAATCATCCATTGCAGGATTTACTTCGGCAAATTTTTCATTTCCAGTATAGTTAAACCAGTTAAATCTTCTTACTTTATATGGGCAGTTGTTGGCGCAATATCTTGTTCCAATGCAACGGTTGTAGGTCATTTGATTTAATCCTTCATTGCTATGAGTAGTAGCAGCAACTGGACAAACTGTTTCACATGGAGCATGGTTGCAATGTTGGCAAAGCATAGGTTGGAAAGAAACTTCAGGGTTTTCCGCTTCAGGAACTTCCATATCCAGATACATGTCTATTGCACCTACATTTTGTTCACTTGCTTTTTCCTTAGTCATTGCAGAACTGAAATACCTGTCAATTCTTAACCAATGCATATCTCTTCCTCTGCTTACCTCTTCTTTACCTACTACAGGTACATTGTTTTCTGAATGACAAGCAGTAACGCAAGCCCCACAACCAAAACAAGTGTTAAGGTCAATGGTCATTGCCCATCTGTGTCCGGCTATGTTTACAGGGTGCTCTCTCCAAAGATCAGCTTTGCTGAGAGGTTGCATTCCCTCATGAGTTGCTAATTTGTTTACAGGATTTCCTGATCTTGGATCTTTTATAAATGAATCTAGAGTTGTTTCACGAAGTACTCCCAGATCGCGACCCATTATTGTATGATGTTCCTGAGTTGCAGCTATCAGATGTTGCTCACCTGTTTTGCTTAAGGTTACACCAGTAATACTGTATTTAATAGTGTTATTTGTGAAATTTGTTAAAGGATAAGCGTTTGCTCCTACATTATTTCCAGCTTTTCCTGCTTTTGTTCTTCCGTAACCTAATGCTATACCAATAGTTCCGTATGCTTGTCCAGGTTGAGGAATTACAGGAAGTACAATGGTTTTGCCATTAGCTGTAACTTCCACAACATCCGCTAGTTTTTCTCCTCTTGCCAGAAGTTGGAATTTCCAACTTGTCTCCTGCATTTGTAAAGGGGACATAGTTACATAATTGTCCCAAGTAACTCTTGTAACAGGATCAGGAAGTTCTTGCAACCAAGGATTGTTCGATTGACTACCATCACCTATACCAGCTTTTTGGTATACTACAAGTTCAAATTCGCCTTCTTTATTCTTAACTGAGGATATTTTTGAAGCCGCAGCATTTACATCTCCGGAAAAAGAAGCCTCAGAGATTTGTTTACCAGGAAGTTCAAATACTCCATTATGAAGAGAATTATTCCAAAAGGCATCAAAAAACATCTCAGAACTTTGTAAAGGGAAAAGATCTCTTTGCCATTTGTTTCTTATAAAAGAATAATAACTTGTATTAGCTCCTGACCATTTAAGTAAACTGTCCTGAGCTTGTCTTGTATTAAATAATGGTGAAATTGTCGGTTGTCCTAATGAATAATTAAAACTCCTAGGCTGAAAATCATTCCATGACTCCAGTGAATGATGATCAGGACAAACGAACTTAACTAACGATGTAGTTTCATCTGCTTTATCAGAAAATGAAACGGAAAGTTTTACTTTTTCAAGGGCTTGTGCAAATTCTTCACCATTAGGCAAAGTATAGGCAGGATTAACTCCATATAAAAAGAGTGCAGAAACAGCACCACTTTTCATATCATTTACTAGTTGCATAACATTTGCATCGTTACCTTGTTTTGTAAGGTTAGCGTTATCCAAATTAATTGTAGTGCCATAATTTCCCAGTAAGGAATTTATAGCATTCACCACAGTTTGTATTTCTACATCATTTTCTCCCGCTATAACAAGTGAGTTACTTCTGTTTGCCCAAAGTTCTTCTGCAGCTTTGTTTATTGAAGTTTGAAAAGGTACATTAACTGCAGCAGCTTGTTGTACTCCAGCTTTTTTTGCAATTTCATTATATAATGCAATTATAGCTGAACCATGTTGAGAAGGTTTTATAGGAACTCTTACGTCAGCATTACTGCCTGTTAGTGACATATTAGATTCAAAAGCAAATAGTCGAGACATTGTTCCATTTTCAGGTCTTCTTGTTTCAGCAAATTGTGAAATATGTTCAACTGAAGACACCCATCCTGCAATAAAATCAGCAGCAAAACTTACTATAACTTTTGCTTTATCAAAATTATAACTAGGGATAACTGCTTTTCCAAAACTTGCCTGGTTTGCTTTAATTATTCCTGAATAAGAAATTGGATCATATGATATATGAACAACATTAGGGTATTTAGCAGAGAAATCTGCAATTACCTGTCTGGTTGAAGGACTAATAACAGTACTGGATAATATTCTGATGTTTCCACCTTGTGAAGCTATTTCCTCTAACTGTTTGGTGATTTCACTATCAACCTGACTCCAAGTTGTTTCAGCACCACCTGCAAGGGGACCTCTTAATCTTTCAGAATCATAAAGAGATAAAACAGAAGAATTAATTCTTGCATTAACACCACCTCTAGTTACTGAAGATAATTTATTACCTTTAATATGGATAGGTCTGCCTTCTCTTGTTTTAACTAAAATGCTGGCATAATCATTACCATCGAAGTATGAACTTGCATACCAGTTGGCAATACCGGGTGTGATTTCTTCAGGCTTGGTTAAATAAGGAACTGCCTTAATTACAGGAGTCTCACATGAAGCTAATGTGGCAGCAGTAATACTAAAGCCCAAAAACTTTAAAAAGTCCCTTCTGTCTGTTGAAGTATCTGATAACTTTTCGTCACCTAAAAAAGAATCAAGCGAATCGTTTTCAGCAAATTCTTTTTTGGCGGCATTAATAAATTCCGGATTGTCATTTAATTGTGATAAACCTTTCCAGTATTTTTTTGTTGTACCCATGTTTTTTCTTTATATAATATTTGTACCGCTAGCGGATAATTATATTTTTAATAATGGCATTTGGCGCATTCCAAACCACCAATTTTATCTACTGTTAACCTTAGATCATCAGATCTTACACTTCCTGGATTTGCTTTGTTAGTTGCACTGGCATCAACAAGTCGCTTATGAAATTCATCATAATATTCGTTGCCAATTGTTTTTACTTCCGTATCACGGTGGCAGTTAATGCACCAGCCCATGGTAAGTGGAGCGTGTTGTTCTACAATTTCCATTTTTTCAACCGGTCCATGGCAGGTTTGACATTCCAATCCTGCAACATTTACGTGCTGAGAGTGATTGAAATAGGCAAGATCAGGAAGATTGTGCACTCGGATCCATTTTATTGGAGTTGTATTAGTTCCATAAGTTAATGTTGCAGGATCATAATCCAGAGCTTTATATATTTTGGCAATTTCTTCGGAACCTGTCTCAGTACCTACTTCAATCCCTTTATGACAATTCATACAAACATTAGCAGATGGAATGCCTGCATGTCTGCTTTCTTCTGCAGCTGAATGACAATAAACACAAGCAATAGCATTATCGCCAGCATGAATTCTATGAGAGAATTTAATTGGTTGCTCTGGAGCGTAGCCTTGATATACACCGATATCCAATAATGCATCCCAGCCATCTTTCATTCCACCTATTACAAGTAAAATAATAATAATTGCTGTTAGTTTACTGTTTCTGTTTATCCAAGCCTTTACAGATTGTAAAAAGGTAAGTTCAGGGGCTTCTGGTAAATTCAGTTTTTCACCAACAACCTTATTTAATGATTTTTTTACTCCACCCAATATCAGTAATAGAATAATTAAGATAACAGCTATTACAAATAAGGTAAGTATAGTTTGTGTTGGTGAGGTTACAGGATCTCCATCCGGCAAAGGTTGCTTTGGGTCTTTTAGGTCAACCGGAGGGTTTGCAATATAGCCTAGAATGGCATCAATTTCTTCATCTTTTAAATTAGGAAAAGGTTGCATTGGGGACTTATTGTACTCTTCAAAAAGCTTATTTGCATAAGCATCGCCAGTTTTTAAAAATTCAGGAGAATTTCTAATCCAGGAATATAATTTATCCTTGTCTGGCCATCTGTCCTGAACACCTTTTAGACCTGGGCCAATTAGCTTAGAGTCTGTTATTTTATGACAAGAAGAACAGTTGTTCTTGAATAATTTTTGTCCATCTGGTTGTGCGAAAGAGGTTTCAACTCCTAAAGCAGTGAAAAAAACTAAACATATTGTGAGTACCCACATTGGCCGCAAAGGCTTATTGGACGTAGTATCCATACTGAATTTTTTAAATGATCTATATCAATAACTAGAAATAAGCAGACTTTTTATCGGGGGCAAATTTAGGATATTCGGCACTTTATGAAACATAAAATACATAAAAAGTTTAATTTATACAACAATTTATATTCATTCTAAATAAGCGGGGGTTTCCATACAATAAAGGCATAGGAAGTTTCGTATTCACAATATGCCACTCATTGGCCTGATATTAAAAACATTAATTTCGTTTATATTGATATCACTTGCTTAAACAAGGTGTAATAATTGCCTTAAACAAAAAATTTGTAATACATTTGTAAATATTTCCCAGACCATGATAACAAAAATATTTCCGCTGATTTTTTGTCTTTTTTATACAATTCACATTGGTTTTGCTCAAGATTTTTATTTGACAGAGCAACAAAACGGTTTAAACTCGAATAAATCAAATGTAAATTTTCAAGATGATTCACTAAAATCTAAAACACAAGTTGGAGAAATTATTGTAGTTCAGGATCAACGAATAGATTCCTTACTTAAGAAACATTCAGAACTGAATGCTAACAAAAAAACTATTGAGGGTTATAGGGTGCAAATATCTTTGGCATCAGGAGCCAACTCCAGAAAGGCGTCTAATGATGCGAAAGCAGCTTTTTTATCTAAATACTCAGATGTTGATGCTTATATTGTTCACCACGCTCCAAATTTTAAAGTCAGGGTAGGGGATTTTAGAACTAAACTTGAAGCATCCAAATTTTTAAATCAGGTGAAAAAAGATTTTCCAGGAGCTTTCATAGTTAAGGATGATATTAGCCTTCCAAAGTTGTAATTTTAAGTGATAAGAAATAATAAAAAAGGAGAGCTGGCTAATTAACCGGCTCTCCTTTTTTATAAACAATCAGTTTATACTAAAACTATAACAACCAATTCTATCTTGTTTTTCAATTATTGCTTTTGAACTATTTTTAGCCTATTAATTACTTGCATTTGTTTTTTTGACTTTTTAAAAGGCTCAATCAAAATTAAAATTTTATGCTAAAGCGCAAAAAATCAAAAAAAATCGCCAATCTTCAATTCATTTCTAAATTGAGGATTGGCGAATTATTATAATTATAAACTATTTATTATAGTTTTTTCTTGATCTCCACCATCTCATAACCCTCAATAATATCTTTTTCTTTAATATCGTTGAAATTCTGGATATTTAAACCGCATTCATAACCAGTTGTAACCTCTTTTACATCATCCTTAAATCTCTTTAAAGATCCAAGTTCACCGGTATATACTACAATTCCATCACGTATGATTCTAACTTTAGTATTTCTTGTTACTTTCCCGTCAAGAACCATACAACCTGCGACAGTTCCAACTTTAGAAATTTTAAACACATCGCGTATTTCAATATTGCAAGTGATTTTTTCTTCAAACTGTGGGGCAAGCATGCCTTCCATAGCAGCTTTTATTTCATTAATGGCATCATATATAATAGAGTAAAGCCTGATGTCAATTTGTTCGTTTTCGGCAAGCTTTCTAGCACTTGGACTAGGCCTTACCTGAAAACCGATGATAATTGCATTGGAAGCCGAAGCAAGCAATACATCAGATTCTGTAATTTGTCCAACAGATTTATGAATAATATTGACTTGTACTTTGTCGGTTGAAAGTTTTAATAATGAATCAGATAGAGCTTCAATAGAACCATCCACATCACCTTTAACAATAATGTTTAATTCCTGGAAATCTCCAATTGCTAGTCTTCTTCCAATTTCATCAAGAGTAATATGTTTTTGAGTACGAATACCTTGTTCACGCTGTAATTGCATTCTTTTTGCAGCAATTTCTTTGGCTTCACGTTCATCAGTCATTACATTAAAAGTATCACCTGCCTGAGGAGCACCATTTAATCCCAAAAGCTGAGCTGGCATCGAAGGTCCTGCCTTATCAATTGGCAAACCTCTTTCATTAAATAAAGCTTTAACCCTGCCTGAAAAACAACCGGCAAGAACTACATCTCCAACTTTTAAATTTCCTTTTTGTACCAGAACAGTTGATACATATCCACGTCCTTTATCCAATTGAGATTCGATTACCGTTCCCTGGGCGTTACGCTTAGGATTGGCTTTCAGATCTAAAAGTTCTGCTTCAAGTAATACCTTGTCAAGCAAGTCCTGTACATTTGTACCCGATTTAGCAGAAATTTCCTGACTTTGAAATTTACCTCCCCAGTCTTCAACTAAAATATTCATTCCAGCAAGCTGCTCTTTAATTTTTTCCGGATTTGCGCCAGGCTTATCAATTTTATTAATTGCAAAAACTAAAGGCACACCTGCAGCTTGAGCATGATTAATTGCTTCAACAGTTTGAGGCATTATACTATCATCAGCAGCAATTACAATAATAGCAACATCTGTTACTT
>JALYPI010000094.1 GCA_030856445.1 Bacteroidota bacterium
ATAATAAATTGCATCTATTCAAAATTTCATATTCTGATGAAAAGCCTAAATCTTTCCCAGTGGCTATTCTTAGTAATAAATAAATGTATTGATTTTTACAACTTTTCTTATTAATTCAAGTATGCTATGTACTTTTGCTAATTAATAAAAGTTTTATAAAAAAAATCAATGCACTTTTTTATTCATAGTTATTGATTTTCAAGAAACGAAACCTACATAATCTGTTTTTAATTTCTTAATTAATGAAACTTGCAATTAAATCATATTCTAATTGAATACATTATGAAAAAACTGGCCTTTATTGTCTTTTTGGGGACTCTCTTTTTTGTCTCAAATGTTTATTCTCAGGACAAACAAATTAAATTCGTAAAACCTGAAATTGGCACTTATCAAATTACAGTAACTTCTTCAAAACAAGAGATCTTAATAGCTCAAGAAACTCTTATCAAGATCCAAGAACAAAGGGATGATATAAAGGATAAAAGCATCGTGTTAAGCGAATTTTTAACTGTTTTTATTCCTTCCAGAAAAACAATTTCCTCTTCCGCATTCAAACCTTTGACTGAAATATTATACGAATAATTAATCTATACCGTACATGAAGAAATTTTTATCTTTTATTGCTGCTCTGCTTTTTTCAGTTAATTTATATGCTCAGCCAGCCAACAACAATTGTACTACTGCACAGGTTGTAACACCTGATGGAACATGCGTTTCTGGAACAACTGTAAATGCAACCGATGGTTGGAACAATACAGTAGGATGCCAGACGGGAAACAACAACAGTAATCATCCAGATGTATGGTATTCCTTTACAGCAACAGGGTCACAGGCAACTTTTACTGTTACGGCTGGTACATTTACCGGAAACATTGAGCTAATACTTGTAGGTGGTACCTGTGCAGGAGGCCTTAATTTAGTTGGAAGTCAATGTGGTGCTTCACCTATGAACGCTGTTTTTAATGGTCTACAATCAGGAACAACATATTTTTACACAATTTCCAATACCCCTACAGGGACAACAGGAACCTTTCAAAGCTGTGTTACTACAGTAAACCCTCCTGTAGCATCAGGACAGGATTGTTCAACTGCTGCTATTCTTTGTAATGCTGCTGTAGTTACTCAATCTTCTTCTTCAGCAGGTTTTGGCACACAGGAAGTAACAACTTCAAACTCATGCTGGGGAATTGGAGGAGAAAGACAATCCAGGTGGTATAAATTTACCGTTGGTTGCAGCGGCACTTTAGAATTTAATATAAACCCAGTTAATGGAAGCAATGATTATGACTGGGCTATTTGGAATATAACAGGCAGTCCAAATACTTGTACTACAAAAGGTAATGCTATTGCTTGCAATTGGAGTGGTTGTACAGGTTCAACCGGTTTGAGTAGTTGCAGGACTTCGGAGCCGGGAGTTAAAAATTGTCAAGGAAATCAACAAGCCTACGCAAACTCTACAGCAGGAAATTATAATCCAATAAATGTTATTGCGGGTAATACCTACACTCTTTTAATAGATAACTTTTCTACTTCAAACTCAGGATTTACTTTAACTTTTGGGGGCGCATGTAATGGTGGCACAGCAGTTATTGGCCCTGATGCAGGTTTTTCATTGGCTTCCCCTTCTTGCGGAACATATAATTTTACAAAAACCTGTCAAACTGCAAACTCATCTTTTTTATGGACTTTTGGGGATGGAAACTCCTCAACACAACAAAACCCTAGCCATTCATACACTTCCTCAGGTGGAACCTATACCATTACACTTCAAGTTACCGATGCACTGGGTTGTGTAAAGACTTCAAGCCAAACTGTAACAATTGTTTCAACCGCTGCTCCAATGGTAAGTTCAAACAGTCCACTTTGTCCGGGAGCAACTTTAAATTTAACTACAAATTCAGTAACCGGTGCAACTTATAGTTGGACTGGGCCTAACGGATTTACTTCCAATGTTCAAAACCCGGTTATTTCTAATGTAACTTCATCACATGCAGGAACTTACAGCTTGGTTATAACTATAGGTGGTTGTGTAACTTCTCCTGGTACAGCAACAGTAACCATTTCTGGCTCCACAGCTCCCACCTCCTCCTTTAACAGCCCCTTATGTGTTGGTCAGACATTAAATTTATCTACCCCAACAGTTTCTGGAGCCACTTATAGCTGGACAGGCCCAAATGGATATACATCTACCGATCAAAATCCTTCAATCCCTAATACTAATATAGGCCATCAAGGTACTTATTCGGTTTCCTACATAATTGGTGGTTGTGCAAGCAATCCAGGTACGCTTAATGTTAATTTCACTCCCCAGGATAGTGCAACTTTTGCATATTCTTCGGGTACCTATTGTCAATCGGGAACAACAACCCCAGTTATATCCGGAGTTTCCGGAGGAGCTTTTTCAGCAAGCCCTAGTGGTTTGACATTAAATGCAAGCACGGGAGAAATCGATCTTTCAGTAAGTTCCCCCGGCACTTATAATATTACATATCTAACCAACGGAACATGTCCAAACAGCTCAACAGAATCAATCAATATAAGTACTGCACCATCAGCAGATTTTAGTTATGCCGGACCTTATTGTTTAAATGCAATTAATCCTCTTCCAGCATTTCCAGCTGGTTCTAGTGCAGGTGCTTTTTCATCTACAGCAGGTTTGGTATTTGAAGATATAAACACTGGAGAAATTAATTTATCCTCAAGTACAGCAGGTGTTTATACTGTAACCAATACCATTTCTGTCCCTGGTTGTCCTTCAACAACTTTTAATTTTCAAGTTACACTTGAACAAGTTCCAAATCTTATTGTAACAAACCCTGCTGCAGTTTGTTCTCCTTCTACTGTTGATATAACAGCCCCTGCAGTTACCTCTGGAAGTACGGGAACTGGAACTTTAACCTATTGGACAAATGCAGGTGCAACTGCGGTTTTAAATTCTCCAAATGCTGTTAATGTAAGCGGTACTTATTACATACAGTCGATGACTTCAGCTGGTTGTTCAGTTATTCAACCTGTGAATGTTACTATTAATCAAACTCCTGTTCTTGCTATTACAAACCCTGCTGCAGTTTGTTTTCCTTCTACTGTTGATTTAACTGATCCTTCAGTAACTTCTGGAAGCACTGGTAGTGGTAGTTTAACTTATTGGACAA
>JALYPI010000100.1 GCA_030856445.1 Bacteroidota bacterium
GCATACTCCTTTCGGAATGCTGGAAGATAATAAGGGTTTATTATGGATAGCAACCCTGGGTGGAGGGATAACAACCTATGATAAAACCAAAAAAATATATACTCATTATTATACAGATAAGAACAAAAACCATGAAAATATTCTGTCTTTATTTGAGGATAAAGACAGTTTGATCTGGATAGGTGGATGGGGAGGTGGATTAAATTACTTTGATCCTAAAACAGGTAAGTTTAGTCAGCCATTTACTGCACCTGCTTACCCAATTAATAATAACACTATTACTGCCATAACTCAATCTGAGGATGGTTTAATATGGTTTGGAACTTTAAAAGGGTTAAATTCATATAACAAAAAAACAGGTGAATTTAAAAATTTCACAATGGAAGACGGGCTCTCCTCTAACTCTGTTTTTTCACTTCATTTTGATTCAGGATGGAACACCTTATGGATAGGAACAAACGGTGGTGGCTTGAATGCACTGAACATGAATACCGGGAAAATAGAATTTTATAGAAGAACCTCAGAAAATCCAGAAAGCATAAGCAATAATAACATCAATTGTATATATGATGATAATAAAGGAAACTTATGGCTTGGAACAAAAAAAGGACTCAATAAGTTTGCAAAAAAAACGCGCGATTTCACAAAGTATTTTGATCATCATGGATTGGCAAATGATTACATTTATGGAATCTTACCTGGAGAGAATGGAAATATTTGGATGAGTACCAACAAGGGTTTATCACGATTTTCTGAAAGAGATTCTTCCTTTACAAATTATTTTGCAAATGATGGATTGCAGGATAATGAGTTTAATCAAGGCTCTTATTATAAAAGTAAATCAGGTGAACTTTTTTTTGGTGGTGTTAATGGAATAAATAGTTTCTATCCATCTAAAATTATTGAGAACCAAAATATTCCTTCAATTGTTATAACTTCCTTTAAAAAATTTGGTAAAGAGGCTAAGCTAGACAGTAATATAATCAATAAAAACATCATTTATTTATCTTATAAGGATAATTTTTTGGAATTTGAATTTGGTGCACTTGATTATGTATTGCCTTCAAAGAATTTATATTCCTATAAACTAGAAGGCTTTGATGATGAATGGACACCTGTGAGTACAAAGAATTATGCTGTATTCACAAATTTACAAGGAGGAGATTATACTCTAAGGATTAGGGGATCAAATAATGATGGTCAATGGAATGAAAATGGTGTTACACTTCATATAATAGTAATTCCTCCATTTTATAAAACAAACTGGTTTTACACTCTTTGTGTTTTTACCGGTTTAATATCAGTTATTTCTTATACAAGATACAGGACTTCAAGAGTTGAAAAGGAAAAAAAGATATTGGAATTAAAAGTACAGGAAAGAACAACGGAACTTGCCCAAAAAAACAAGGATATTACAAGTAGCATACAATATGCTCAAAGAATTCAGGAAGCTATTTTACCCAAGAAAGAGGTGATTTTAAGTTCATTTCCAGAATCCTTTATTCTTTACACGCCAAAGGATATAGTTAGCGGTGATTTTTATTGGTTTGCAGAAAAAAACAATCTTAGTATAATTGCCTCAGTTGATTGTACAGGACATGGTGTTCCAGGGGCTTTTATGAGTATGATAGGTCATAATTTGCTGAATCATATTGTTGTAGAAAAAGGCATAGTAAAACCAGGGGAAATATTGACAGATCTTGATATTGGAATACAAAGTGCTTTAAAGCAAAGTTCTTTAGAAACTGATACAAGAGATGGAATGGACATTGCTTTATGCGCTATAGATGCTGAAAAAGAAGAACTTCACTATTCCGGTGCATTTCGGCCTTTATATATTGTAAGAAAAAACGAACTTATAATTTACCAGGGAAATAAATTTCCTGTTGGCGGTGTTCAAGGTTACAATAAAAAATTCGAGAGCCATTTTATTAAATTACAAAAGGAAGATATTGTTTATATGTTTTCTGATGGATACGCTGACCAGTTCGGTGGTGAGCATTCTAAGAAATTCATGGTTAAAAAATTTCAAAAACTTTTGCTGGAAATCAATCTTCTGCCTATGAGGGCACAAAAGGATTTTTTAGAAAAAACAATGGAAAACTGGATGGGATCTCAAGAACAAGTGGATGATATTTTGATCATCGGAATTAAATTTTAAGTTTTGTTTACCCTAAAAAGAACTGAGCGATAAGTGAAAAGAGGGTGTTGATTGCTAATTTAGTTTCAGCTGTTAGATGTTTTTTTCATTTAAAGGCAAAATGATTAAATTGAGCTTTAATAATCATAGATTTAATTATTTGAATAAAAAATGCTAATTGATGTTGTAATGTTCATACAAATTTTTAAATTTGCTATTCGTGAAAATGACGATAGAGGATTATTGGCAGAAAAAAAACAGATACAGCATTAATATACAAGCTTTTGCAGCTATTTACAACTATTCATGATGTTAGATATTTTTGATTTTTATGATAAAATGGAACGGAATAATATTCTGCTTTCGTTTAAAGGCAATATCACATCTGAGCTACTTACTTCTATTTTGCAGATAATGGAGTCTAAAATGGAAAATCTCCAGGAAGAGCCTAAAGTCAAGAAAAAAGTATACAATGTACTTGTGGAATGTTTACAGAATCTATACCATCATCTTGATGTGAAAGCTACTGGTGCTGATCCTTGCGAAGTTCCTAAATCTGCTATTTTTATGATAGGGAAAGTTGATAATCAGTATACTATAGTTACTGGTAATTATATCCATAACAAGAATGTGGATTTTCTTAAAGGCAGACTGGATGAAATTAATTTAATGTCAAAAGACGAGTTAAAAACTTTTTATAAATCTATTTTAAATAACGGTGAAATGTCAGTGAAAGGTGGTGGAGGATTAGGGATGATTGACATTGCAAGAAAATCAGGACAAAAACTGAGTTACAGTTTTGTACCTGTGGATGATGTAAGTCATTTTTTTAGTTTAAACGTAAAAATTTCTCAACAAATATAAAATCTATTATTATTATGGAACCAATTTCAATTGAAGGAACAGCAAAAACCCCAACCATTAAATTCGAACACAATAATGGTTTTTTGGAAATAAAAGGAAGGTCAATACCTGAGAATTCTATTGAATTTTACAAGCCTTTAATTGATTGGCTGGATAAATATTCAACTAGTCCTAAAAGTGATACAAATGTTAATATTCAATTGGAGTATTTTAACACAAGTTCTTCCAAATGTATATTAGATGTGTTTAAAAAGCTTGAGTCAATCCACAACAAAGGCAGTCAAATAATTATAAACTGGTACTATGAGGAAGATGATGAGGATATGTTAGAGGCAGGCGAAGATTACCAGGCAATAATCAATGTTCCTTTTAAAATGATACAGTTAGAAGAATAGTATTTTATATTATTCTTCATAAAAAAAAGAGAGGATTATTCATTCAGAATAATCCTCTCTTTTTTTTGTTTTAGTGCTGTTTTTAAGCGATTTTAAGAAGTTCTGCTCTGAATCTTTAGACTTCTAAGTTAGCTCTTTGTTTTGCTTATTAAGGAAGCTAGGATTTCAATTCCTTTGATTGTCTTTTTGAAGATGTCAAAATATAGTGTTAAAATTAGGGAAACAGACATCCCCCATATTACTAAAATATTTACCCAGAAAGTATCAACATATTCTCCAAATACTTTTTTTCTAGGAGCAAAAAAATGTGCTCGTAGACTTTTAGATTTAATTGGGTCAAGATATACCGGATCTGCCCTTTGTATTAATTCTTCATTTCTTTCTAAAATTTTATTGATCTCAGCCCTGTTAGTAACAAGGTCAGTTAAATTGTCATTTTTATAATCATTCTGTAAACTAATATATTCTTTTTTTGTCTCAGGTGTAGAAGTTAACCTCATAATAACTTTATCTTTTTCATCTTCTGACTTATTATAGATTTTCATATAATAAGTATTCAATTGATCAATGTAATTCCTGAATGTATTTACTGTACTTGGATCTGAAAATGCTGACAATTTAATTTTTTCAGTATCAAATTGAACTTGAGATGAAGTTTTTTGCTCTAATTCAATTTCTTTTTTCAATAATATAAGGTCATGGTTTACTTGTTCAGCTTTTTCTGCAACATCGTAATTGTTTTCTATATAATCTATTTTTCCTTTTATTTTAGGTATCCAGAAAATTTTCTTGAATTCCGCATTCTTTGCTTTTTTATCAAAATCGTAAAATTCTTTTTCAAATTTATTATCCTTAAATTGGGTAACAGCAAGAGCTTCAAAAGCCCATCTTGAAACCATTACTTCCCCTGTAAGTGGTACAGTGTTTTCTGCAGCAATAAATGGATTTAATTTTTCAAATTTAACGATTACACCACTTAACAGTAATTGAGGAATAAGTAAAAAAGGGATCAGAATGTAAATAGTAACTGCAGAATTAAAAGCGGATGAAATATTCAGCCCAAGCATATTGGCAAAGCAAGCTGTGGAAAATAAAATCAGCCAATACTCAAAAGTCATTCCTTTAACTTCTAATAAATAATTGGCAATTAAAATAAAGGAGAGGGTTTGTATAGAGGACAACACAAACATAATTCCAATTTTGGAGAACAGATAACTTCCTTTACTTAAATTTAGAAAAGATTCTCTTTTTAAAATTTTACGGTCTCTGATTATTTCTTCTGCACTAACCGTTAAACCTATAAAAAGGGCTACCACAACACTCATAAATAAGTAAGCAGGAATATTTTCGTTTTCTCTAAAAATATATCCCTGAACATTTGCAATATCACTGTTGTAATATTTTACAAGAAAAGAAAGAATAAGCGCAAGTACAGGAGCTTCCAATAAATTGATCAACATATATTGCTTATTGGTAAGCTTAGACAAAACATCTCTGGTGACAAAAACCTGGAATTGTTTTATCTTATTAGGTACTTTAAAAGAAATTTCGGGCAGTCCTAAATGGCTTTCCTTTTGTGTATGTTGAGAGTCATTTTCAATATAAAATTTATTCCATTCCTTTGGAGAAATTTTTCTTTTTCTTGTCAAATCTCCGTATTCATCAACTACTTTTGATTCAATAATGTTGAATATTTGTTCGGGATTAACATTTCCGCAGGTGTTGCATTCACTCTCATTACTGTTAACATGATTTACAATCTTCTTAAAATAGATGATTGCATCAACAGGGTTTCCATAATATATAGTATAGCCACCCAGATCAAGAATCAGCAATTTATCAAACATCTTGAAAATTTCAGAGGAAGGCTGGTGGATTACTACAAAAATAAGTTTGCCTTTTAGTGCCAGTTCTTTTAAAAGGTCCATTATGTTTTCGGAATCTCTGGAAGATAAACCTGAGGTAGGTTCATCAACAAAAAGAACTGCAGGTTCTCTGATTAATTCCAATGCAATATTTACTCTTTTACGCTGGCCACCGCTAATAGTTTTTTCAAGAGGACTTCCTACTTTTAGATTACGGGTTTCAAATAAACCCAAATCATTTAGAACGTCTAAAACTTTTTTGGAAATTTGCCTGTCATCCAAATGATCAAAGCAAAGTTTGGCATTATAATAAAGATTCTGGTAAACTGTAAGTTCTTCAATTAAAAGGTCATCCTGAGACACATATCCTATAACACCTTCAATTTTATCTTTCTGAGTATGTATATTAAATCCATTTATTGTAACAGTACCAGAGGAGGGTTGCTCATTTCCATTTAATACATTTAATAAAGTAGATTTTCCAGCTCCACTACCCCCCATAATCCCAATGAGCTTTCCTGATTCTTCATATAAATTCAGCTCCTGGAGTCCAATGTTTCCATTTGCAAAGCGGTATTCAATACCCTTTGCATTAAAAGTGACTTTTGAAACAGTGGTGTCACTCATAAAACAGCTAATAATATCGCTGTAATATATTGGCTGTACTTTAGGACTTCTTATTGAAGAACCTTGGGTAAGTATATGTACCTTTTCTCTTAATAAAGGCTGTCCATTTAAGTAAAGTTCAGAGGAGCCATAATAACGAAGTGCATACATATTTACACTTGGAATATGTAATACTCTTAATTGTCCGGTAAGAAATTCAGAGTAAATATGTTTGCTGTTTTCATATTTATTCTCAGTACTATTGTCTATGAGAAGGGTATTTGCGGAATCTACAACATCTTCAATCTTGTTTTGGACAAAGGTCATGCACCTTACATATTCCAATTCATTTATGTTGAATGTATCAGCTACAGTGGAAACAAATTCAATTTCCTGTTCTGTTATTTCAGCTCCATTAATTAGCTCTATAAGACGTATTAGAACAACAATTTTTTGTTTTTGGGTTAATTCACTGTTAATTTGAGTACAAATTTTTAATATTTTAACAGAATTAACAGAAGTTCTTTTACGTGCTCCTTCCTTTTTGGATTTTGTGTTGTGATGGGCATCGATGAATTCGTCAAATATTTTTAAATATTCATCAACATGCTCTAAACTTAATTGTTGCTTTAAAAATGAAAGTACAACTTCACGTCCACTATTTGATATATCGTCAACTTTTGCAACAATGGCAAATAGTTGCATTAGAGCCTTTAATATTCTTTCACTCATTTATAGGGAAAATTAAATTTGCTCTTGCTTTAAACTCTTATTGTTTAAAACTAATAAGCAATACAGCACATCCGGAGGAGTTTCCAGAAACTAATTCTGCTTCAATTATGCATTCAATTGTAGAACTAATTTTAAAATCCCAATAAGGAGAATTTTTAAAATCAGAGTTTTTGAATAATAAGTTACGCTCTTTATCGTAAACAGAAAAAATCAAATTGCCATCAGTTATCCCACTGCAAGCAGAAAAACGATAAGTAGTGCCCCCGAAGAGAGTAGCATGGAATTCAGCAATTTCTTTTTCAAGTAATAATGAACGGTAAGATTGTCCATCAGAAATAAATTTGTTTTCAAGATGTTTTGTGCATATTGAAGCTATTGTGTCACATTGAGCTGTAGCATTATTGTTTGCAAATGCAAAGCTCAAAAGAGCAATTGAAATGTGTAGTAATATTTTATTTCTCATAAATAGTCAGATTATCTTGCTTTAAATCAGGTGAATTTAAAATCAGCTTATAATTTTATTTCTTATTTCTTTAATTCTATTGGCAATAACTTTAAACTGCTCGTCTGTAATCTTTACTTCAGTTCTGCTATTTATTGTAGTAATTTTATTCTTAGCATCAGTAGTAGGCTTTTCATAAATATAAACATATTCAACTGCATCAAAATCCTCTGCAAGGCCAATTAATAAATCTGTAAGCTCTTTAAATTCTTCTTTTGCATAATAAGGGCTCAATAGCTTGATCATGTTCTCAACCGATGCTTTTTGCTCACTTATTCTTTTGATTACTTCCTTGTTATTACTTTGTTCGGCAACCTTTGTAGCAAAATATAAACTTTCAATAAAACCGCCAGCTAAAATCAAGGCGCCAATATCATTTCTTTCCTGATTCTTCAAATAAGAGTCACTTGCTCTGTATGCATCTGAAACCAAAACCAATATAGAATCCTGATTTCCCATATTGTTTTCAAATCTTTCCATTAAGGTTTTGTCAAAAGCGCCCATAACTCCTAATTCTTCAGCAATATCTTTAATGTGCTTCAGATAAAGTAAAGCGTCTTGAGTTTGGTCATAAATTGTAACATAACCCATGTCAGCTCCAAATACGCCAAGATTGATAGCTTTTTTAAATTTTGTTGGATAAGCTTCTGACCCTTTTGGGGAATTAAGCATTTCTTTATTGTAATTAGAACCAATTTCCTTTATCAATAAAGCGGTTTGAATAGGAGAAGGGATTGAGAAAATCTCTCCATTAATGGTTAATAAGGTTGAATTTGAACGATCAACTTCCTGAATCTCTTCAACCTGTGCATCTGAAGTGTTTTTTTCTTCTCCACCACAACTTATCAGGAATACTGAAAGTAAAAGTGGAAAAACAAGATCAGAGATTTTTACTGTTTTTATAATATTAGCCATAAATATAGTAGTGTATTGAATAATGCTGCAAGTAATAAAAAAAAAATCACATCTCAAAAAAAATAAAACAGATTAATAAATAAAATTTATTGATTAGTTTCAATTTTCCCCAGTTAAGCCCCTAAAAAATGAATTATAAATTGTAAATTATTTATTCAAGGGCATCAAGTGCTTTTTCAACATGAAACTCTCCATGAAAGGCGTCTTTGTAAATTTCAATAATAATTCCCTCCTTATTTATTATAAAAGTTTCCCTTCCAGGTATTAATCCAAGTATTTTTGAAATACCATATAAAGTTTTAACAGTCCCATCCTTATCACTTAATATACGAAATGGCAATTTGTGTTTTTCTGCAAATTGTTGATGACTTTCTATTGAATCTGAACTGATTCCGACCACCTCAGCACCTATTTCGATAAATTTCTGATATTTATCTCTAAAGCTACAAACTTCCTTTGTGCATATTTTTGTTTCGTCTTTTGGATAAAAAAACAGCACTACAGGTTTTTTTTGAAAACAATCACTTAGCTTAAATTTATTAAGATTTTGGTCGAAAAGCACAAAATCAGGGGCTAAGTCTCCAGACTTAAGTTTACTCATAAATAATTCTTCCGGCTAACTATATAAATAAAGTTTCATAAACTATCATTAAAACTAAAGTGCAAGGGTGATTATTATATTATTTCAGGTAATTAAAATCCTGTCCCTTTTTAATTGCTTTAAGTGAATTTAAAATTAAGCGAATAACATTGTCTACATCCTCTTTATGCACCATTTCAACTGTAGTATGCATGTATCTTAATGGAAGAGAAATAAGGGCAGATGCAACACCTCCCATAGAATATGCAAAAGCATCAGTGTCGGTTCCTGTAGCCCTTGAAGCTGCTGCACGTTGAAAAGGGATTTTGTTTTTCTCAGCAGTCTCTATCAGCAACTTTAAAAGGTTGTTTTGTACAGCAGGGCCATATGTTAATACAGGTCCTTTTCCGGAATATAGATCACCGTTTTGTACCTTATTTATCATAGGTGTTTGCGTATCATGGCAAACATCGGTTACAATGGCAATATTAGGTTTAATTGTTTGGGTAATCATTTCAGCACCTCTCAATCCAACCTCTTCCTGAACCGAATTTGTAATGTAAAGACCAAAAGGTAGTTTTATTTTTTCTTCTTTTAGTAAACGGGCAACTTCGGCAATCATAAATCCACCGATACGGTTGTCCAAAGCTCTGCCTACATAATACCTGTTGTTAAGAAACATGAATTCATCTTCATATGTAACAACACATCCCACATGAATTCCAAGTTTTTCTACTTCATCTTTTGTAATACAGCCGCAATCAAGAAATATATTTTTTAAAGCAGGAGATTCTTCCTTTGAAGCATCCCTTGTGTGAATTGCCGGCCAACCAAAAACTGCTTTAACAATTCCTTTTGGTGTATGGATGTTTACTCTTTTTGAAGGAGCTATTTGATGGTCAGAACCTCCGTTTTTCTTTAAATAAATAAAACCATCATTTGTAATATAATGCACAAACCAGGATATTTCATCAGCATGAGCCTCAATAACCACTTTGTATTCAGCTTTTGGATTAATTACCCCTACTGTTGTTCCATAGGTGTCAACAAAGTAATCATCAATGTAGGGCTTCAGGTAGTTTAACCAAATTTTTTGTCCCTCTGCTTCAAAACCGGTAGGGGAAGGGTTGTTTATATATTGTTCTAAAAATTTCAGTGAATTTTTATTCGTAACTGAGCTTGCTTTTTTTGCCATTGTATAAAAATTAAGGGCGTGAAATTATAAAAAATATGGTAAACGAGGCTGCAAAATTAGTCGAACATCTTTAATTACAGGATATTTTTATTATTATTTTTGAATTTATTATTTATATTTGACTCTGTCATTAAATAGAATGTGTTAAAGAAAATTTAGAATTTATAAAATAGCCATGCACAAACTGTGCACTACTCGTCCCGATTTATCGTGAATCACTAATTAAAATATCCCCGATAATTCGGGATGATAATTAAAAAACAAATTTTATACATATGAATAAAAAAATCTTTTTTTACCTGCTGCTTTTACTCCCTTTTAATTTATTTGCTCAGGATGAGAGCCCAGAACTAATTGTTATATCTGACACAGAATCAGAAATTACAAGAGAAGCAATGAACCTATACAATAGCGGAATTAAAAATTTTCAATCAAAGAATTATAAGGAAGCAGTTGAAAATTATTCAGGGGCTATTAATCTGGTAGATAGTTTCGTAAAGGCATATTATAATAGGGGAATGGCAAAATATGAATTGAAAGATTATAATGGTGCATCAATAGATTTTTCCAGAACAATTGAATTCACTCCTGCATCAGACAAAGCTTATTTCGGCAGAGGAGAATGCAATCTTGCTCTAAAAAAGAAAACAGAAGCTTTAAATGATTTTGATAAAGCCATATCAATTAACCCAGCAGAGGCAAAATATTTCTATAGCCGAGGGATTATTAAATTTGAAAATGAACAATACAAAGCAGCCATTGATGATTTTTCCAAAACGTTAATTTTAGATGATAATCATGCATATGCTTATAACGATAGAGGAAGTGCCAAAAGAAATTTAGATGATATAGATGGGGCAATTGCAGATTACAGTCAAGCAATTAAAATAAATCCTTCTCTTGCATTTGCTTATAATAACTTAGGATCTGTTAAAAAGAAAAAAGGAGATTTTCAGGGAGCAATAGGTGAATACAATCAAGCGGTAAGAATGAAAAGCGATTACTATATTGCCATTAATAACAGGGGAAGCGCAAAATTCGAAATGGGAGATTATGAAGGAGCTATTAATGATTTTACAGAGGCTTTGAAAATCAATTCCAAATATGCATTTGCTTATAATAACCGGGCTACAGCAAAATATAAAATAAAGGATTATAAAGGCGCTGTGGATGACTGTAACCAGGCTATTAAATTAGACCCTAAATATGCCTTTGCTTTTTTAAACAGAGGAATTGCTAAAGAAATGTTGCGTGATCCTGAGGGGGCATGTAAAGATTGGGAAAAGGCATTCAGCCTGGGTGTAAATAATGCAGGAAGTTATATTAAAGACTGTAAATAATTTTAGCTCCTTGCAAGAAACTGCATTTTAGAAAAAAATTAAAAATTCAAAAAGATAATTCAAAAATCATATGAGAATAATTAAACTTTTTATTGTATTAATAATTTTGTCACAATCATTATTCGTTTTTGCGCAAAATGTTGAGTTCAGTAAAGAAAATTTCAAGGATAATAAGGATGGGCTTAAAAAAGCCTTAAGTGAAATTAAAGAAGGAGATAGGCTTTGTGAGGAAGGTCCCACACGATATAAAATTGCCATTGATAATTATCTTAGTGCTCAAAAGTTCAATCCCAATAATGCAGAATTGAATTATAATATAGGGAAGTGTTATTTGTTTACTATAGATAAGACTAGTGCTATTCCATATCTTGAAAAAGCATATAAGATAAATCCCAATATTGCAAATGATGTAAGGAACTTATTGGGTAGAGCTTATCATTTAAATATGGAGTTTGATATTGCTTTAGCTCATTATAAAGCTTATAAGGACAGATTAACTCAAAAACAGCAGCAAGAGTTGCAGGAAGTAGACAGGAACATTAGTGCTTGTATGGTTGGTAAGGAGTTGGTTGCTAGTCCTGTGAGAGTTTTTATCGACAATTTAGGAACAAATATCAATACAAAATATCCTGACTATGGCCCTCTTATTTCTGCTGATGAATCTGTTCTTATTTATACTTCAAGAAGAGATAATACAACAGGTGGCGGGATTGATCCGGGTATATTAGAGTATTATGAGGACATATATATATCCTATAATATAAATGGAAAATGGACTGTAGGGGAAAATATGGGTAAACCAATTAATACTGAGGAACATGATGCCACAGTTGGACTTTCAGCTGACGGACAAAAGTTGCTTATTTACAAAGATGATAAAGGAGACGGTAACATTTATGAATGTGAGCTTAAAGGGGATAGTTGGTCCAAGCCACAGAAATTAAACAAGAACATTAATACTTCTTTTCATGAAACTTCAGCTTGCTTTTCTCCTGATGGAAGAGCTTTGTATTTTGTAAGTAATAATCCTTCTTTAAGTATAGGAGGGAGAGATATTTTTGTAAGTTATGCCGATTCAAAAGGTAAATGGGGGAAGCCGGAAAATTTAGGTCCTACCATTAATACTAAATTAAATGAAGAAAGTATTTTTATGCATCCTGATGGAAAAACCATTTATTTTAGCTCCCAGGGCCATAACACTATGGGTGGGTATGATGTGTTTAAATCTGTATTAGGTCCTACTGGAAAATGGTCTACTCCTGTTAATCTTGGTTACCCTGTGAATACTCCGGATGATGATGTGTTTTTTGTTTTGTCAGCAAGTGGTAAACATGGTTATTATTCTTCTTTTAGACCGGATGGAGAGGGCGAAAAAGATAATTATATGATTACTTTTCTTGGTCCTGAGAAACAACTTGTTTTAAACACAGAGGATAACCTTATGGCAAGCATTGCTGAACCGGTAAGAGAAAGAGTGATTGAACAAGAGGTAATAGTTGAAGCAGCTAAAATTACTATACTCAAAGGTGTAATAAGTGACGCTATGACTCAAATCCCTTTGGAAGCAGACATTGAATTAATTGATAATGACAAAAATATTGTTCTAGCTAATTTTAAATCAAATAATAAGTCAGGGAAATATTTGCTTTCCTTGCCTTCGGGTAAAAATTATGGAATAGCAGTAAAAGTGGAAGGTTATTTATTTCATTCAGAAAATTTTAACATTCCTGCAATTGCCGATTACCAGGAAATTACTAAGGATATACAAATGAAAAATGTGGCTATTGGAAGTAAAATCGTATTGAAAAACATATTCTTTGATTTTGCCAAATATAGCCTTAGACCAGAGTCGACCAATGAATTGGAAAGACTTATTAAATTACTTAATGACGTACCTACTTTAAAAATAGAAATTTCCGGACATACTGATAATAAAGGATCCGCAGAAATGAATCAGAAACTCTCTGAAAACAGAGCCAAAACAGTGGTAGAGTATCTTGTAACAAATGGAATAAGCTCTGCCAGGCTTGAGTACAAGGGTTATGGCTTAACAGAACCTGTTGCTACAAATGATAATGAAGAAGGCCGCCAGGAAAACAGAAGGACTGAATTTAAGATTTTGGGCAAATAATTTTCTAGATATCAAGATATAGTTTGTTTGCTTTTTGAGCAAGTTTTATATACAATTGCACATGATTGAGAAAAACAATTAGCGAGCTATCATTATTACCCCCTAAAATTGATTTTAAACAAAAAAAATCCAGTTAAATTAAATTCTTCAAGTAAAGCCAAATTTTGTTCAATGATAATGCTTAAAAAGACGAAAACAGTGGATTATGTACGATCCTTAGCTTTTGTCTTTCTTTTTTGTCATTAAGTAAAAACGACAGCATAATTTCATGACTGCCTATAGGTTTCCATAGCTTGATAACATCATAACTATAACCAACTCTTACAAATTTTAAATTAACACCCCCAGAAACATTTGCACCATTAGCTGATCCTGCAGCATTATAATATGCCAGGCCATAAAAAAACCGCTTTGATTTTATGTAGGTACCTAAAATAAGATGGTGAAAATGCTGCTGTTTTTTTATGATCAAATAAGGAGAAATATTTAAATTCTCTATCCTTGCTGAATAACTCCCATGAATGCTTGCTAAAACCGGAAGTATGGATTTGCCTTCTTTAGAATGGCTTTGATTGGGTCTGTTAATGTGATCAAGAGCTAATCCAATATCGAATTTTTTTGCACTTAATAATAATCCAGTCCCAAAATCAGGGTAAATAACAGAGGGTTCAATTGATTGCTTTGTTTCATAGATAAATCCTCTTCTTGTATCAATTTGATCCCCAAAGGTAAGTTTATCAAAGTTTATAATTGAACGACTAATACCTCCCTTTAAACCTGCTCTGATAGAAACAGATTCTCCCAAATTATATGAATAAGCATAGGAGAGCATGTATGAATTTTTTATCATTAAATCTCCCGATCTATCATCAGAAAAAAACAATCCGAACCCACTGCTGATTTTTTCAATTGGAATATCTGCTGATATTAGAGTCGTTCGGTAACTTGATGATAAGCTGGGCCATTGGTAACGATAATTGTTATATAAAGCATAACCCCCACTACCACCAGTAAATGCTGGATTTAAAACAAGGGGGATTGCTATAGGCCTGCATATGCAGTGGGTCTTGGGCCAGTAAGGAACCTGAAATGAATAATATTAGAACAGAAAGAACTAATGTTCTTCTTCTTTTTTCTATTCGAAATAAGATTGATTTTAGCATTAATTATTTTTTTGTACATGTTAAAGTAACAAAATAACTTTCTATAAATAGCAATTCTTTCTCTTGGACTTATGAAGCTGAATTAAAAATACCTGATTTTCCTAATGTATAGAAGAAAACAATTAGGGTTACAGGATTAAATTGAAAAGCATGTGAACAACTTCAATCAAAATGAGAATAATAATGATCCATTCCAGTCTGTGGCTTTCTCTTGCATGCACAAGCTCGATGAAAATAGCAAGATTGTTTTCAACGCTTTTTAGCATGTATTCCAATTCCCTAAAACGGATTGAAATATCAAAGGTTTTTGACAATCCAGTATGCACCTTTCCTAAAATTTCATCTTCCCAAACTGATGCAGGTGCATCGATGACATAAAGATCGTCAATTATTTTACTTTTAGTGTTAAGAGTTTTGCCAATGAACTTTATAAGATTTTTTTCTCCAATTTTTAATCTTCCAAACATTTCCAGTCTTTTAGTAAGGATTAATGTATCGTCCAATAAATTTTGTGCAATTTCATGGTAATAATCAAGAGCTGTTGATTGAGCAACCTGCAGCATTGCAATATTGATTAGGGCATCATTAATAACTGGAGCTGAAAGGGCATTGTAAGAAAAAAATGGGGAGGACTGTTGATTTAAATTTATGGTAAAATCCTCCTTGTATCTTTTTTCAAGAATATTGGCTGCATAAGCTTTGATAAAACCAATGAAATTTATTTTGTCAATTTCATCAATATTGGCAAATACCACCACACCATAATTCAAGATATAAAGATAGCCCTCCTTATATCTGTAAAATAATTCAAAGGAAGTTCCGCTAATAAAATCAGCATCGAATTCTTCTTTTAATTTTTTTATATTAATGCTCTCAGCTAACTGATAAGCTACTATATTAATCATAAAACCTTTTATTGGTCTTATTAAAATTAATATAAAAATTGATGAGAAGAAATAGCCTTAGTAAAAAATAAAAATAAAATTACATTCCTGGCAAATTAGGTAAAAAGCCTTTGGTGGCACCTTGCATTTCTGCTTCATAAACTTTTTCAGATTGTTCAAGAGCCCTGTTTACCGCAATTAGTAAAAGGTCTTCAACCTCTTCCTTGTCGCCTTTTAGTACATCCTCATTTACACTAACATTTACCACTTTTTTATTGCCGTTTACTATTACTTTTACACTTCCATCTCCTGATTCGCCAACAACTGTAATGGTTTCAAGCCTTTGTTTTGTTTCTTCTACTTTTTGCTTCATTTCCTGAAGCTTTCCCATCATATCTCCAAACATAATAATTAAAATTTAAGAGTTAATAATTGTTTTTATAAATTTAAATAAA
Organism: Bacteroidota bacterium; assembly: GCA_030856445.1. Lineage (GTDB taxonomy): Bacteria > Bacteroidota > Bacteroidia > JACCXN01 > JACCXN01 > JACCXN01. The sequence goes on from JALYPI010000100.1 coordinate 15,768, forward strand.
AATAAGCAAACTATTTGATTGCCTGACTTTCTTTTTGTTTTATAGAAGTCTCATTGTAATGAACAAACATGTTAAGCCAGATCATTCTTGACCACCTAAAACTTAAAGGAGCAATTAAAATTAATATAATAGATAAAGTTATAATAATTTCAATGGGAGAATAATTTAATAAGAACATTGCAGAAGATGTTACAATACCTAAGCCGACAGTTATACCATAACTTACATACATTGCTCCAAAATAAAAACCCGGCTCTGGGTCATTGTCCTGTCCGCAAACAGAGCAGTTTCTTATTAATGAGGAAAACTTCTTTAAATTATAGGGGTTGGAGCTCTCATATTACATCTCCTTCGCAACATTTGGCGCATTTTGAATAGTAGATGCTGTATAGTTTATTTCCTTTTTTGATCATACACAAAATTATGTTTTAATAACGATTGGCAAATGAATTTAGTTAAAATTTGAAGTTTTTATGAAAAATTATTGAAGTTCCATTTCTCATTATGTAAAAGTGCGTTTGTAAAAGACAATAATAAAGATCTTCTGTTTAAATAAGATTTTCACTTCCTAAAGCTATGAAAACTACTTATATTCGATAATTACAGCGCCCTTTGCAGACGAATAGTTCTCCATTATTCATGAGTCTGTCAAAATTTGTAATTAAAACTTGTTTTATATCAATTTAATTTAATATTATTGTAAATTGATTACTATTCTTTTATTAAATTTAAGTTTAATTTAATTACATATGAAGAAAATATATACTTTAATTCCCTTCTTTTTAATCGTATCATTTGTATTTTCAAATAATAATAAAGAAAGTGAAATTATATCCAAGAGAGCTCAAAATGCAAAGCATTACGCATTATCTAATGGTAAAACATCTGCTGTTATTTCTGGTGGCTCTATGCATTACCTTGATAAAAAAGGAGAGTGGCAGGATATAGATAAAACCATAAAAAGTTCCACAGAAACGGGTTTTAATTTTGAAAATAAGACCAATAACATTAAAAGTTTTTTTCCATTAAATTTTTCAAATAATTATGGTGTAAAAATAGCTTCTGAAAAAGGAGCAATTTCAATTGGACAAAACCCGAGGCTTGTATGGATTAATGAATATGGACAAATCACAGAAATTGAATCTGCAGGAAATGTTAATGGCACTGCCCAAACCAATAATCTTCTATATAAAAATTTATTTTCCTCTGTAGATTATGAGTTTTTGATTGAAAATGATAAAGTAAAAAATAATTTAATCCTAAAGCAATTACCAAATCAGTATAATGGAAAAACCGGATACCTTGGTTTTTCAGAAAAAATCACTTTACCACCAGGATGGACGCTTCATGCCAACAATCAAAAAATATCTTCTGAAACAACCGTTAACACTTCAATAATAATTAAAAATAGCGCAGGCGAAATTACTTTTGTAATTCCACTTCCTGATACCTATGAAAAAAACAATCCTTCAAAAACCATTGTTGCTGACGGACATTGGGAAACAAGTTACAAAATTATTCCCGAGGCAGGTGGAGCAAGATTAATTACCTTAACTCCTTTAAAATGGCTTACTGATCCCTCACGTAATTTCCCTGTGGTAATTGATCCTGTTGTTGCTATACCCGGTAATTGGGGAGGATGGCAAAACGGATCAGGCGCACCAATAGAAGGCAATCCAACTATTTATGTGTTTACAGGAAATTATACCGGTATTCCTGATTACCGTGCTTGGACAAGATTTAATATAACTTCAATCCCAACAACTGCAGTCATTGATGTGGTTGAGGCCCAGTTTTACATGAATGGAAATGATGTTAATACTGCCCAAACAATTGATATAAATGATGTTTCCGGTGCTTATGGCCCCTATACCACTATAAATGCTGCAGCTTACAACGATTTTGCAACAGGTACCTACACTTCTTTTAGCGCAGGAGCAATCGGCACATATGGGTATTATAATTTAGGTGCCGCTGCAGTAACCAGTTTACAGGGTCGATTAACCTCAGGTATGTTTCAATTAGCATTACGTATTCCTGGTGCAACTACCTGGAAGAGGTTTACCTCAGACTTAAATTACATACGAGTTACTTATAATAGCTGTATGAACTCAACAGCCCCATCTTCAGCTACTGCCGCCCCTGCTACAATTTGCCCCGGTGGTTCTTCCACCTTAACTGTAAACGGAGGTTCTTTGGGGGCAGGTGGTGTATGGCGTTGGTATAGTGGTTCATGTGGAGGAACACTGGTTGGCTCAGGAGCTTCAGTTTCGGTGTCTCCAGGTGCTACAACCACTTATTTTGTAAGGGCTGAAGGTACATGCAACACAACAACTTGTGTTAGTGTCACTGTAACAGTAAATTCAAATTCCACCGCTCCAACTTCAGCTACTGCCAGCCCTGCTACTATTTGCCCTGGTGGTTCTTCAACCTTAACTGTAAACGGAGGTTCCTTGGGAACAGGTGGTTTCTGGCGTTGGTACAGTGGTTCATGTGGAGGAACACTGGTTGGCTCAGGAGCTTCAGTTTCGGTGTCTCCGGTTGCTACAACAACTTATTTTGTGAGAGCTGAGGGTACATGTAACACAACCGCTTGTGTTAGTGTTACTGTAACAGTAAATTCAAACTCTGCTGCACCAACTTCTGCTACGGCCAGTTCTGCAACAATTTGTCCTGGTGGTTCTTCAAACTTAACTTTAACTGGAGGTTCTCTTGGCTCTGGTGCATCATGGCAGTGGTATAGTGGTTCTTGTGGAGGGTCTCTGATTG
>JALYPI010000123.1 GCA_030856445.1 Bacteroidota bacterium
TAGGTTTTGCTTACGTGGCAAGTACCAAAAATGAAATTAACACAGCAGACAGCACACTTTTTAACAGGAGCAGCCTGGACAAGTTCAGAAATGGAATGATGCAGACTGCTTCTGCTTCCACTTCCATGAAATTATTAAAACACTTTACATTAAACCCTAATGTTTCTTATACAGAAAGATGGTATTTACAAAGTATCGACAAAAGGTTTGATGCTCAAAGTGACAGTTTTATAACAGATACTATAATTGGTCCACGAAGAGCTGGTGAGGCAAATGCTTCTGCGAACATAACAACTAAAGTTTATGGAATGTATCAGTTTAAAAGGGGGCCGGTTCAGGCTATAAGGCATATAATAACACCAAGTATTGGTTTATCTGCCAGGCCTGATATGAGCACTCAAATTTATGGCTATTTTGGTCAAAATGGAGAACTTTCCAATTATTCTCCTTATGAAATTGGTATTTATGGTGCTCCTCCTGCCGCAAAACAAGGATTGGTTAATTTTGGGCTTCTTAACAACCTTGAAATGAAAGTTAGATCTGAAAAAGACACCATTACAGGATTCAAAAAAATCAAAATTCTTGAAAATCTTTCTATTAACACATCCTACAATGTATTTGCAGAAGAATTTCATTGGACTCCATTAATGATTTCTGGTCGAACTACATTCCTTAATAATTTCAGTGTGGTTGTTGGTGGAACTTTAGACCCTTATCAGTTAAGCAATGATTCTATCCCAATAAAAATAAATGAATTAGAATGGAATAATAGCAGATTAGTAAATGCTGACGCTGCTTTAACATTTACCCTACGGTCAAAACAAGGACGAAACCCCATTACCACCTCTACAAAAGGAACAGAGGAACAGCTAAGAATGATTCAAAACAATCCTAATGCGTATGTTGATTTTAACATTCCATGGACTTTAAATGTGGGTTACATTTTTCGTTATTCAAAACCTACTATAGAAGAACAGATAACTCAAACTCTGGATCTTTCGGGAGATTTTAATTTAACCCCAAAATGGAAGTTTGGTTTTAGAACAAATTATGATTTCACTAAGAAGGAAATAGCATACGCCAGTGTAGATATTTACAGGGATTTACATTGTTGGGAAATGAAATTTAACTGGGTCCCTTTTGGATTTAACAAAAGTTACAATCTAACTATAAATGTAAAAGCACAAGTATTGCAAGATTTAAAATTAACAAGGAGAAGTAATCCTTTTGACAACCGTCAAATGTAACTATCTTATATTTTTACAAAACATGAAAAAAATAATTTACACAAAGAATGCTCCCGCACCAATTGGTCCATATAGTCAGGCAGTTTTACATAATAATATACTTTATGTTTCCGGACAAATTGCAATTAATCCTATAACAGGAGAAATTGATTTATCGAACATAAAAATGGAAACCAAGCAAGTGATGGAAAATTTAAAAGCAGTACTTCAGGAGGCTGGCATGGATTTCAGTCATATTATAAAGTGTTCTATTTTCATATCAGACATGAGAAATTTTGCAGAAATTAATGAGGTTTATGGAAGTTATTTTACGAGCGACTTTCCAGCAAGGGAAACTGTGGAAGTTTCAGTTTTACCAAAAAATGTAAATGTAGAAATATCCGCTATAGCCAGTAAATAAGCTACAATGGCTCGTTTTTTAATATGGAAGCAATGGCAATGAAAATTGTACCGGCAATAAGAATAAATACTCCCCATTGAAGTTCAATTGCATCTGATAATAGGCCAGTAACATCCTCCAGATTCACAAAAGGGAATATTTCTTTTACACTTGAATTTATATCCTTTTTATTTTGTAAAAATTCATAATAATTAAAAAGCAGGATCAAAAAGGAAGCAACAGCAGGAATCCATAACCACCGGTATTTTTTCATTATCATAAAGCCAATGGAAAGCAATCCCAGTAATACCATTACATAGGCTTCGGTTTTCCTTTGGTCAAGATAAGTGCTCTCACCAAGAAATGGAATTTTAACTACCGGAGAAAAAATACCACCTATTAACATAAGTGCACCAGTAACTACAAGAATAATTTTAACTGTTTTCATTAACTATTGTAAGGACTTTTGGACTAATTCCCAATTTAAATTTAATTTTTCGCTCTTAAAATTCAATTGAGTTTCATACTCAAGCGCAGATTTAATACGGGAATTGTTATGAGGATGGCTCATTAGAATTTCAAGATTTTCATTGTAATTTCCTAACTTTTCATTTAGCCTTCTGAAAAAGGTGGCCATCACTTTTGGATTTATTTTTGCTTTTTCCAATAAATCAAGTGCAAACTTATCAGCCTCTTCCTCCTGTTTCCGGTCAAAAACAGATGCTAAGGCTGTTCGGCCTACTTCCCTTGTCAATACATTATCTCCTCCTGTTAATACTGAAAGCATTAAGGTTAAACCTAGTTCTTTTATGAGTTTACTTATTACATGTCTTTTTTCAACATGGCCTATTTCATGGGCAAGAACTGAGGCAAGCTCTTCTGGATGTTCAGAGAATTTAATAAGGCCACTGTAAACAAAAATATTTCCACCAGGTAAGGTAAATGCATTGATCATTTCATTTTCAATAACAATTATTTTATAATCATAGTCCGTAGTTCCTAATTGTTTTATTAGCTTTTTCGAAATAACATTCATGGCAGAGTCCAGTATTGGGTTACTTACCACAACATAATTTTTATCTTCTAAAACAAGTTCATTTACTATCATCTCCCCCAACTTTTCTTCCTTTTCTATTGACAGTTGTAATTCAGGAGAATCGAAAAAAGAGAAAGGAATAAAAGTAAATGCAGCCCAAATTGCACCAAAAATTAAAGCTAATTTGAAAAAATCAATTAACACAGATAATCTCATCTAAAAGAATTTATAAATTTGGTGGTTTATTAATTATTTCTGGAATTTCAGTTTCTGTTTTGATTCGATAAACACTCTCATAAGCAACTTTCCCAAAAAACACGAAATAATAAAATCTTCCTTTACGAGCTTTAACAGCACCAATTATGCTAAAAATAAAATAAATAAGATTTGCTAAAACCAGCATTAGAATATATCCTATATAATTATCGCTAAAAGTAAAGCTGTTATAAAATAATATTCTGACTGTCCAGAAAACAGCAACTGCATTTAAAAGTGTAAGAGGAATTTGAGACAGCAGGGATTGGAGGGAATGAAATCTCACAAATCGGCTATTTGATTTATTGATGTAGTAATAAACAACCGCTGCGATCAAATTAATGATCGGCAGCGGTAAACCAGCTCCAATAGAAGCAAACATCATTAGATATGCACCCATTGCATCTTCGCATTCTCTAACTGTTAACTCTTGAGGTTGAGGCAAAGAGTAATATTGCTGATTATTGTCCATTTAATTTAATTATTCATTACCAGAAAAAGGAGGATATTGATCCGTCATATATGTCATGTACAAATTAACTCTTAAAGCCCATCTCATTGTACCAACATTGAATTCATGAAATGAAACAGGATATTTTCCAGTAAATAATACAATCCAAAATGCAAGCATAGAAAGTATTGCCCCCCATAATAATCTAAACACAAGAATAAAAGCGTGAGGTAATGCACAATAGATAAATCCAAAAAATGCCTTTAATAATAAAGTTCCACGACTTAAATTTTCAGGGTAGGGAATTTCTAAATTAGTAAGATCATCAGTTCCACTTGTATGAAATGAAGGATAGCCATCAACAAGATTGCTTCTTCTGGCATTAAGGCGGACTCCCCACCTCATTAGATTCACTTGATATTCATAAAAAGTTTGGGGGTATTTTCCTGTAAATAAAATCACCCAAAAAGAAATGAAAGTAATAATGGCTGACCAGATCGAATAAAATACCATTAAAAAAATATGAGGTAAGGTAATATAAAATATACCAAAAAATGTTCTAAGAAGTAATTCACCTCGTGAATACTCCTCCTGATGTGTAATTGTTAATTTCATAAGCTCTTTTTTAAATTAGTTATCTGTAAATCAACAAAAAAAAAATAAAATAAAAAAAAATTATATCTATTTCTTTTCAACAAGCAATGAAATAACATAGATGGATCTATCATAAATCCCTATTAACTAAAATAAAACCCCTGCCCATAATTTAAATGACACTTCCTGAGCTTGAGATGAATTCTTTATTTTTTCTACTTTATAGTTTTTATATCCTGGATGAATTCCAGGGTTAATAATTAATTCTTTTTGTTTAAAGACAGAAAAAACTGTCAATTTAATTTCTGTTTTTTCTTCTTTTGCATAAAACCGGCACCAATTATCTATGTTGTTATGCAATTTATTTCCATTTACTGCAATTATTTGGTCATTAAGTATTAAACCAGAGTTATCTGCAGCAGAGCCGGGATAAATTGCTCTTACAACTGATTTGTCTCCTTCATCAGTGCTTTTAAAACCTAAATGAGTTTCAGTAAATCGATGAGAATCCGATTCATTTATTTGTAAACCTAAATATTCCAGGCATTCTTCCAGCATAGGACGAAAATCTATGATACCATAAGCATACTGATCTAAAAAATCATCCATTGATTTTTCTGCCACTGTTTCCATTATTCTGTATATGTCTTTTTCAGTATAGCCTTTTGATTTTTTGCCAAAATCATTATATAAAATACGCATAACATCATCAAGAGAATTTCTGTTTTCTGTGGCTCTTCTAATTAATATATCAGCCATGAAAGCAATCAAACAACCTTCTGTATAAATAGAAACCTTGCGATTAGGAATGCCTTGCACATATCCATCAATCCAAGTATCAAAAGAAGACTGAGTAACCGAATAATTAAATCTGCCTGAATTATCAAAATGCTTTTTTAATTGCTGGTTAAATGTTTTAAAATACTCCTCTTCAGAAAAGACCTTAGAACGAAATAGCATTAAATCTCCATAATAAGTTGTAAAGCCTTCAGCAACAAAACCTAATTGCGAATAATTTTCTTTGGAAAACTCATAAGGCATCATTTCCTCAGGCCTTATATTCTTTATGTTCCAGGTATGAAACAATTCATGTGAACTTACTCCTAAAAGTTCATTGTACAGTTTATCCTGAAAAACATCACATGCAGGGCCAAGTGTTATTACTGTGGAATTTTCATGTTCTACACCGTGATAAGTTTGATAAGGAAGAATTTGGAAAATAAAATGATAGACTTCCACAGGAAAGCCTTTAAATAATAAGTACTGTTCATTAATAAAGATGAAAAAATCACTTAATAACTTAGACCAATCAGGATTATTCATCCCTTGTATCCAAATATTAAATTCAATGCCTTCATAAACAAAATAATTATGTTTTAATGAAGCTGATGCTACAAATGGACCATCTGCTAATTGTTGAAAGTTAGAAGCTGTTAAAGTAGTTCTGTCAACCTTGGATAAACCTGTTGCAATTTTATAATTCTCTGGAATTTGTAATTTCACAATGCATTGCTCATCCATTCTGCCAGGCACATAAAGACAGCAATTTACAGGATTTACATAGATTTGATTCTCATCAAGCCAGGTAGAACCTGCATTTAATTCCGCAGCATAATAACTGTACTTTATAATAACAGAAGAAACACCTTTAGTATTTACTTGCCATAAATCCTTGTTAAGCTTTTGAAATAATAAGGAATTATTTTCCTTATCATATGCCTCCCACTTTCTGATATTCTTGGCAAAATTGGTTAATTCATATCTTCCAGGTCTCCATGAGGGCAATTGCAAAAGTAGTTCATCAGTTTCTATATTATCTACAATAAATTCAATATCAATAAATTGTTGATGAGCAGCTTCATAAGAAAATTTATATATCATTGGAATCGCTAAGTGGATTATGCTGAAACTGGTATTTTTATTTTATTAGGAAATAATAATACCAGATTAAACAGCCATTTTATTTCGAGAAATTAATTTATCAGCAGTTTTTTTGTTGTTTGAGTTTCCATATTAGTGAATTTAACAAAATACACTCCTTTTGAAAAACCAGTTAAGTTAATTTCTTTTTTATAATCTACTTGTCCTATTTGATGAATATAATCAGAGAACAATAACTCTCCGTGTATACTAATAATTTCAATAGAAACTCCTTTGATATCTAATGTGTTTAATTTAATAGTCACATTTTCTTTTGCTGGATTTGGAATAATTTCAATTTTTGACAAATTGGAATAGGAAGCAATTCCAGAACACACATCAACATTTAATGTTTTTGATGCTGTAACGGTTGAACATGCATTCGTGACTGTATAACTTATAGTGTGTAAACCTGTACCAGCAGTATTTGGGTCAAAAACCCCATTGCTAACACCATTACCTGAATAGGTACCACCTGAGGGTGTTCCTCCCGTAAGGTTATATGAATTATCGTCTACACAGGAAAAAGGAAAATTAGAAAGGAAAACAACTGGGGCTTCATCAATAACTGTAATATTTGAACCATTATCGCTTCCAGTTACTGGAGGGTCAGAAGATACTATTCTTATTCTATAACCTGAGCCAGAACTAACTGAAGCAGGAATAATAGCACTAATTGTACCTGAAGTAGTACTTTGAAGGGAGCCAATAACAGAAGGATTAGAAAAATTACCAAAAGAATTGGATAATTCTGCAGTAAATTCATTACCCGGATTTAAATTATTAGATACCTGGTAATTCACACTAAATGCATTTTCCACACATAGTTGAGTATTAACAGTGGATGTAACAACATTTACAGTTGAACAGGCAAAATAATTTCTATCAAAAGTAGCTGTGTATTCTATTCTATCATATTGATCCTGGGTAAAAAGAGTTCTGCATGTTTTTCTTGAATAAGACATAATATTTGTAGGGTTTGGAACAAATAAATCTCCATTGGCATCTACTGTTGTTCCTGTATAGTTACATTGTGTAGAAACATTTGAGTTTGACAACATTGGATCTGCTTGAGTATCGCATAGATAATCACCTGCTGAGGAACAATTAGAACCATTAACCAGTTCAGATGTTAGATTTGTATTAGATCCTCCATGTGTATGTACCAGATAAAAGAAATGACCCATTTCATGAGATAAAGTAGAACCATTTACAGCACATGAATTGGCCATAAGGATTCTATCTGGTCCACCAGGATAATATGCATAACCACAAAGTGCTGAACCATTGGAAGTAACCGAATTGGCAAAGTAAATATTAATTAGACCAGAAACCTCATGTAATGAAGCTAAAGTAGACTCATCTGCTTTATCAAAATTATAAAAATTAGAATCATGAATATAATTTATTCCATCACATAGGTAAAACTGCATATTGGAATTTATGTAATAATCATTCATAATATCTATAGCAGCATATAATTGAGCATCAGTTAAACCACCTCCTCCAGCAGAGGTACGAATAATATGAGCCTTAATGGGAAAAAGCATAGTTGATGAACTTCTGTTAAGATTCATTTTATTCTGATGGTACTCTTGCATTCTTAATCCAATATCCAAAGGTGTTTCTGTACCACATTCAATTGATTGTGAATAAGAAGAAGAAGTAAAAAACAGTAGAAAAAGGGTAATAAAAGTAAAAATTGTCTTCATAAAAAATTTTTTAAAAAATAGATTTATACGGATAAACTCAATGAGTCGAAAAATTACATTTGGCAATTTATGAAAAAAATTTTAATTATGGTGCTTTACATTTTTTGCTATTTTCGCAAATAATAAAAACAAAAAATCACATAGACATTATGAATTTTGACTTAATAGTAATAGGAACTGGCCCCGGTGGTTATGTTGCCGCCATTAGAGCTTCTCAATTAGGGCTTAAAACAGCTGTTGTAGAAAAAGCTGAATTAGGAGGAATTTGTTTAAACTGGGGTTGTATTCCAACTAAAGCGTTATTAAAAAGCGCTCAGGTATTTGAATATATCACTCATGCCTCTGATTATGGGATTAAAGTAAATGGTTTTGATGCTGATTTCGGTGCAATGATAAAAAGAAGCCGCGATGTGGCAGATGGGATGAGCAAAGGAATCCAGTTTTTGATGAAAAAGAATAAAATTGAAGTTATTAAAGGTTTTGGCAAACTTCAAGGCAAAAGCGTAAGTGTAAAAGATGAGAACGGGAAAGAAACTGTATATTCTGCTAAAAGCATTATGTTGGCAGTGGGAGCTCGTTCCAGAGAACTTCCTAATCTTAAACAAGATGGAAAAAAAGTAATTGGTTACCGTGAAGCAATGGTATTACCAGAAAAACCTAAATCTATGGTAGTAGTTGGTTCAGGAGCAATAGGCTCTGAATTCGCTTATTTTTATCAGACTTTAGGAACAAAAGTTACTCTTGTTGAATATTTACCTAATATTATTCCTCTTGAAGATGAAGATGTGTCAAAACAACTTTTAAAATCTTTCAAGAAAATAGGCATGGAAGTTATGACTGAATCAAGTGTTGAATCAGTTGATACATCAGGAAAAGGATGTAAGGTAATAGTTAAAACAAAAAAAGGAGAAGAAATTATTGAATGTGATATTGTTCTTTCTGCCGTTGGAATTACCACAAATATAGAAGGCATTGGCCTTGAAGATACTGGAGTGGTTACAGATAAAGGAAAAATAATTGTTGATGAATTTTATCAAACCAATATCCCAGGAATATATGCAATTGGGGACTGTGTAGGCGGGCAAGCTCTTGCTCATGTTGCAAGTGCGGAAGGAATTATTTGCGTAGAAAAAATAGCAGGTCATTCTCCTGAACCTTTGGATTACAAAAACATTCCAGCGTGTACTTATTGTTCACCAGAGGTTGCATCTGTAGGATTTACGGAAAAAGAAGCCAAAGAAGCTGGACATGAATTAAAAATCGGTAAATTCCCTTATTCTGCCTCAGGTAAAGCATCAGCTGCCGGGAGTAAGGATGGTTTTATCAAACTTATTTTTGATGCCAAATATGGTGAGTTATTAGGAGCTCATATGATAGGAGCTAATGTAACTGAAATGATTGCCGAGATTGTTGTAGCAAGAAAACTTGAAACTACAGGGATGGAATTGGTTAAAGCCGTACATCCTCACCCTACAATGAGTGAAGCAATTATGGAAGCTGCGGCTGTTGCTTATGGAGAGGTAATTCATTTATAATTATTAATAAAATCCAATAAAAAAGGCGCATAAATAGCGCCTTTTTTATTGGATTTTATTCTTATTCACAATAACTTTCAGCCATGGAGATCATTATTTTCTCCAGTTTGTTTTTCATTTCTGAAGGTGTACAGGTATAATTGTTGGCTATCATTGAAAAAGCGACAAGATTCCCACTTTTATTATGAACATAACCGGTATAACTTCTAACCCTGTTTATATAACCACTTTTAGCCCTTAAATTATTATTTGCAGAGGTTCCTTGACATAAATTAGCAATGGAACCACTTTTACCTGCAATGGCAAGTGAATTATAAAAGGATTCAAATTGATAAGAACTAGCCATATATTTCATTATTTCTGCCATTTGTTTAGCTGTAATACCATTTGCTCTGGAAAGTCCACTTCCATCTGCAATAAACATCCCCTGAGTATCAATCCCTTTTGAATGCCAAAAATCTGTAAGTGCTTTCACACCAGCATTATTATCTCCGGATTTGAGTTGTAAAAGGCCAATGTGATTTAGAAGGTGTTCAGCAAATGGGTTTATACTCTTCAAATTTGTCCAATAAATGATTTCTTCTAAAAAGGGGGAATAAAATTCAACAATCGTTTTTCGGTTTTGTTTTATATTTTTTGTATTAATTCTGCTTATAACACTAGGCTCTCCAGATATCTGAAAACCATTTTTTTTCAGTATTTCATCAAAAGCATAAGCTGCCAATAAAGGTGGCGTAGGAATAGCTCCTTTAACAGTATAAGAACTTCTTCCTGAGGGAATTTCTCCTTTTATCCTTCTATTAGGTGAATCCGGAGCACCATAAATAATAGAATTATCAGAATTTACTCCACTGGCTTTCACTTCAATTTTCATCTGCATATAAGGAATGGGCGGAAAAATATTTTTTACAACTACCAAATCCCCTATTTTTCCACTTATAAATTCAATTTCAAATATATTATCGAAAATAGATAAACCACTTGCCCCAGCACCATAATAATTCCCAATATCTCCCCAAGTCCATGTGGATGGTATCATTTCTGAAGAGAAAATTCTATCATCTGCTATAATTGAACCATTTATTGAATAAATACCTAAAGACAAAACAGCTTGAGTCCAATTTTTTAAAAATTCCAATTTAAGTGTTTTACTAAATAAATAGGAAGAACCCAGGGAAGGATCACCGCCCCCTTTTATATATAAATTGCCTTGCAAAGTGCAATTTGAATCAATGTAACCATCATATTCAATTGTGGTTTTAAACTGATGCTTACTTCCAAAGAGTTCAAGACTAGCTGCAGTTGTTACAGCTTTCATTGTTGAGGCAGGAATAAGGCTTTGATTGCTATTGTATTCCGCAATAAGCTCCCCTGTTTTTGTATCTACTGCGTAAAAACCAAAAGATCCATTTTTTAAATCCTTATCCGCAGCAGTTTTATTAATTATTTGCTGTAATGCTTTGTTCTTTTGATTATTATCCTGCTGAGCGAAAATATGACCCAAAGCAAAAAGGAAAATAAAAAAAGTTCTATAAAATTTATTCACGCATAAAAGGTTTTAAAATCTTATAAAATTAAAATAAAATAAGGATTTCAACGGATGTAAAATTCTAAAATTGTAAATTCGCAGGGAATACTTATAAAATGTGCGGCATTACAGGAGTTTATGCATTTAATTCTAAAACTGAAGATGAGAATCTCTTAAACAAGATTAATTCTGCTGTTTTTGCCCTTTCCAAAAGGGGGCCTGACGGATTTGGTGTTTATAGTCATAATAAAGTTATACTTGGCCACACCCGTTTATCCATAATTGATACTTCAGAAGCAGGTTCCCAACCTTTTACAGATGTTTCCGGAAGATATACAATCGTATTTAATGGTGAATTTTTTAACTTTCAGGAGCATAAAGAAAAATTATTACACCAGGGAGTTTCATTTACATCTGGCACCGATACAGAGGTTTTACTTTATTTATATATTTCAGAAGGAGAAAAATGTCTTGACAAAATCAATGGCTTTTTTGCCTTTGCCATTTATGATAATATTGAAGATTCCTTGTTTATAGCAAGAGATCGTATGGGAGTAAAACCTCTTTATTATTTTCTTGATCAAAATCATTTACTATTTGCCTCTGAAATGAAAGCCTTAATGGCTTTTGGAATAAAAAAGGAAATAGATCCGGCTTCTTTATATACCTATTTTCAGTTAAATTATATACCTGCTCCACATTCTATTTTTAAAAACATTAATAAACTAGAACCGGGGAATTATATTTTTATAAAATACGATAAAGTATCTTTTACAAATTATTATACAATACCAAAAGAAGAAAACCAAACTATAAATTACCAGGATGCAAAATCACAATTAGTTACTTTATTAGATGATGCAGTAAAAAAAAGAATGATTGCAGATGTTCCCCTTGGTGCTTTTTTAAGCGGAGGTATCGACTCCTCTATTGTTACAGCCCTTGCCAGCAAACATACAAAACAACTAAATACATTTTCCATTGGTTTTAAAGATGAACCAATGTTTGATGAGAGTCATTATGCAGAACTTGTGGCTAATAAATACAAAACAAATCACACCTTATTTTCATTGAGCAATGATGATCTTTATACTCATCTTTTTGATGCCCTTGACTATATGGATGAGCCTTTTGCTGATTCATCCGCATTAAATGTATATATCTTAAGTCATCTTACAAGAAAACATGTTAGTGTAGCTTTATCAGGAGATGGAGCTGATGAGGTTTTTGCTGGTTATCATAAACATTATGCAGAACATAAAGCCATGCAAAAAGGTTTGTCTTCCTTTTTAGTAAAGGTGGGAGCTCCTTTGTGGGAAAGGCTTCCAAAATCACGCAACTCTGCTTTTTCAAACAAGGTAAGACAGCTGGAAAAATTCAGTAAAGGACTGAAACTTTCAAGAAAAGACAGGTATTGGCAGTGGGCAAGTTTGATGGATGAGAAATCGGCAGACCATTTATTTGCCTTAAATGATGAGCAAAGGAAAATATATTTTGAAAGAAAGAATAAAGTTCTAAAGTATATAAATGAAAAGGGAGATTTTAATGAAGTACTTTATACTGATGCCAAATTAGTATTGCCAAATGACATGCTTGTAAAGGTAGATATGATGTCAATGGCTAATAGCTTAGAAGTAAGGTCTCCCTTTTTAGATTACAGGGTGGTTAACTTTGCCTTTTCACTTCCTTCTTCCTTTAAAATTAATGATGCAATGAAAAAGCGGGTTTTGCAAGATGCTTTTAAACCACTTTTACCTGAAGAAGTTTACAACAGACCTAAAAAAGGATTTGAAGTACCTCTTTTAAAGTGGATGAGAACTGATTTGAAAAATTTGATTGAGAATGAGTTATTAGAAGAAAATTTTATTCGAGAGCAAAAGATTTTCAATCCAATTGCAGTAAATAAATTAGTGAAAAAGCTTAATTCTTCTGACCCTGGTGATGCTGTGGCCAACATCTGGGCTTTATTGGTGTTTCAATATTGGTGGAAAAAATATATGAATGATTAATTTTATATAAATTATAAAAATGATATACGAGTTTAACGGGTATAAACCAGTAGTAGATATTTCAGCTTTTGTGCATCCTCAGGCAACTGTAACGGGTAATGTTATAATTGGCAAGAATGTTTACATTGGACCGGGAGCAGCAATTCGTGGAGACTGGGGACAAATAATTATTAAGGATGGCTGTAATGTTCAGGAAAATTGTACAATTCATATGTTTCCTGGTGTTACTGTTGTTTTGAATGAAGCTGCCCACATAGGACATGGAGCAATCATACATGGAGCAACTATTGGAAAAAATTCACTTATAGGAATGAATGCCGTGGTTATGGACAATGCTGAAATAGGAGACAATTGCATAGTTGGCGCATTATGCTTTGTTCCTGCTGACATGAAAATACCAGAAAGAAAGGTAGTTGTTGGCAATCCGGCCAAAATAATAAAGGAAGTAAGTGATAAAATGATTGCCTGGAAAACCAAAGGAACAGAATTATACCAGCAATTACCAACAGATTGTTATGAAAGCCTTAAGCCTTGTGAGCCTTTAAGAGAAATACCTCTTGACCGGCCTGAGCAACAGGATATTTACAAAACCTGGAATAAATCTAAAAACAATGCAAAAATCCTTCATATCGCTGATCAGGAAAACTGGGAAAAAGCGAAAATGTCAGGAGTATATAATACTGAATCCTTAAAAACAGAGGGCTTTATCCATTGTTCTTCACCCGAGGATTTTGAAGAAACCGCTAATCTGCATTATAAAAACGAAAAAAATATTCTGGTATTAAGCATTGACGCTTCTAAAGTTGAGCCAGAAATAAAAATGGAAATGGCTGTAAAAAGAGGCAAAATATTTCCTCATATATATGGACCTTTAAATACTAGTGCCATAGAAAACATTATTGTTGTAAGTATAGATAAAAATGGTAAATTTAGCCTACCTAAAAACTTTTAATTATGAGAACTATAACCCTACTTTCTATTCTATTTTCAGCAATTTCTGTTCATTGCCAAACAACTGTTAAAAGCTTCACATTTGAAGGTGCTGTAAGAAGCTATAGAATATTTATACCTTCTGGTTATAATTCAGCAAATGAACATCCACTTGTATTTAACCTACACGGAAACGGATCAAGTGCAAGCCAGCAAGAACCCTATTCTGGAATGAATCTGATCGCAGACACTGCTAATTTTATAGTAGTTTATCCTGATGGAATAAGTAACACATGGAATAGTGGATTTAATGTTCCATATAATTCAGGCACCAATGACGTTGGTTTTATTTCTGCCCTTATTGATACTGTTTCAGCAAATTACAATGTTGACATGCAAAGAGTTTATTCCTGTGGTATGTCAATGGGCGGTTTTATGAGCTACAGGCTAGCTTGTGAACTGCATGAAAGGATTGCAGCCATCGCTTCTGTAACAGGTTTAATGTCTACCCAACTTCCTTCAAATTGTCAACAGCAAAAGCAAGTGCCTGTTTTGCAAATTCATGGTACTGATGATACTACTGTACCTTACAACGGAAGCTCCTGGAGCACTTCAGTAAATTCCACAATGGACTTTTGGGTTCAAAAAAATAATTGTCCAACTACACCAGTTATTACCAATCTACCAGATGTAGTAAATGAGGGTTCAACAGTTAAAAAATATTATTACGGGCCCTGCAACAACAACAGTGAGGTTGTATTGTTCAGAGTGGATTCTGGAGGTCATACCTGGCCAGGAGCAATAGCAATCCCTTCTCTGGGGAATAC
>JALYPI010000183.1 GCA_030856445.1 Bacteroidota bacterium
AGATACTCCAAACAATCTTCTTCTGTTTTGAATCGCTGATGAAAAGTTATTGAATTCACACCTGAAAATTTATTATCTTCCATTTCGCAAAATTATAAAACTTTGCGACCTAAACGCCTATACCAAAGGATTTTATTTAGCAAATAAAGTCTAAGAGTTCCTTTTTAAAAAATTCTAAATAAAAGAAATATTCTTTAAAACACAGTTTTAAAAAAAGATAGCAAAAAAGCATTATACCTAAAGGGTCTTTTTCAATTCAGTAGGAAAACATGTGAAAATAATAGAAGAAACAGGTGAACTAATTTTAGAAAAAATCAGCCGTAGTCCTAAAAAGGGATCCTCAAAAAGGGTGGAAAAACAGGTGGGTTTTCACCTTGGTTTTAATCATATCTTATCATTCTTCATCAAAATCAAAAAAATACAAAAACTGAGTAAAACATAACGTTTTGGATGTTTTTTACCAGATAAAAACCGACAAAACGTGTTTTACATCCCCCCGGTAAGACGAACCAAATCTGCTTTTTCCTCATTGCAGGAAAGCAACAAGAATGAAGCATTGCTTAAAGTTAATTTTTCTTAGTTATTCATTGATAAAATACCTTTTGATTTCCAAGGTCACTACTTCTCCTTCTCCCCCCCTTTTATCGCACTTTTAATTCCAAATAAATTCTGGCTTATGCTTTCCATTTGTAAAAGCACTTGGGCGGTTTGGTTGTCTCCTCCAACTCCTTTAAGTTTATGGTTTCGTCTGAAGGTTTCTTTAATTTCTTCCCATCTTGCTTTTTCAGTGGTTGAAACAAATCCGAACATGTCTTTAAACTTTAACATGTTGGCCTCTGCCCCAGTGGTGAGAGTTTGTGATTCATTTTCATAATGGGAGAGGATCATTGTTTTTAATTCCTGCTCGTTCATTACTGGCATTAGCTTTTCTGCTACCTTGTTCATATTTCTGTATGAACCCTGAAGCTTAAATTGCGGCTCTACCCTATATTCTTCTGCCTGGGCGGCAGAATAAATATACTCTTCGTTTACTTTCAATAATATATCCCTGGCATAGAGCATTTTCTTTAATATCTCAATATAATCGTTGGCTTCTTCAGGAGAATGTACTGCTTCAAAATCAATGCCTTCACGATTGCCTGTTTCGGCTATTTTAACAAAGGCATATACATCTTTTCTGCTTTTTTGAGCAAGGTTACTTAGTACCGGATTAGACGTTAAGCTGTTTTCCACAAAACTTAATTTAAAGGCATCCAGCGAATCACCAATAACATCTCCTAAATTATAAATATCTGCTCTGTTGGCAAGCATATCCGGAATTCTGAATTTGTCTCCACTTTCGGTATAAGGATTTCCTGCCATTACCACACAAACTTTCTTTCCCCTTAAATCATAGGTCTTACTCTTGCCTTTGAATACCCCTTCTATTTTTCTTTGCCCATCACACAAAGAAATGAATTTTTGTAAAAACTCAGGATTACAGTGCTGGATATCATCAATATAAAGCATAATGTTATCGCCCATTTCCAAAGCAAGATTAAGTTTTTTGAGCTCCTCGGCTGCATTAATATTGGGTGCTTGCTCCGGGTCAAGAGAGATTACAGAGTTCCCTAAAGCAGGACCATTAATCTTTACATAAATTAAACCCAATCGATTGGCTATATATTCAACAAGAGTAGTTTTTCCATATCCTGGAGGAGAAATAATCAATAACATACCCATTAAATCGGTACGCTTATTTTCTCCTGCCGTTCCTATCTGCTTGGCAAGGTTGTTACCTATAAGTGGCAGGTATACCTGATTTATTAATTGATTTCTAACAAAAGAGGTAAGCACAGAAGGTTTAAATTCATTTAACCTAAGTTCTTCCCTATATTTCTGAACCAATCGTTTTTTCACTTCCAGTGATTTCTCGAATTGAGGCACTACTTCTCCTTCATAGCGTTTTAACCTGAGCACAAAAGAATTGTAATCAAGGATATATTTGCCTTCTTCAATTAAATTATGAGAACCGTTGAAGCCATTTAGTTCCACTTTTAAAGTAAAATTAATGACCTTTTCGGCCTTAAAAGAATGCGTAATCAATAGCACAGCTGTTTCATCCAGGTAATCTATCCAGTTTTTCTGATTAGATTTTTCGGTAAAAGCCTGAAGCCATTTTTTCGCTAAATGAAATTTAGCAATTGGATTATTTGAAAGTGAATTTAAAGAATTTTCAAAATTATTTTCCTGATCCTTTTTCTTAAGCAACAATATAAACTCATTGTACAATGATGCAGACTCTTTATCGATAATAAAATCATTCCCTCTTATGCGTTCATAAAAAAGGTATTCTGCTGCTTCGTTTAAATTAAATGCATCAAATAATTTGGTTTGATTTAAAAACACGCTGATATCTGTTTCCAATTCCCCAATAATCTCTGAAAAAGCGGTTGTTTCTGGGAAAACAGAAAGAATTAACCCAACTCCTTTTAGCCTGTTATCCCATTCTGTCTTTTTTTCTTCTGTTTCAAAAACATTCCAGTAAAACATAGCACAAGCCCTGGAAACAGAGGAGAATTTTAAGAGGTCCGCTGCACCAGAAAAATGGAGCAATGTCTTTAAAATAATCAAAACATCGGTATCGTGAACACCTTTGATGTATCCTTCACTGTATTTCTGTGACATATTCTTCTGAATATAATCCAGAAGTTCAGCATCAGTAAATTTTTGAAGATCCAGCAAAGTCGGAATTCCAGGTATGGCTATTTTAGAATTTGCTGCTTTGTAAATGTTATACGCCAAATACTCTCCACGATACACCTGCTTGTTTTCCGATACTAAAAGCTGATCCCAAACATCTTTTGTTTTGATAAATTCCTCATCTACTATCTTTTCAAAAAAGTTTGTCCCAGTTAGATGGAAAAACATTTCATCATCCCTGTTGACCATGGTAAGGTCGAAGGGCTGAGTGTTGACAAGAAATTTATGTTTGCCTAAAGAGATAACATTATCACCATCCTTAAACAGCTCACTACGATCAGAGAGTTGTCTTACACTTTCCTCTCTTGCTGTTTTTAATTTACTTTGAATATCATCTGCTTTCACAGAATCCCCCATTTCAATTAGCTGTTTAACAATATCTCTAACCTTGTCAACCATTAAATCAGAAGCAAAATACCCGTTTATTTCGCTAACCGTTTTAAACTCAGTGATCCGGTTTTTTATCCCGTTGATAATCCTGCTTGCACTTTGATGAATCGCGCCTGAACGTTTATTTCTGACTTCCTGAAGGTTTAATTTTTTTGATTCAAAAGCATTGTAAACTTCTTCTCTTTTTATTGAAATCGCTTCTATAAATTCGTCAAAATCCGAAAACTTCCCTTCTAGTTCTTCAATCTGAACCATAAGTTTAGTAAGATATTCATCGCATTTCTCAGGCGTTTCGCATATATCTAAATAATTAGAAATAGACTGGCCAAGCAATTTGACCTGGGCATTGAATTCGGCCCTTCCCTCCTGCCCTGAAAGGGTTTTGCGTCTGTTTTTTAAGGCTGCAGTAATTTGATTAAAACTGGAGTAAACAACAGAAATATTATCGATAATACTTGTCTTTTGAGTAACGTCTTCAATCTTTAAATTGCTGACTGTTTCAATTAACATTTCCAACTCCTGAGAAATAGCAGTTATTTGCTTTTCCAGTTTGTTTGCCTCAGCCACTTTTTCAAGTTTCTCTACTTCCTCTTTAAGTTTTCCTACCGCTTTTTCATAGGAATTAAGTGCAGTATCCTGCAAAAGAAACTTTACACACATTTGAGAAAAATCCTCACCTAAAGTGACTATGGAGTTTTCATACTCTTCCACTGTAGTCAAATCAACATATCGCAATTCTTTAAGGGAAATTATTTCTCCCCTTATAATCCTTACTTGTGAAACCAGTTTTACAAAATCGTCAATTATCTGAGGTTTCTGAACCTTTAACTCGTGAATAAGCTTAGTGGCTTTTTCTGATACTCGTTTAACTTCTTCCCTGGTGTTTTTCTTTATTCTTAATACTTTTTCAAATTCTTCAATGGCAGAGGAAGCAGATTGCTTGATTTCTGAAAGAGGTTCATTTAAATTATAAACCTCTTTGTTATTTAGCCAGTGATAAGAATCAATAATATCAACTGTCCTTCTTACTAGGTCAACATAAAGATTGGAATAAGAATCGCCTTTATTTAAAAGGGAGATAATTTCGTTACTCTCGGCCATTGCCCTTACAATATCTTTGTTTCCAATTTTAAAGATAAAAGAGTCATTGGTGATGGGTTGAAGCAAATCATGACATAAAAAAGGGGTTTGCCAAATTTGTATAGAATGATGTTTCCTTGCCCCTTCATCTGAACGGAACTGGCATAATTCTCCATTGTCAAAAATAGAGAACCCATGACAAAGAATAGGTGTTTCAACCTTTTGTTCAATTATGTTGTACTTTAATAAATTATAAAGGCCTGAATTTCTATTGTAAAAAACATAAAGAAAATCCTCTCCATTTGGGGAGGTAATTCGTTTTTCAAAAAGCATGTTCTCTTGCTGGTTTTCAAACAACTTAAACTCACCTGTTTGAAGGTAATAACCCCTTGAGAAAATTATACCTTGGTCATCCGGCAAAAGAACGCATGAATCTTCTAAAGCATCTATGCGAAGTGCTGTTTGAATTTTTTCATTGTATACAATATAGCGATACTCATTTTCTTGGTAGGGCCTAATTTTTAAGACTACGAGATTGCCTACTAATGCATAAAAGATTTCGGAATCATCAAGAGTTTGGTCTTTGTTTTTAACTGGTTCAGAAAAAACACCCTGTCCTGATTCGGTGTTATCTTCAATTTTGATTGTCAAATCCCCACCGACAGTTTCAACGAATACCTTATCTTCAATGGATACATGAGGATGAATTCCCTTTCTTTGCTGCTCTCTTCCTGTTTTAGTCCAAAGAAATTCATGCTGATCGGGATAAACAAATTCTGAATCGCCTCTGTTTCCTGCATAAACCAATTTGTCTCCGGAAATAACCCATTTAAAAGTCTTAATGTCTGTAATACTTTTTCCAACCTGGAAAATCATAAACAGGTTTTTATCAATCAGTGCAAACTTTGCAAATTTTGATTCCCGGTAATATTTATATAGATTTTTAAAATCATGTATAAAGGTTGTGTCAGTAATTAAATCATTATTCTGAACGTGAAAAGTATGATCAGAATAGTTGTAAACACTAAAAACATCAGAAAGTTCAATTTCTGTTTTTAGGCCTAAGTTTACGTTATATCCAAAAAGAAAAAGTGAGCCAATAGGCACCATATCCCTTGCCACACAATTATGTTCTGTGGTTACCCTGTCAGTAGCAATCAATTTGGTTTCAATCGATCCAAAAATTTTTTTACGGGCGGCATTAAGCTTGTCTAACCTGGACCTGAGTTCATTTCCATGGTTAGCCAGTCTGTTACGGACAATCTCGTATGTGCCGCTTTCTAATTTTATTTCGGATTGTGCTTCTTGTTCAGCCATAGAAAATTGTTATGGTGATGTAAATTATATCTTAGCCCTAAAATTAATAAAGGAGAAGATCTTATAAAATCATCTCCTTTATTAATCTCTGAGTAAATTAAAAACTATTATTTCAATAAACTGCCTACTGATTTATCAGCTAAGCCTGCATTTTTTACAGCGTCTATTAATTTTGTAATGGTTTCTTTTCTTTTGTCTGAACCTGCATTGCCCATCAATTGGAATAGCAAGGTAGAAATAGTCAGGTTTTTTATGTCTTCTGAACTAACACCGAATTCCTGAATAAGGTTTTTGATGTTGTCTTTCAAAGGAATGCCGTTTTTCTCCAGCAGCTGGTCTTTTACATTTGTAAGAACATCACTGTTGTTCACAAACCTGTCCACAGATTTACCATTGGAAATAGCCCCAACTATTTTATCAAAAAACACAGCATCACCACCAACAATATCAATTTTGGCATTTTTAAGGGCTTCAGAAAGCACGGCAGCCTGAGCATGTGCAATTTCGGCCTGGATGTTTATTTCTGCAAGCTGTACTTCTTTTTCTTTCTCCAGGGTCAACCTGAATTCTTCATGGTCTTTGCTCAATGCATCAAGCTTACCCATTGCAATTGCTTTTTCATCGATACCTTTTGCCTCAGCAGAAAGTTTTTGATAGATAATGTGCGCTTCAACAGCACCTTCTTTTTCCCTAGCAACAGCTTTGGCTTCAGTTATCTGTGCTTCTGCAATTCCTGGAGCCGCATTTCTAACAATAGTTGCTTGGGCAAGAATTTTAATTGCTTCTCCTTTTTGTATAGCAGAGGCTTGTTCAGCCTCAGCTTCAATAAGCAATTGCTTGGCTTTAAATTCAGAAGCATTTGTAGCTGATTCCGCAGCTTTAATTTCCTGAACCAATGATTCTTCAGCTAATTCCTCAGCTTTAGTAATAGCAACAATTTTTTGTCTTTTCGCCTCAGCAAATGCTCTAGTATCCTTAATTTTTTCTTCTTCCTCCACAACGCTCTTTTCAATTGTAACCCTTTCTCTGATTACATCCTGTATGTTCTTTTTTTCTACCTCTATTGCTTTTTCTTTTTCAATTTCAGCAAGTGTAACAATTCTTTCCCTTTCCACAGACTCTAAAGCACGGTCCTTTTCTACTCTTTCAATTTCAATTGCTTCGGTGCGTTCTTTGTTTTTTTCGGCAACAATTACTTGTCTTTCCTTGTTCTGCTGGGCAACATCAATTTCTTCATCAGCTGCTATTCTCGCTTTTTGAGATTTCTGTCTTTCCTCTTCCTGCACTTTGCATATTTCAGCTTCTTCTCGCGCTACAATTGATGCTACTTCTCGTTTTTGTTTCTCTTCAGTTTCTGAGAGTTGCCTTTCCAATTCAAGTATTGCTTCTCGGGCTTCAACATCCTGTTTTTTAATTGTTTTTTCTGTATCCCTAATAATCAAATTTGCCTGAACCTTTTGTTTAGATGTAAGGTCCGTGATTTTCTTTATACCCTCAGCATCAAGAATATTCTGAATGTTCATGAATTCTAAAAGCGTTTGCTCAAGGTAATCAATAGCTGCATCATCCAGCACAAAACCATTTAAATCAGTACCTATGATCTGCAGAATTTGCTGTTTAAATTCAACTCTTGAATTATACAGTTCAACAAAGTCGAATTGTTTACCAACAGTTTTTAGTGCTTCAGAAAACTTAGCATCAAAAAGCTGAATCAGAGCATCCTGATCAGAAGCTCTTACACAACCGATTGTTTGAGCAACAGCAACAACATCCTCTTTTGTTTTATTCACTCTTACAAAAAATGCTACTTTAATATCCGCTCTTAAATTGTCCTGGCAAATAAGTCCATCTTTTCCAATCCTTGAAATATTGATTGTCTTTAAAGAAATATCCATTACTTCCAACCTATGAAGAACAGGAATAACAATGATTCCTGAGAAAGAAACCTTAGTTCCTCCAACACCAGTACGAACTAATGCAACACCCTGGGTGGCTTTATGGTACCACTTGGAAAGGATAATAATAATACCAAAAAATATCCCTACTATAATAGCCACGGATACAAAAGTGATATTTGATAATAATTCACTCATAGAAATTTAAATTAAAGTTTATATTAAATTATAAATTTGGGTGTTCATAAGCCTCCACAATGTAGAGCTTTTCATTTTTCCGGTATTCAATAATAAGTGCAGAGCTTCCTCTTTCTAATGATTGACCTGATTCTGTTTTTACATTCAATAGATATTGTGAACCTTCTATATTAACATTTGCCTGTCCAAGAAGCTTCTCTTTTAAAGGTAGCATTAAGGTACAAACTTTTCCGACCATTTCATCATTGGAATCAAAATCTTTTTCAAGATGGGCAAATAGTTTAACAAAAGGATAAGTTGCAAACTTTGAAACAAACAGACTTGCTATAATTGAAGGTATTAGAAATAGAAAAGAGAGTACAATCCAAACATTGCCGAACAAGCCATTAAAAATGACAGATATGATCCAAAATGGGAGTGCAAAAAAACTTAGAAATACCATTATTGGCACTCTTCCAAGATTGAAAAAAGCCAAAGCGGAATTAAACCAAGAAATAGAATCACCTGCCTCTCCATTCAAATCAATGTCGAAATCCATAAAACTTATATCCATTGCTCCAAAAATCACAGCTATCCAATAAACAATCACAAATGAGAGCAATGTAGTGGGAATAATATTGACAAGGGAGAAAGAAAGGTCGAATAACTCTTTCATTATTTGATGTTTTTAAATTAAAGTGGATTTGTTGATTAAGAGCAATAAAAGAGCTTAAAATATTTAAGCTCTTTTATACACCTAATTTTAAAAAATTATTTGCTTTCTTCTAAACCCATTTTAGATTTAAGATCAGCAAGAGCAGATGCAGCATCATTAATTCTTCCCTTATCAAGGGCTTTATCGATTTCATCATCAACCGTTTTGCTTTCATTGGCAATCATTCCGTATGCCTCAGAAAGAGCTTCATCCTGAACTACTTTGTCTTTCATTCGCTCAAGCATAGCGACTGTACCAGAAGCATCCAATTGAGCCAATTGCTTATTAAGATTCATAGTGGCATTGCTTACTTTAACTCTTGCGGTCAAAGTCTTCAGTTCATTCTCCCATTTACTAAGATTTGATTTAAGTGCTTTGATATTTTGCTCAAGATTAGCAACAGAGTTTTCAAACTTTGCTTCCTCTTCCTTGCAACGTTTAGAATGAGCAAGATTTTCTTCTTTTTTGATCAGTGCTTCACTTGCCAAACGGTCAGAATCAGCAGAATCCATTTCGCCTTTACTAGCACGTTGCAACAAAAGCATTGCCTTTTTTTCATAATCTTCTGCCTTATCAGAATAGTTTGCAAAATCACTTTTAGCTCTAATTGCAAGGGCTTTCACCTCAGCAAGGGCATGAAGGCTCTTATCAATATTCCCTTTTAAATCTCGAATACCTTGTTCGGTAATTTTAATTGGATCTTCCAGGTGATTAATTGCAGAATGCGCCTCTGCTTGACCTATTTTAAATAGTCTTTTAAATATACTCATTGCTTAGTTCTCCTTTCGTTGATTTAGAAAATTTAATTATTTCATCAGAAAACTCAGTCAACAATAGACTGAGGGAATTTATTGATGCTTCAAGTTCATTAAGATCAAGGCTTTCGAGCTGAAGCGTGTCTCTGAAAATCACCTTGCGTCCTGTTTCATCCAGAACAAAAGCTCCATGTATTATATCTCTGTTCTTTTTCAGCAAACTCTTATAAATAGCAGCAGACTCTCCTTGAAGTTCACAGATATATTGCTCCATTATAAGAATAGGATCAGCACATCCTATTACTAGGTTCTTAATTGCGAAAGACTCATCCTCGATAACAAGAATTCCTTCACTTTCATTAACCTTTGAAATATGATATCCCAATTCCTGGATATACGATCTCACTTTCTGAAAATTATTAATCATAACATTTTTTATTTAATAGAACGAATGCATTTTTAACTTCATAGAAAAGAACAAATATAAAATAATTCGTCTTGGCTAAACCAATAATCTGTTTATTTTAGATTCCAGTTTGGTATATCCATATACTTAAACTATGTTTGTTATGCAATAATACTAAAAATTTTAGAATATACTAATATTTTTAGCATTTATTTATTAACAATCGCCAAATGACGCTAATTGGAAGAAATATCAGGAAAATAAGAACACTGAAAAAGTTGAGTCAAGCTTCCTTTGCTGACTTGTTTAATTTAACCAGGCCTTCGGTAGGTGCTTATGAAGAAGGCAGAGCAGAACCAAAAATTGATTCCGTTCTGGAAATTGCTAATTATTTTAGTATCTCTGTTGAAAAATTGCTTACAAAGGAGCTCACAATTAATGAAATTTACCAGTTTGACATCTTTAATCCAGAACTAAATAAAAGAATTGAATCTCCCGAAATAGAAATACCAATAGTTGAAACCTTAGCCTTTACAGAATACCAAAGTAAACTATCAGACAAAGACTTCACTTTGGCACTTCCTAAAATAAAAATACTGCCTCATTTGCTCACTGCTGACATTGCCTTTGAACTTCCTAACGATCTTCATTTCAACACGTCTGATTTTAAACTAGGGGAAATCATATTTTGCACTAAAATTAAAAAAGAAAAGATAAAAGAGGCAATCCTTTACAATTCGGTATATTTTGTTTTCCATTCAAAAGGAATGGCTTTAGGGAATCTAATGCACAAAAACAGGAAGTTTGTTTTTAAAAGCAATAATAGTGAAGAACCTGATCTTGAGCTGCAATTGTTGCAAGTAAACGAAATTTGGAAAGTAACAGCTGTTTTAAATAAGCACTTTGACACTCATCATGGCATTGAACACAGACTAAAAGATTTAGAAACAAAAATTGAATTGCTGGACAAGAAAATACTCACAAGAAAAACACCAGTAAAATCCACCAAGAAAAAAACCAAGTAATTAAATACCGTGGGCATTAATAATATCATTAAGTATTTTCATGACTGCTACCGGGCTGACAACAGAGAAATGACCCTGTGGAACTTCTTTAGTAATAAAGTGGAAAACAGGATTATTATAAGCGGCAGTGAAGAGTTAATAAATGATTTTCTTCCTTACATTCCAATTCCAGATGACAAGGCAAAAGATGTGCTTGCTAAACTGAGTATTTATCAAAAAGAAAAGGAATTATTCTATTGTTCCTTATTTTTAGTTGGACATGGTGATTCTTCTATTGCAAATGAAAAAAGAATTTGCAGCCCCTTGTTTTTTTATCCCGCTGTAATAATTGAAAAAAATAGTTTTTACTACCTGCAAATTGACTTTTCAAAAAGGAGGTTTAACCATTCCATTCTTTCTTTATTAAATGTTAAGCCAGGTGTGGAAGAAAAATTGAATGAGTTTTTCTACAATGAGTTACCCGAAAGCCCTTTTGAATACAAAGAAATTGGCATTATTTCCAGGATATTTCAAAAGTATTTTAATGATATAGAAACTTCTGAGCTTACTTTTTTTCCTCAATTAATGGATGAAAAAAGAATAAAGAAAGAAATAAGCCAATTGAAAAATAAAAACACTTTTGCAATAATTCCTGCAAGTGGAATTGGAGTGATAAAAAAATCAACTCAAACAATCGGTGTTTTAAATGAACTACTTGAACTTTCTAATAGTCAGGATTTTTCCGGTCCATTAAATTCTCTTTTGGGAGAAAAACATTCTGAAAAACCAAGCGTCTTTTATAGGGGATTAACTCCTGCAATACTAAGTGATTCTCAAGAAAAAATCATTCAATCAGCTTCTATCAATGAGCTTACTTATGTGATAGGTCCTCCGGGAACAGGTAAATCATTTACTTTGGCCACCCTTGCAATCGAACACATGAGCAAAGGGAAATCTGTACTAATTGCATCAAAAAACGACACCGCTGTAGACGTAATTGGAGATAAGATTGAAGAGCAACTGTTTATTAAAAACGTTTTAACCCGTGCGGGAAGAAAAGATTACAAAAGCGGTCTTAAAAACAGACTTTCCGATATAATTAAAGGAATAGGCAATTATAGTTATAATCCTGAACAAATAAAGGAACTTGAGTTCGAATTAAAGGCAACTCTCACTAGAATTACGGTTTTAGAAAAAGAATTTAACTCAAGAGTAGATACAGAATTAGGATATGGGAAATTTTTAAAATACAGAAACGAATCAAAAGCTTTATCAGCAAAATTTTATAGGAGATATATCCATTGGAGAAACATAAGCAATAATCCCCATTGGGTAATTATTAAAGAACTGGAGGATATGCTGGATGAAAAAATCAGGCTTACCTCTGCATTAATTAATTTAAGGTTTATTCGTCAAATTTCCTTTGCTCGAACAAATCACAAAAATGAATTACAAAACTTTTTAAATGGAATTCGTTCTAGAACTGGTGTAAAAAAAGAAGAACTTTTTGACAATACAAATTTCAGAAAGCTTTTAACAACCTTTCCAATTTGGCTGGTAAAATTCTCTGATATTTATGATGTACTGCCATTACATAAAGAATTATTTGACCTTGTAATTATTGATGAGGCAACGCAATGCGATATTTCCAGCTGCTTGCCTGTAATTCAAAGAGGCAAAAGGGTAGTAATAGCTGGAGACCCAAAACAATTAAGACATATCTCTTTTTTATCGAATGACAGACAAAATCAAATAGCGCATGAGAATAATGGTGTATCTCCTGAAAAATACAACTATAGAAATAAAAGTTTAATTGATTTTATTGAAGCAGAAAACATTCAAGAAAGCCAAACACTTTTTCTTGATGAACATTACAGAAGCGCCCCTCCAATAATTTCTTTCAGCAATAAAGAATTTTATAATAATTCTTTAAGGATCATGAAAGAAATACCTGAGGTACAGCAAAAAGAAACCTTATTTCACATAGGGTGTTTGGGAAGTAGAAACAAAGACGGATCTAATGTTGAGGAAGCCGAAAAAATAGTTCAACATGTAATGGATATTGTGCGAACAGAAAAAGAATTTGATATAAATGCCAGTCAATCCATTGGCATACTTTCTCCTTTCAGAGCTCAGGCTGATCTTGTTTTTTCAAAAATAAGCAGTGCTTTAACACTTAATGATATACAAAAGCATAAAATCATGATAGGAACAGCACATTCCTTTCAAGGAGAAGAAAGAGATGTAATGATGATTTCTTTTGCATTAGATGACAACTCTCATTTTAGTGCATTCAGGTTTTTTCAAAAACCTGATGTTTTTAATGTTTCTATTACTCGTGCCAGATCATTGCAATACATTTACACTTCATTTGATTACAAAAAACTAAATCCTGATTTTTTAGTACGAAAATATATTGAACAGGTTGTAAATGGTACATCCTATTTAAAAAAGAGCAATGTTTCTTATGATGTTTTTTGCCAGGAAGTAAAGACTGAACTTGAAAACAAAAGCTTTCATACCTGGATTAATCATCCTGTAGCGGGTTTATCTATTGACATCCTTTTTAATTGTGGACAAAAAACTTATGGCATTGATTTAATTGGTTATCCTGGAGAGTTTAAGGAATCTTTTACTTTAGAACGCTACAAAATGCTCAATCGGGCAGGTTTATCCACTTTCCCCCTACCCTATTCCTATTGGCTAAAAGATAAAGCCAGATGTATGGAAGAAGTGGCAAAATGGATTAAATAAAAAATCAGGCTTTTCAATTATATATCTTTGCTCAATGGAATTATATCACATCATCACATTTTTAATTGTCATTTCGGCTTTCTTTAGTTAGTCGAGCCTTAAAAACCCCATTTTATAATAAATATTTCTATAAACATATTTTCAAACTTGACAATATGTTTTTGAAAAAGAGAACAAAAAGATGATTTCCATTTGTTCATCATTCTTTTGAAATTAAAAGCAGCAGCAGCTAGCATAATATTGATATTGTCCCCCACAATACCTTTGTAAAAGTTCCTGCCCAAACGATGATCTGTTTTAAGATGGCCTATCACTGGTTCGATTGCAGCTCTAGTGGTGTGTGCTTGTTTTAGTTTTTGTTGCTGATACTTTGTTTGTGTTTTATTGTTGAAGGGCTTTGGTATTAGAATTTGAGTTTCTCCTATTTTGATTTTTCCGCGATAGCCTCGATCCACCGCAGCTTTTTTTGGCACTTTACCGACCATTCTTTCAGCCTGTTCTAAAGCTGGTTCTAAGGTGTGTCCGTCAAACTCGTTCCTAAAACCCATTGCTCCGATAATCACACCGGTGTTTTGGGTGTAAATGAATGATGCTTTATTGCCAAACTCGAACTTTTTATGCTCTTTCCCTTTAGAAATACATACTGTATTGGTTCATGTAATGAATAAATTTTATTCTTACTGTTTCTCTCTTGCTGAAGAACCTGTTTAAAAAGTACAATTACCTTTTGATGCACAGAATCCGCTTTGAGATTTCGTTCTAATTCACGAACTAACCTCCCTGCAATTGTTTTTACCTTTTTATCAGCTTTTCGTGCTTTTGCTTTGTTTTTTGGATGGTTCCGAAAGCGTTGATCTACACTTAATTTTTTTAATACTCTTGTGTAAGTTTGACGAACAGTAAGTTGTTCGTCTTTTGCTATTTTAAGGCTCTTCTTAATAATTTTCTTATGCAACTTGCTATCTGTAGGAAATGTAATGTTTTTCTCCTGAACGGTTGTATCAATGCTTACATTTTCGTCATCGCCATCATTTCCATTAATTCGAATGCTTTCCTTTAAAATCAATTCTATCCCTGATTCACCTATCCGCTTACGAAAATGAACTAACTCAGAGGCTTCACATGGGGCAGAAGATAAAAACTCTTGGTAGCCGCAAAAATATTGGTAGTAAAGATTTTCGGCCCACTGTTCAACAACACTTTCATCTGAAATGTTACGAATGTGTTTCAAAATCAATAATCCCACCATCAATCTAATAGGTTTGGCTGGACGGCCATTTTCCAGGCAGTAAAGTGGGCTGAATGCATCTTCAAACATCTGCCAATCAACCCTGTTGGCTAAAACATACAAAGGATGCCGTTGATTTAGAGTGTCTGCCAAAGAAAAGAAAAAACTAGACTGATTTAATATTTTTGGTTTTGATAACATAGTTTCAATTTGCAAGTTTTACGAAATAAATATACGAAATCTTGCAAAATAAAACACATATTTATGCTTTCAAAATACTAACAATCAATATGTTAATATCTTTTTAAGGCTCGACTATTTATTACAGTCTTGGAAATTTTATTTTTGATCAGAAAACAGAAGCTGGCAAAAAAGGTTTATTGGCAGAAATTTCTTTTTCCAGAAAGGGACTAAAGTATAAAAGCATACCCTTTATAATTGACAATTGTGTTCCAAAGCCAAGCATTGGTATAGAAGAGAATAATTAATAAAGGTCAATTATTCAAAACCAATTTTCTCTGATTTGCAATAATAATATTTAGGACTTCCATCTGGAGCAGCAATAAAAATTGCCCCTTCTATCTGAAGTTTATCATTTTTTCCCTGCGGAGCATAATTATAAATTCCCACACCCTCATCCATTTCTAAGGTATCAGGTTTTCCAATAAATTCATACTTATCCGGGTTAAAATTTCCTGATAAGTATTTATACTTACTAGTTAACACAGAAAAATAATGAAACTCAACTTCAAGAGATTCTCCAGGTTTGAGTTGGGTTTTATTGACTTGTGTAAACAATATAGGCTCAGCTGTTTTATAGTAATCTTTTGGGGTGAGTTTATGAAGGTTCTTTATAAAATCAAACTCCCATTGATTTAACACTGATTTTACAAGTGCAAGTTTAAGATGGTAATTCTTATCTTCATTTTTAAAATCATTAAAAAATTCAAAATATAAGCCCCCCGGATCGGAGTCAGGAATAATAAATGCAGTGTGATTTATAGCAGTGGTTTCACTTATTTTGTAAATCCCATTAAATAGTCTGCCGATATTTTTATGGTTCACTATTCTGCTGTTCACTGTATCTTCCAATAAAAGATTTAATTCTTTAACAAAAGATTTCACCTCTTGAGCTATATCATAGCAAGGTTTTACAATTTTATTGTTTTCCGCATAAGATCTGTCCATCATATCATAGCCTCGTTGTTTCTTGTAATTGATAATTTCGGATTGCCTGTGTAACTGCTCTTGCATTGCTTCTATTTCTTTATCCTTACAGGAAGTAATCAAACCAAAGCCTGACAACAAAAACATTAGGATAGCTAAATTGTACTTCATTTTACACTAAATTTAACATCTTCCGCCACATTTACTTCAACAATTTCATTAAAATAATGATATTGTAAGATTGCTTTTAATACATAATTTCCGGTATCTGAAGGGGTATAATTAAATTTCAGACCGTATTCTGTAGGATTTGGATAAGATTTTAAGGTTATATTGGGAGTAACTATTTCAGAGGAAACCAGAATTTCTTCTTTAAAAATCTGGGTGCTTACACTTACTCCATGAAAAAGATTTCTTGAGGTTGTAAGAAAAATATAAAAATCAAAAGGTGTATTTAATTTTACTTCTTTGCTTTGAGATAGTATTCTGGGTGTTATAATATCATATTTAAAGCAGCCATAATCAACTTCACCAAAAGCTACCCGAAAACCAATACTTTTTAGTTCAGTGATATGAACAATTACAGCATCTAAAAATATAGGATCAGGAAGGTTGAAAAGATCATTGCTCAGGGTATCAAAGATTATGTACTTAGAACTTCTTTCAGAAAACACGTTATTTAATATGTATTTTTGAAAGTGTAAAATAGAATTAAATAATTTCTGTTTTTTTTCAATTCCAAGTGATGTGTTTAACAGTTCCTTTTCTGTTGAAGCATGAAGAGAATCAGCGTAGTTGGAAATTTTTTCTACAATTAATTTGTAAGGCAATACCTTTTCAGGATTTTCAAGATATATCTCTTGCATTCTTTGGTAAATACTATAATTTCCTTCCTCAATAATCAGGCTGTTTTTTTTCATTACCTCCCCTGTAAGACGAACCAAATCTGCTTTTTCATCATTGCAGGAAAGCAACAAAAATGAAAAAAATGAAATAATAAGTCCTACTCTAGTTATAAACATTGCTTAAAGTTAATTTATCTTTTTTGAATATTCATTGATCAATACTTTTGTGTTTTAGCACCTTCTTTTTCTTTCCATTTAACTTTCTTATTACAAGAAGCTTATCCGTTTATAATCAATATATTACCACAAAATATGATTTTAAAAATTGATAAAAAACTCATAAAAAAAACATACTCAAGCAAAGATAAAAACCTCATTCTTCACTTACATTTATTTCAGTTTCAAAAGGAAAAAATTTCAAAACTTCACCATAAGGAGTTAATATTTGAATTGCACCTGTGATTTTATGGTTTCCAGAAGCAACATTAAAAAGGGTATAAATATGATTTCCATTGATTACCGAAACTGTGTCAATAGCCCGAATTAATGTATCGTTATTTTCGGAAAGTTCCCCTATCAGGGATAAATATTGGGGACTCTTTAATAATAACATTGGAAAGAACTCAATTTCCGCCTTTTCTCCCCTTTTCAAGTCTTTGTTGATTCTGATAAACACTTTTGTAAAATATTCATAAATATTCTCTTCTATTCTGCTTTTCAACAGGATATTGCAAAAATAACCGAGTTGATACAATTCCTGCTTCAACAAATTAAGTCCAATTCCTCGTTTTTCAAAAGTATTATCCATTAATAAAAAATGCGGATTAAGTGTTGAGCTGTATTTTACTTTATAATTCCCAATAGTTTTAAAAACGATATTAGTATCGGGCAATCTTAATTCATTTTTCACATAATAAAGAAAAGCTATGAGCAAAGAGTCCAATTTTTCTTTTGAGTCCTTTGTGGATAAATTTAAACTGTCATTTAATCTAATCTCATCTACCTCCCACAAAATATTCTTTAATTGGAAATTAACCACTATACTTTGATCATAAAACAACTTCACCATTTCAGAATCATTATAATGGGCCTGTTTAATATCCTCTTTTGATCGTTCAAACATTCTGATGGTTTCATTCAAAGAAAAATCAGTTTCTTTTTTTAAAGCGTCCAACCTACTGCTGTCCTGGTTGCAGGCAGTAATCAAAATTAAAAAAAATACTATTTTGAAAATTATGTTCATTTGTGGTTATTCAATCAAAAAAGATTCAATATCTTTTTCTACAGTTTTGTAACTTCCATCAGGTTGTCTTAAAATCCATGCCCATTCTAATTCATATACTCCTTTTTGACTAGGAATAAATTTATATTTAAAATTGTGATCCTGAGTATAATCCTCTAAAAACAAGGTATCATGGGCTATTTCCTGAGAATTAAATTTAAGATTTGTCCTAATAAAGCCACCATTCCAAAAAGATTCCGATATGAAAAAAAACATTTTCACACTATCATATTGACTATAAATTTTTTTTTGAGTTAAGACATTGGCTGTAATAATAGACACATTCCCACATGAAGTACCATCTACATGACTGTAAAAGTAGAAAATCACCATATTTCTTAAATCTTTTACTTTGTTTTGAAGAATTGTAAGAAACAAAGTATTGTCCCATTCCAAAGATATATTTTCATAGGAAGGCCATAAGAAATATTTCTGTTCTCTTTCAGTAAAATGATTGAATGAAAAAATATTAAATTCTTCAACCATGTCAATTAATTCTTGCTTTCGCTCAAGAGTTAATGATTTTTCATTTTCAAACTGTCGAATTTGCTGCAAAACAGAATCAGCCCTATCATTGACTGAATTTGCTTTATTAAAATATGGACTTACTTTATTAGGATTTTCATTTAACGCCTTTTTAAATAAACGCATATTAACACTATAAAGGCTATCATAAAAAATAGAATTGGTTGTGTATACTTCTATTGAACGAGCTTCAATTTCTTTATTTATACCTGAACAGGAAACAAAAACCGTCATTATTAACAGAACCCAAATTAATTTTAAAGCAGTATGCATATTGATTCCTATATTTTATCTAGCGACATCCAATCATGTTCAATATTTTCCATTAGCAAAGCATTGTCAAAGATGACCGTTCCTTTAGGAAAAACATTTTCATTCTCAAAAAAGCTGGAATGCACTTTAGTTACCTTTAAGGGAGTTACTTTCCATTTGTATGTCTTCAATTCTAGGCCATCAAAGGATTTGCCTGATTTATCTGGAGAGTAGCCTATTGCACCTTTTTCAAAGAAATCAGATGCACAGTCAAGGCTTTCAAAAACACTTTCTTTATTCCAATCCTCAGTAATTTTGGCTTTTATGGAAAGAGATGTGCCGTCTGCACTGGAAAAACCCACTGCATAACTTCCCTTCTTTTCGTCAATTTCAAAATCTGCCAAATGATGTACTCCAGGAAAAATACGACCTCCGGCAAAAGCATTCATTTTTGATGAAGTATCACGTCTTGGAATAAATACTCCTTCCCTATTCACTCCATTTTCTATCCATTCTACAGCAATTCTATGTGCCCCATTCTCCGAGGAGATACCAAAGGCTTTAGGAAACCCTTTTGGACGTATATCTTTTAATCTAATAAGGCAGATTCCAGCTATTCCCTTTCCATTAATAAGTTTGGGCTTAAAAGGCTCTGGTAAAAATCTGGAAAGAATTTCTTTATCAATTTGATAATTGATAAGGATTCTTCTGTCTATGACTCCTGTTATGGTTGGTATTTTCATTTCTTCTAAATACTTATCTAGTTTTATTATTCCCTACTTCAATTAATGCGAAACTACCTGCCGAGAGAACTTTTGTTTGCAAAGCACTTAAAGTGGTAATAACACTTACAAGGGGCATGTGGTCAAAAACTGCTGTTTCCCAAGGGAGAACAACTCCATATTGATAAGAGTCAGGAAAAGAAAAAGAATCAATTATTATTATTTTTTTCTCCTCTGTTAAATTTATAGATAATTGATCAGCGTAGTGAATCAAAGCCAGCTTTAGTTCATTGGCAGAAAACTCCCCTTGCTTAGGGACTGCAGGTTCTGACCCGACTAAAATATAGGTTGGTACATCATAATTGTCTTTTGCATCAACATGTGTTAAGGGAATATTTTCTCCATCAATATACTCCAGTTTATCGGTAGCCCTTATTATGTGCTGCTTATAGTTTTCAATCATCAAAAACATATCTTCTGATAAGTTTTGAATTTTTAATGCCTCCTGTTTTGATTGTTCATCATGTATATTTGAAACCAGGCTTTGATTAATAATCTTTAAGTTTACATGGGTTTCCACCATGGCTTCATTGTTGTTCACATAACTAATTAAAACATCTTTGCTCACGTTCATGGCCATTACCATAGTAATTCCGGAAATTGCAACACATATGCCAAGAATATTAATACTTTTATTGTTGTCTTTCTTTTTTACAAAACCAATAATAAGAATGGGAAGAAAAACCATAATGAAAAGCGTTGAACCCAAAACAAGTATAGGACCAGCACCTGGCCAATGCTGAAGTTTAAATAAAACGCCTATTGATAAAAACCATAGGATAAAAACTGTACCAACAGTTTCCATTAAATCAAAATTATTTTCCCTGGTATTTATTCTCCAAATCAAATAAACTGTTAAAAAACCAAAAGCAAAAATCATTGTTCCAAAAACTAGCATCGGGCCAGCTCCAGGCCAATGCTGAATTTTAAAAAGACTACCTGTAATAATTAAACAGGTTGAAATATAACCTAAAATGGCAACTGCTTTTTTCATATAATTTGATTTTTTATTTGTTGTTTGGAATATCTTATTACTTGTATTTCTTAAGACAAGTTGGCTAATTTAATATTTTTCTTGCTTTCGTTTCGTACAGTACTACCCTATAAAGGTTTTTAATATCCTTATAATTCTTTCTTTACGCTGAGTTTGATTAGATTGTTCAACATTTCCTAATAAAGCTTCTTCAAATAAACTATTTTGCATCAAAACCCTGAACTCTGTTTTTAGGTAGTCTTTTACCTCGTTTGGGGCTTTCAGTAATTCTTCTTCAACTTCTTGCTTATTATCTAAAACAAAAATAATATCCTCCAAATCATGACTGCCGAACAAGTCTCCCTTTCCCCTACTTTTAAAGGCTTCCATTTTTGAAGCGATAAAATAAGGAGAAGTAAATATGCGAATTGACTGACCATCATTTAGGGTATATTGAATGGCTGTTTTTACCCCATCTCCATACCATTGATTACTGAAGCCCAATATGGATGCATCAGTAGGCATAAAATCTACTTTAAGTCCCTGGTATAAGAAACGAGAAATAATTTGTGCTTGCATATCATGTTTGAAACCCAGCTTCAATAAGGAATCTTGCATTTTATAAAACTCTCCAATTGATAACAGTTCAACAACAACATCTACATCATCCGTCACCCGAATTGTTACCGCTTGAGGTTTTGATGCATACAGGCTTACTGTAGCACCACCTACAAAAATCACCTTATCTTTCCATTCATTTAAAGCATTTGCAACAGCTTGCAGGCGAACAATATTGGTATGATAACTCATTTCAATATTCTTTCTTTTAATTCCTCTTCTGCCATTTTCTTCTCTCTTGCTCTACCAACACGTAATGCATCGGAAAGGGCTAATAATTCATAAAATTTTGAATCTTTTTTCGCTGCGTTTACTTGTCCTGGGTGAAAAGGTTCTATCTTTTGGCCACGAACATTTCCTTCTGGATCAGGCCATACAAATAACTCTTCGGTTTTGAATTCTTTATTTAATGGAGGAGCAGAATGAGCAGTTGGCATTCCCGGAACTATCTCTCCTGGTTTTTGAGGAAATACATAGGGTAAACCATAAACCATGAAGTCGAAGAAAGCTTTTTTCATAGGGGTCCTTTTATCTTCGGCTAATAATCCAGCTATTACCGAGCGGTTGATAGACTCAGTTACTTCTGAGGAACTAATCCCTAAGCTAACACTCAAATCCTTTAAAAAGAAGGGCTTTTTTTCCAATGAAATAATCTTTAGCAAAATAAGCACATCCAGTGGACGCATCCCTTTGTGTTTTTTCATAAAGCAAATATAACTTAAATTCTCGATTCGCGAATTAAGAATACATGTAATTATAAATTTATTGTAGCCCCTCTTTAATTATTGTATTTCATTTGAAAATAAAAGGATTTTTCATGTCTTAATAAATGTCCACCTTGTTACCTTACTGTAAGATTTAATAAGTTTAAATTAGTAACGAAATCGCATAGAAAAGGGGATACTTAAAAAATGAAATAAACAGGTAAATAAACAGGTGGAAATAAGGGTGGAAAAACAGGTGGAAAAACAGGTGGATACAAGTGGGAAAATAGGTGAAAATAGGCGAAAAAACAGGTGGAAAATAATTAAAAAGACAGGTGAAAAGACAGGTGGAAAGACAGGT
Organism: Bacteroidota bacterium; assembly: GCA_030856445.1. Taxonomy (GTDB): domain Bacteria; phylum Bacteroidota; class Bacteroidia; order JACCXN01; family JACCXN01; genus JACCXN01. The sequence goes on from JALYPI010000183.1 coordinate 21,973, forward strand.
GGAAAAACAGGTGAAAAAAAGGAGATAAAAGGAGATAAAAAAGCTCCTATTTTTTAAAAAAGATAAAAAAAACGATAAAAATAAACTTCAGTATTCCCATTAGGGCTACTGAAAAAAAAAAAAAATTAAAAAATTCGAAATCTTTAAAATTTACATAAAACTGGAAAAAACAGGTGGAAAAAACAGGTGGATTTTTACCTCGTTTTTGATCGTTTATTATCGTGGATGGTCAAAATGCAAAAAATGAAAAAGTGAGTAAAATCTGACGTTTTAGAGGTTTTTCTTTCGATAAAACCCGATAAAAAGGGTGCCAAACACCCCCCTACGGGCTACCAAAATTTAACCTGAAGCAACTGATAACAAAGGGCTTCAGGTTTTTTTGTGCTTACAAAATAACAATAGAGTAACACAAGTTGAGGTAACATTAAATAATATCTTAATCTATTAATGAAAAATTTAATTTTAATAAAATAGGAAGCACTTAAAATTTAAATGGATATAAACAGAAAAAAGAGTTTAATTACACTGTTTTTTTATTTTATTTAATGAACTTCATTTCCTAATTGATTCCCCTTGTGTATTTATCCACAGGCCTTTTTATAATTATTTTTACTTAGATAAATATCTCCCCATAAATTATAACACAATGCATTCCAGTTATAAAATAAGTACTTAGAATCTTGTGGAAGTCCATAATTATCGTGATGAACATCTAAAGACTGCAGAAATTATTTTTAAAGGCTCTAATATTATAACACGTCAGGAATCATTTACTCTCGAGATAGAAAATTTAAAATTTGATATTGTTCCCGCCATTTTTGTAACAGAAGATTCAGTAAAAATTCATGCCCCTGGGATCAGGGAACTGAAATAGATAATATCAAAACCCTCAAGAATCCAGGAAAATATTAACCTGAAGGACAACAAAATTAAGTGGCTGATTAAACCGCTTATTAGAATAATGAAGTATTGGAATTCATTGCACCTAAAACCATTTGCCTCCTTCGAATTGGAAATGCAAATCGCAAATAAGCAGTATGACCGCAATGGCATTTTACGAGATTATGTCTAGGATGTCCACCTATAACTCAAATTTTCCGTACTTATAAACCTTTTTGATTTTGCCATATATTAGCATTTGCTTTTCTGGTTTCTTGTGATAGGCAATGCCAGGCATAAATACTATATCATTCTTATCTCGTTTGATTATTTTTTTGTTCATTTCTCCACTTTTTTTTGTCCATTGAGCAAACAACCAAATATGCATCTGCCTCATCTGTTAATCTTGCCATTTTATCTGATTCTTTAGCTAATTCGTTTTTAATATTTTCATTATAAACTACTATTAGCTCATCTTGAGAAAGGAATGATTTGAAAGAAAAGTAGGGCAGCCAAAAATCTGGCATTTGGCCACTTTTAGGAGAAAATGCTTGCCTTTTTTTTATTAATTTAGACCAAATGATTTCATTTTTATTAGAAAAAGAAAACACAAGCATATCATCATAAGTATATTTCCCATAAGGACGATTGAATAATTCCGTAACCAGAAATAAACCTCCGTTTGGATCTTCTATAAAAGAACTGTTGTCATAATTCTTATAGTCAATATCATGTCCTTTTATTGCTTCCAGTTGGCTTAAATCCTGTTCCACCATATTTTCTATTTCCTTTGTTTTACCATTCAGATTAAAAATATGTAACTTGTTTGTTTCCAAGGCAACAGCAACTAACTCATTCTTTTTGGTAACTAAATATTTAACATTGCGAGTATTTAAATTGGCAGATTCTATTGTTAATGAAGTTCTTGTATAATCCTCTAAAGCATTATAAATGATGATTTTTTCTATTTTACGTTCTTTAATTACATATGAGGGTGTACCATTTTGGTTCATTTGAAAATTGGTTAGGCCATTAGTAGCAAAATAATAAATAGATCCTTCGTTATCTATGTTGAATAAATGATAGCCATTATCTTCCCCTCCTTTGTATATATCTTCAATTGTATATTCAACTTCAAATGAATTGTTCATTACAAAAAAAGAATAAGTTTCATCCTTTGTCCCCTTTAATATAAATGATTTTTTCATGAAAATAATTACTTAATGAAATTGCCAAGAATACCACAAATAGCACTTCAGTAGTTTCTTTAAGTAAAATACTTCCAGAAGTAACAATTCCAACTATTTATTTTTTCCAATTACCTCAAAAGTTCTTGTCAAACTTTCACCGCTTTCATCCACAAGGGTCATAACGTGGATACCTTCTTTTGGAAACATTCCCATTTGATGAATATTGGTTGTGTTTCCCAAATATTGGTCGTTTAGGTGCCAGAATAAAGTGGCTCCGGTTTTCCTGTGTACAGCTTCAAAAACTGTTCTGCCAAAAGTGCCATCTAATTCACGGGGTACATAAATTTTGCTGTATTGCTCTCTTGGATAAATCATATCCATTTGTTTCTCATTACCTGTTTTACAATCAGATCTTTCCCCTGGTAAATCTTTGTACATAGGATTTTTAGTTTTATAGTACCACTCCTGGGTTGGAGGCAAAACAAACCAGGATACATGTTGCATGTTGGACACGCTTTCACATTCACTGTTCACTCTATACCTACCCGTTAAATCAAGGTGGATGAGCTGGTGATATGGACAGGGAGCTGTTTTTAATCCTGCATCCTGTATGTAAACAGAATCTACTGGTTCACAATTTGATGAAACTCTATGCCCGCTAATCCTGCAGATAGGAATAGATGCAAGTTCATCAAAAGGTTTTTCAAACCATTTATCTTGTTTTAAATGGCTGAAAATATCAAATAAAATTGGAGCGGCAGTTGAAATCCCTGTTAATCCTGGTCGGCCCTCTCCTGAACTATTTCCTGTCCATACTGCAACTACATGTGTAGGTGTGACGCCAATTGCCCAACCATCTCGATGCCCAAAGCTTGTTCCTGTTTTCCAGGCAACTTTTGAGGATGAATTAAAATATTGCCAGTTAATTTCTTCATCAGGTCTTGAAACCTCAACCATTGCTTCAAAAGAAAGGAAAATGGAAGCGGCATCTAAAACAGAATTTTGTTCCAGTATACCCTCTTTTTGTTTTTCTGACAAAACATAATTGGGTTTTCTAAAATCAGAAACATCATATTTACCATTATAAACAGCATAATGATTTAAAGTTCTGGCCATGCTTGCATAAATACCTGCCATATCCCATAAAGTCCCTTCTGCTCCTCCTAATATCACTGACAATCCATAATGTTCGGCAGGTTTAGTGAGTGTAGTCATTCCAAGTGCTTTCATGTTATGGTTAAATTTTTCTATTCCATATTGTTGCAGCATTCTTACAGCCGGAACGTTCAGCGATCTTGCAATTGCTCTTTTGGCTGGAACTGCCCCATCAAATGTGAGGTGATAATTTTTAGGATAATATCCTCCAATATTCGTTGGAATGTCTGCAACAAGCATATTGGGTAGAATCTCTCCTTCCTTTAACATAAAAGCATACAAAAATGGTTTTAAAATACTCCCTGTACTTCTTGGAGCAGTAATAATATCCACATCATGTCCTTCATCAGATTTTTTTTCTGGAAAAGGTATATTTCCAACATAAGAGAGGACTTCTCCTGTTTCAACATCTAAAACTAGTGCAGCAGCATTATTAATTCCATTCGCCTGCAATAGTTTATAATGGCGCTGAATAATGTCATTTGTTATTGATTGTAAGGATGCATCAATAGTGGATAAGATTCGTTGCTCTTTTTTCCCGTCATTAATGGATCTGGTTAAAAGGTGCTTTGCATTTTGAGGAAGTGGAAAAGGTTTTTCAGGCAAAGTCTCTTCTTTTGAAAGCAATAGCGTTTCCTCATCAATCTCTCCTGACTGATACAGCTTTTCCAAAAGTCTGTTTCGTTTAATCAGTAATTTTTCATGATTTTTTCCAGGAAAAATTAAACCAGGGGCATTAGGCAATACAGCAAGCATTGCAGTTTCTGCCCAGGATAGCTGATGAGGATTTCTACCAAAATATCTCCATGATGCAGCATCAAGTCCCACCACATTGCCTCCAAAAGGTGCATGGGAAGCATACAAAACAAGAATTTCATTTTTGCTGTATGAAAGTTCAAGCCGTGTTGCAAGTATTATTTCTTTGATTTTTTCCCATACTGTCCGGGGAGGATTGTTTTTAGAGAGTCTTATTACCTGCATGGTTAAGGTGCTTCCTCCGCTAATGGTTTTAAATTCCTTTAAATTCAAAAAAAGAGCCCTTACAAGGGAATATGGATTAAAACCCGGATGTATCCTAAAATGCTTGTCCTCAAAATGAACAATTGCCTTATCGAATTTTTCAGGCACACTGTCTGCTTTTGGAAAACGCCATTGTCCATCGCTGGCCACTATAGCTCCTAATAAATCACCTTGCCTGTCTTCAATTACAGTTGAATACCTGGAATCAAAAAGTGGTTTAGGCAGAGAAAACCAATAGAAAGCTAAGGCTACAACGATCAGTAAAAAAGCAAAATATTTTCTTCGGCTATTTTTTATAGTCATTTTAATTACTTGCCTGCATCTTTCCAGGTTTTACTACCTCCACCCATTTTCCTGGTTGCCTTGCATTAATGGTATTGTCATACATTGCCTCGCAATAAATAGTAGGCAAATAGAACCTTCCACAATAAGCAGCATTAAGTACCACACGATATGTTTTTACTACTCCTGGCGCAATATTAAAATAAGTGTAAACTCTGTCATCTCTGATATCCTGATAAGTGGATGCATCAGATTTTACAGAAGATTCGCTATCAGTTATTCTCATATTCTGAATTTCCCAACCAGAAGGAAATACCTGTGAAAGTGCCATTTGTTTGTATGTTTCCTTAATTGCAGGATTCCTTATAGTTACCTCAGCAATAAAATCAGTTCCCTGTTCTAGTTTTACAGGGTTTATAACTGCTCCGCTCATGGAGGTATAACGCACATTTAAGGATAGATTATTTTCAGCTGAAGTTTGATCTCCTGTTAATGGGATCCCTTCCAGGATTATGCGGGCAAATAGCACTCCACTGCTATTATTTTTCAATTCAATGTTCCCCTTTTGTTCCCCTTTTACAGGAATATCAATTTGTGAAACAGGAAGTTTAGTGTTATTGTTTCCTGATTTACCATCTATCTTATAATCAAAACTCATTGCTTTGCTTGCTCCGCCCTGTGTAGCAAATTTAGAAACAGCAATAAGGCAATAGGCTGTAGTTTGCGTACTCATCCACTTTCTGCCATTCAGAGACTGAGATACCGTTTTTACTAAAGAAGCTGCCTTTGCTTTTTCTCCGATCAAAATGAGGGTTTCAAGAATCATCGCTTCATCCCTGTCATTTGAACCGTATGTATAAGCCATTTCATTATATTTTGAGACACTGGTAGATACACCTTCTATTAGCTTTTTTGCAACTTCAGGTTGCCCGGCCAAGGCATAAGCAGCAGACAACCTCCATTTTGCAGCATTTGAAAGCCCTTGAGTTTCTTTTAACCTGTTCATTGCACCTAACTCCGGGGCTTTTGCAAGGGCTAGGGTATAAAGCCTGTATGCCTGAATCAAGTCATTGTTGTAATATTTCTCATTGCAGTTGCTCCATCCTTGAGATGCTTGTTTCTGATATCTTTTCCAGTTTTCCATAAAGCCTGATGGAATTGAGTATCCTTTTGCTTCTGCTTCTAACATAAAATGCACTGCATAGCTGGTACCCCAATAATCGGCATTTGAATAGCCCGGCCAGTAGGATAAGCCACCTCCTGAATTTTGATACCCTCTTAATCTTTGTATTCCTGCACGGATATTATTATCCATGGAAATTTTATAATCGCTGTTAAGTTCCATTATATCCGCAAGGTATAGCTGGGGAAACACAGCAGAAGTTACCTGCTCAATACATCCATGAGGATAAGCAATTAAGTACTTTAATCTTTCCCCTAAATTAATGGCTGGAATACTGGAAAGTTCAAGCACAGCTTTATTTGTTCCTGCCATTCCTACCGGGGTATAGGTGGTATTCCAGGACTGGCCTGCTTCCAGAACAGTTTCAACAACATCAACTATTCTTGGGTTTGGATTTCTTACATCCAGTTCAACTTCATAAACTGCTCTTTCGGAACCACTGCTTGCAAGGATTTTAACTTTTCCAATACCCGGGTAGTTCCTGGCCTTTAATTTAAAATATACTACATCATCACCTGGTTCAGTAAATTCCAATGATTTTTTTCCTCCCTCTTCAAGAACTAAAATATCATTGGGAACTATGGAAACATTTACATTCCTAACATGTTTTTCCATTGCAAATACTGTAACAGGAAGTTCAAACTCTTCTCCAGGGCCTAAAACACGAGGCAAAGTACCTAAAACCATCAGTGGTTTTCTAACCGGAACAGTTTTATCTGAAACTCCATAAGCTCCCTCCTGCCCTGCTATTACCATCACTCTTACAGATCCGATATACTGAGGAATCATAAAATCATGCGTGGTAGTTTTTCCTTTTGGCAAATGAAAAGGCCCAAGAAAAGTAACCATTGGTTTAAATCTTTGTGCTTTCTTTCCTCCTTTATTCACAACATCTCCATCTCCACCTAAAGCCAATATTCTTTCCATTTGACCGCCATAAGCTCCCATTACCATGTCAAATACATCCCAACTTTTCACGCCCAATGCTTCACGAGCATATAATACAGGCCACGGATTAGGAGTTTGAAACCTGGTAAGATCCAGCAAACCATCATCAACTATAGCCAGAGTATAAGTCATGGCTTTGCCGTTTTCTTCTGAAACAGTTACAGAAGCTTTTTCTTCTGGTTGCCATACATCCAGGGTTTTAATAATTGGCCTTAAATGAGTGTTGGGATCTTCCACCATCACTGGAATAATTCCGTACAATCGAATTGGCAAATCGTTCTTTGCCTGGGCATGAGGCTGTACCATTGTAACATTCACATAAACATTTGGAGCCATTTCCGGAGTAATTTCAAACTCTGTTTCTGTTTTTCCTTGTTTAGTATCAATCCAAAAAGCCCTAATTACTTTTGTTCCGTTTTCAATGCTTACCAAGGCACGTCCACCTTCTCCTGAAGGAATAATTAATTTGGCTTTTTCGCCAACAGCATATTTTTGTTTATCAGAAGTAAAAGAAAGCAAAGTGGCACCTTCATTCCCTTTTTTTGAGCTTCCTGCCCATGCAGGCCAATCTATATAAACAGTTTGACCAGTGGAATGTCCGCTTTCCTTATCCGTTACATGAACAAAATACCTTCCCCATTCCGGACGGTTAATGCGTAAGTTAAATGAACCTTTTCCATTATTTGTAGAAACTTCCGTAGAATAAACTGGTTTATGATAGCTGCTTCCAACATAATTTGCAAGATCATTAGAATTGCTATCCCACCACCAGCGCCAGTTCACTTTATATACCTGAACGTTCAACCTGTTTCTGGAAACTGGTTTTCCATCAGAATCAACCGTTACAATTTGAACAAGGTGGTTAGTATCGGTATTTAATTGTCCTGAGAACTTATTACCATCAGGAACTTTTATTCCTACGTAATTTGTAAATGGAGAATAAGGAAGTATAAACCTGTCGATACTTGCATTTCCACCTTCTTCAAAAACCCGCACATTAAAGTTAGCTCTAAGCATTCCAGGAGCTGAGCTACCAATAGAAATGTTTGGTTTCACTGTGGCCTTGCCATGTTCATTAATTCTACCATCAAAAATTTGTTGTGTTTCTGAATGATAAGATTTACCCGGATCATCAAAAACAAATCCTTCGTAGCCTTTAAAAGTAGTTTTAAATTGAGTTAAAGTAACCTCAACTTTTGCCTTAAGATTTTTGGCAATTGCTCCATGAAGCCATTTTACTTCCAGATCTCCTGAAGTGCCTTTTGTAGCGGTAATTCTTTCGGTTCCAAAATCAAGCTTTAACTTTAGCCTGTTAGGCATAATAGTTTCCACTTTTATAGTTTTTGAAAAGGAAGCGCCACCTACCTTAACTTTAGCTTGGTAATTACCTGTTGGAGCATCAGCGTTTGTTGTTACTGTAAAATCGTAAAAACCATTCAAGCTCGTTGTTTTTACCAGTTTTCTTACTGTTTGACCATTAGGATCGGTTAATTCAAAAGTAACCGGGTGATTGGAAGGCAAAGTTCTTTCTGCATCTTCTAATATAAAACTCAAAAACAAAGTATCCCCTGGTCTCCATACTCCCCTTTCCCCGTAAATAAAACCTTTAATTCCTTTTTGAACTACATCTCCCGATACATCAAACATACTTAAAGAAAGAGAAGAGCCATCATCTAATCTCAAATAGCCTCTTTGGTTTCCGTTCTTAGCAACAAGAAGATAAGGCTTTTCTTTAATTGAAGTTCAACCGTTCCTTCTGAATTGGTTTTGACAGTTGTTATTAACTGTTTTTGAAAATCATAAATTTCAAGTGTAGTATTTGCTACTGATTTTGTTGTTTTTAGATCTGTTACAAAAAAGAGCATATTTCCATCAGCTCCTCTTTTGGCTATAAGTCCAAGATCCGATGCTAAAATATTTCTGCTTACATCTCTTTTGTTTATAAAATAAGATTTACTGCAGGGATTATCACGTTCTGAGTAATTATAATCTTCATCATAATAATCATAATCGTCATAGTAATCATCGTAATAATAATATGAATTATATTCAGAGCCATCTACGGCATCTTCATTATCCAGGTTTTCTGAAACGGAAGAAGCAAATTCCTTTAAAACCTGTGTTTCCCCTTCACAGGAATAAGTTGAGTATTCTTTTTTAAAACCTATTGAAACTTTATAAATAGCACCTTCTTCTGTTTTTATTAAATCACTTAGATCCAAAGAATAAGTGTTCCATCTTTTTAGTTCTGATATTTTATTAGAAAGTGTAATTGTTTTTTTAAAAACTGTTTTCCCTACTCTTGAAAGTTCCTTTTCACCATCCAATGCATTGATCTGCATAAATTGAAGCATATTGTTTTCAAAAATCTTTACAATTTTTATGTCAACTGCTCTTAAATTAACTGCTTCAAAAGGAAATATTAATCCTTCAGAAGAAGCAGGAAGAATTACTCCTTTTCCTAGTAATCTAACTAAGGGTTTTAACTCTTCAAAGGCAACCTCCATGGAAAAAATATTCTTTAAAGGGTAGCCCAACACATTTTTAACACCCGTTTCGGCAGTAACGGTTTTTGGACCACTAATTCTAGAGGAAGGATATATTCTTATTTCATTGTCCTCTACCATTAATCTTACACCTTGTATACCCAATATTTGAACAAGCCCGCTAAGGTTTTGTTTTTCCATAACAGGATCTGAAAATTGAAGTGCTGCATATTGCTCTGGTTCCTGGAAAACTTTTACATCAAGTATTTTAAAATCATCCAAGGATGGAATTTCAATTTCTTTTGAACTTGAGTTTTTAAGTCCTATTGGTTCACCGTTCCAATTTAAAAACATTTTTCCGGCAACTTCTGTTCGCTCAATGCTGTCTACAACAAATTTAAATTCAGTTCTGTTATTTGTTGGTTCCCATTTTATAGTTAGCGCTTTACCATCTTTTGTAGCAGAAATTATTTTTCTGATATCCTCTGCATCTGCAACATCAGCAGTTGACACGGTACCTTTTAATTGTTGCCAGCGAAGTGTTTTCTTATCAATGGTTTTAACTCCATCTACATATACATCAAAAGATTGAGGAACAATATGGAATGAAAATTCAAAGGTTTTAAGTTTTTTCGGTACATCCATTACTTTCCACAGCAGAAACTCTCCAACAAAATCCTGTCCGGAAGGAAGGCTTGAGGAAGGTCTGAACTCGATTGTTCTATTATCAATCCAAAAGGCGTTTCCTGAAATTTTAGGACTGAAGCTAAAAAGATCAACATTTACTGGCTGTCCAGATTCAACTTGATCTTTATAATCTTGTGAAAGAATAATTCTTATAGATGACTCACGGGAAATATAGCCGTTAGTAAAAGCAGATATGTACTCACTAAATGCAGGATCAATAGCAGTAGTTCCGCTTTTTTCGCTGTTGTATTGTTGTATAAAAAATATTGCAGCAGCTATAACTATTACTGCTACAGGAATTAATAAAAACCACTTCTTTTTTGTCATCGTAATTAGAATGAAATACTGAATAAAATATTAAAACTCAGCCAATTTAGTACGATTTATGGAAATTTTAATAAATTATTTTTCAGAATTTGTACATTTCAAATGTATTAGGACTTTTTTATCAGCAATAACAGAGAAAACATATTTAACAAATGCCTTTGTAATTACAAATTTCCTGGAAGGGTATGAAGATAAAACACAAAAGAAGCCAATTATATGGTATAGAGATTCTATAGAATGTTTTTTAAAAGCAGTGGGACTAATTTGCAGTGCCTCTGTTCAACCGGAACGAAAAGTAATAGAAAGCAAGACTTTTCAATATGCACAGGCGTTCCACTTGATGGTATGCAGTGAGAGGAAGGCAAAACACGGAGAAGGAAAAGAGGATAGCAGAAGTGAATAATGCCTACGCAGATTTACAGGATCAAAAAATTGCCAAAATTCAAGCAGAAGCAGCCACCCTTGTTGCTGAGAACGCAGTAAAATCCAAACAGCAATTCCTTTCTAATATGAGTCACGAAATAAGGACTCCTATGAATGCAATCATTGGGCCGGTAAAATAATTTTTCCTATTTACCTTCCCGTTTAAGCTAAACACCTGGTTTAAATTTCTATAGGCTTCTTTAATAAAATCTCCTTTACTGCTGATAGTGGTAGAATAATTTAAACAGGAAGGCGACTTTCTCAATATAAAAAGCCATGCAATTGATCATTTTGCATGGCTTTCTTATTTTTAATTTTTCCTGAACAAATTCAATCTTCTGATCTGTGTTTTTTTAGTAGGAAATTTTTACCAATGATAAGTCCTTTCCTTTAGCCTTTATCCTTCCTGAGAAATAAATGGCATCTTTTCCAAAGAAAGCAGGAGTGTTTCCTAATGTATGAAAATTTTTCTGAATATTGTTCAGCCATAACTGAGAGCATTTCCCATCTTTTCCGTCAATGGTAAATAGTTGGGAAACATGATAAATTTCAAATAATTGTGAAGTAGAAGTAGATGTTGTTGTTGTTTTAATGTTTCCCGAAGTACTGCTGCTTGTACTTGTGCTTTTCTGAACTGCATTGGATAGCGCAAGAGGTTGGTCGCTAAGCACCAAATAAACTTTATTTCCTATTACTTCCAACTGCTGTGTATGAATTGTATGTTTGGTTAAATCGGCATGAGGGAAAACATAATATTTAATGAGCTCATTTGCTGCAGACAATAAAATTCCATGGTGATATCCATCAGATACTCCAAATATAAAGGTATTCCCGTTTTCTAATTTCTCTGCTCTGTAAAAATTCGGTCCACCGGTAAATTTCTGAAATTTACCTTTTCCAGTTCCAGCAATTTCATATTTGTTCAAGAGATCCTTCTCCAAATAGGAATGACTACCTACAACTTTTCCGCTTTTGTCTAACACAGCAACTGTAAGGCCAGACATTGCAGCTTGACCTGCATAAAACATTCTCCAATTCCTTCCTTCCTTACCTGTTCCAACAACAAATGTTTTATCTTCAGTTGCAACAGCTTGAAAATTAACAGTACGTAGCTCTGATTTATGAATTGCTTGAGAAACTACTTGATTGTTATCGTCTATTTCATAAATATATAAGTTGTTCTTGTCCTCATCCGGGGCCAACAATGCTTTATGTTCCTTCACGGATGAAGGGGCATATAATGGCATGGTCATAGCAATGAAATTTCCATTTGCAGAAATACCCGCTCCTAAGGACTGCATTGCATAAGGCATAATGTGAATGTTGTTGGATTCTTCAAAGGTTTTACCACCAACCTTAAACACCACCAAACGATTAGAATTATGAGGAGGTGGATTGGTGATACTGATCTTCTCGGTAATAATACCTGCACTTTGAATATAACCTGCAGCAGGAGCCATTGTATTAACACCCAAAGGAGAAAAAGTAAAACTCATATACTTGCCATTATTCCCTTTGAATTTCACAACCTTTAAATCCTCAGGGATAATGGCCCTATTTCCAATGGGAACAGTTCTCCAGGTACCTTCTGCTTTTAATTTTTCGGATTCTCCCTTTTTATAATCCATCCCATAAATAAAATTTTTATCACTATTTATAAATAAAGATCCTTTTTGCAGTTTCACAGATCCCCAGCTCGCTCCTGCAAACATTACATTCATACTGGTAAATTCCTTGGTTGCCACGTTGTTGATTTCTGTGCTTTGCTCTGTGACCTGATCCAATACTTTTAATGCTTCAGCTCCTTGATGCTCTTTCACAAACTTTGAATCTGCATTAAATTCATAAGCATAAACGCCATCAGAAGTTTGATAAAACACAGCTACATTTCCGTTATTCAACTGGTAAGTTCCCCCGTAATTTCCTTTAATAGCAGGTTTTGACATGGTTGCTAAACCGGAGGTTACTTGAGAAATTCCAACATTTGGATTTAATATCCAAAAGCCAACTATTAAAAGGCTCATTAAAAATTCATTTTTCATAAGTTTGATTTATAGATTAATTATTGAATGATAATTCTACTGGATGAGCTTGCGCTAGCCGAGTTTATTTTAACTATATAGCAGCCAGGATTAATATTACTGACATCTATAGAACTATTTACTAAATCTGATGGCAATTGCTGCGTTAAAATAACCCTTCCGCTAAGGTCATACATTTTAAAATCTAAAGTTTCAGTTTGATTTTTATAGGAAATATTTAATTTTCCATTTGAAGGGTTTGGCCATATTGTCACTCCCATTGTATTATTAGATGAAGTATGAACTCCAGTAGAACCCCCGCTGCCATATTTGAATACATTTTTTTGAGAAAAAAGTGTTGCGTAGATAGATGAGTTGTGTGATGTGAAACTCATTGGATTTCCTGTCAACCCCTGGCTTATATCCGTCCAGGTTGAGCCGTTATCTGAAGACATGTAAGCATTGTTACTATTGCGTGTTCCTGCGTAAATATTGGTTCCATCAGTATATAATGCAGAAATAGTAGCAGTGCCAAATGTTTCTACAAATCCAACATCAATTCTTGTCCAATTATCCCCATTATCATCACTTTTATAAATTCCGTTTGTGGCACCAAAATAAAGGGAATTGTTGTGAACTATAAAACTTTTTCCAGTTGCTGCTTGCAACCATGAAGAAGTTTCCAAAGGGAAATTCACACCTGCCTTTTTAATCCAGGACAGACCTCCATCTGTAGATTCCCAACAACCATTGCTAACAGCTGCAAATAAACTGTTTCCCTTTTTAATTACAGAATATACAATTGCTCCATTGCTTCCAATTTCGGTTATTTTAGTCCAACTTTCTGATGTTCCGGCTGTCTTGTAATAAAAAGCATAGCTTGAATACCAAAAGCTTACGAAAACAGATGTGCCGTCATAATATAGCGAAAGCGTTTCACCTGTTCCCATTGTTGGCAGCCCCATGCTATCTAATTCCCATGATAAGCCAGAATCAGAGCTTTTATATATTGTATTTGAGGCTTTACCATAAATTGTATTTCCCCCGGCAAAAATAATTTCTCCAGGGGTAAAGGAACCAAGTTTACCCCAACTATAGCCATTGTCATTTGAGGAATAAATTCCATTATTAACTCCTGCATACAAAATATTGTTATTACTTGTAATATAATGGGCAGGATAATATTCTGCTGGTTTTGCAACTGTGTCCCATTGTGCTGAAGCATTTAATCCATAAAAGGATAATACGAAAAGTAGTAGTTTTGTTTTCATGTACTTAATTGGTTTTGGTTGATATAGTTAAAATTTGCTGAATTAGTATTTTATGGTTCTTATCAATAGCTTTTGAAGTTTCTATCATTAAAAAGTCCTTATGAAATGCAACAGCTAGTTCAATTTATTGCATTTTATAATATTTAATTACACCCCTTTTATCTGGTTACAATAACTTTTTTAGTCTCGCTGCAAAGTTTTGTAAGTGGTGCGATTAATAAAAAAGCTGCTTGCAATAAAATTTGGTTTGTTTTCATTTTTTAATTGTTATTTAAAGACTTTATTCATTCGACAAAATTGCATTAAGTTTATTTGCTGGTAAATCCGTAGCAATTGGTATTTTATATCCGTAATGCTACGGATGGAGCAATGAATTTATTCCTGTTTTATATAATAGTAATTCTTTATCCATCCTTTTCTGATGGCATAAGAAAACAAGCAAAGCAATGATTTGCACCCGATTTTTCGCTGAATATTTTTGCGGTGAGTTTCTACTGTCCTGTTACTAATTGTTAAATCAGCGGCAATTTGAGCCGTTGAATGTTCTTTAATAATTAGTTTAACAATTTGTTCTTCCCTTATAGTAAGGTTGCCAAGGTGTGGATTCGTTTGCATGATGGAGGCAAAAATAATCCAATGAGAAGTTTAAATAAATAGGTAGTACTTGGTATTTTTTATCCGTAATAATACGGACTTTAGATGTTTGCAAGGTCATTCCTAAGGGCAAATTTGATTAATCCAATAGGGGTTTTGGACTTTGTTTTTTCCATGATATTTTGTCTGTGGGTATCAACAGTTCTTTTGCTGATAAAAAGTTTTTCTGCAATTTTTTCACTGCTGCATTCTTCGCAAATCAACTGCAATACTTCCAATTCTCTTACAGTTAAAACAGCCGTTTGTTCAGCAGTTTTCTTTTCCCTTTTTACTTTTTCCATCATAGTAGAAAGTACTTCTTTGCTGTAAAAAGTACCATCCGCGGCTATGTGCTCCAATGCCTCTTTAAGTTCTTTCTTTCCTGTATTCTTTAAAATATATCCTTCCGCTTCACTCATCATTATTTCAGAAACTATTTCCCTGTCATTGTGCATGCTTAGAACGATCACCTTTATTTGTGGGTAATCGGTTTTAATGATTTTGGTAAGTTCTATTCCACTCATACCAGGCATGCTAATATCGGTTAAAACAATTTCCGGGGGATTGGATTTGATTATTTCTAAAGCGTCCTCAGCATTTAATGCCTGGGCAATAATCTGAAAGTTTTTCTCCTGACGCAGAAGTGATTTTATTCCATCAATAAACATTTGATGATCGTCTACAATTAGTATTTTTTTTACCTCACTCATTTGTTATCATTTTTAATTGAAATTTGAATGGAGGACCCTTTAAGCGCTTCAGATTTTATAGTTATTTCCCCATTAATTAATGCGACCCTTGAATAAATATTTTTCCAACCAATGCCTGAACTTGCATTAATTTTTGAAGTATCAAACCCTTTTCCATTATCTTCTATTTTTAGATTCATTTCGGTTTTTTTATCCTCCAAAAAAATAGAAATTTCACTTGCGTTGGCATGTTTAATGACATTGTTCAATATTTCCTGAATAACACGGTATAAACTAATTTCAATGCTTTGATCAAGGCGGTTTTCAAAACCATTGATTTTGCAGATTACCTGAACAGTTTTTGCTTCACTGATTTTATTGGCCAGGGATTTCACAGAACTAACTAATCCATACTCAATAAGTGCTGCCGGCATCATATTATGTGATACGTTTCTTACTTCCTTTACTGCATCATCGATCAGCTCCATTGCATTTTTCAAAAGTATTTCATCCTCCTTGTGAACTGTTCCTTCAAGCCCGGATACGTTTAATTTGGCTGTTGATAATATTTGTCCCAGGCCATCATGCAGCTCCCTGGCTATTCTTATCCGTTCTTTTTCTTCCCCGTCAATTACTGCCTTAAATCGTATTTTTTGTTCACCCGCCTGTCGCTTTTCATTTTCTGCCTTTCTCTTTAACCTGGTTCTATTGAACATCAATAAGGCTATTACAAGAATAAAGATCATTGTCCCGGAAAAGAAAAAGTAAAGATTTCTTTTTTGTTCCTTCTCGTTTAAAAGTTGAGTATTTTGAAGTTCGTTTTCTTGTACTAATGCCAGATTTTGGGCTTCTTTCTTCGTTGTTTCATATTTGATCTCAAACTCATGCAATGCCTTTACACTTTGTTCTTTAAAAAGAGAATCTTTCATTTGACTTGCCAATTGAGCATAATAAAAAGTACTGTCTGCTTTTCCTAAATAACTGTAATTAGCCGACATGTACGAATAGGTGTATCTTAATAAATCATAGCTGTTTATTTGTTTACCGTAAATTAAAGACTTACGCAGTATGGACAAAGACTTTTCATATTCCTTTCTGCGCGTATGAATATCAGCCAGTACATTTAAAGAGGAGCAAATGCTTCTTGTATCGTTACTTTCCTTGTTAAATGCGATTGCATCTAAAAGTAATTTTTCTGCCTCCTTATATTTTCCTTCACCTAAAAGGATAACCGCTTTATTGTGATATAAGGTTGCCACAATTTCATTTCTGTTTGCTATTTGTGCGAAAAAAAGAGCTGAATCATAATAAGCCACATAGCCTGAGTTATCGCCAATATCATAAAGCACTACACCAATTCCATGATAAGTAGTAGCAAGTCCTATTGTATCCTTTACTGCTTTCCTAATTGGAAGGTTTTTGAGATGGATTTTTAAGGCAACCTTAAAATTGCCAAGGTTGTAATTTAGTTCACCTAAATTATTCAAAGCATTTGCGAGGTTTACAGAATCCTTTGTTTTTTCAAAATAGTCTACTACCCCTTCCTGTTCTTTCAAAGACAAACCATACTGTCCTCTGTAATTATAAATGGCAGATTTTTTACTTTTCAAGCCAACTATTCCCCTTTGGTCATTTAACTGCACCTTAATTTTCATGCTTTCATCGTAATAATATAAAGCAGAATCATACTGACTTGTAACCAGGAAATAAGTACCTAAATCATTTAAAATATTCGAATGCAATTGTTTGGACTGGGGAAAATTTTTGACTTCAACAAGGGCTTGCTTGCCGTATAAATAACTCTTTTTAGGTTCTACGTAAAGGTAATTCCAGCAAAGGTCATCTAAAATTTGAATACGCGTAGTATCTTTTGCATTCAATAACGCGTTTTCTAAGTTAATTAAAAGAGAATCCTGAGCATTAACAGTAAATGACAAATTGCAAATCAATACAATGAAAATAACTTTTATCAGGGTGTTTTTTAACTTACTGAATGAATATTTCATTATATAAAACACTTTCTTTTCTCTTTTTTTTTGTATTAATAATGCGAAGATACAATCAATGTATTAAAGCAGATAAAAAAAAATAAATGAGTTTCATACGTAGTTATAACTTTGACTAATAAAGCAGCTAGCATTAAGATAAACTTACAACTTTCTTAAGCAATAAAATAAACTAATAAATTATATAATTCACGAAAACCAGCAATAAAACAGTAACAAAGGATGATACAATCTCCAGGAAAGATAAGAAAAAGGACACAGCTACTATTACAATCACTTCAACAGAATTAACAAAGATTTTCTTCTTCTATTCGATACCCTGTTATTTCAGAAAAAATTTATAACACTAAAAAAATAAAGTATATTTACATCTTCTAATTTATATCATTGGTCGAAATAATTACTTTAGTTGATACTCCTATTTGAATAGTTTAATATTTTATGCTGATTACAACTTTTCAGAAATATCTAAATAAGTTAGGAATCTAACAAAAAGAAGAATGTAAAGCCATGATTAACAGCATCATATATAAAACTAGTAATTCCTTGAGAAGAATCTTAATAATCCTGCTTTATGTTTTTATTTTTAGTAATGTAATTGTTGGCCCTGTTTGCATTGCTCAGGAAAATTCAAAAGTAAAAGCAGCATTTATATATAATTTCCCAAAATATATCATTTGGCCAAATGAGAACAATTTCCAAGAATTTAGTATTGGGATTCTAGGAATCCAAAATCATAAATTACATGCGGAATTAGAACGAATTTCTAAATCAAGAACAATTAACAATCTACCAATCATAGTAAAGGTCTTTAAAACCATCGATGAAATTACTCCTACACAAATTTTATATGCCAACGGGCAAGACGGTATCGAACAGCAAGTGCTTTTTAATAAAATAACCGGAAAAGGAATTTTATTGGTAGGTGAGAATCTAGAAGATTTTAATTTATCAATGATTAATTTCATTGAACAAAATAAAAGGCAAGTAATTTCTATTAATCAAAAAGTTATTGCTGGTGAAAATATAAAAGTTAGTGAAAAATTAATTGCTGCAGCTATTACAAATGAAAAAGAATGGAATGATGTTTATTCAAAATTCAATGACTTATTAAAAGGGGATGATAAGAAAATAACAGTCACCAAGAAAGACATTCATGAAGCATTACAGTCCAACGAAATGCAAAAAAAAGAAAATGAAGAGTTATTGAAAAATCTCCAGTCAAAAATACAAGTACTAGTAAAACAGGAATCTGAAATTGGAAAACAAACAAAAAACCTAATACTTCAGGAGTTAGAAATTAAAGATCAGTCTCAAAAACTTTTAGACCAGGAATTAGAAATTGAAAAACAGACAAAAAAAATTGAGGCTCAGATAGAATACGTAAATAAACAGACAGAAAACATTATAAAACAAAATCAGAAAATAAACGACCAAAAAAACACTTTAAAAATCCAAATGACTCAGATACAAGCTCAAAAGGTTATGATGTATCAGTTTCTAGGAGTTTTGGGTCTTTTTATATCCTTGGTGGGCTTTATTTATTGGAGTTACAGGCAAAAGAAAAAAGCAAATTCTATTATTCTGGAACAAAAAACATTAGTGGATGCAAAAAACAAGGAAATAACAGACAGTATCAATTATGCCAAACGAATACAGCAAGCCAAATTGCCAAAACTGGAAGAAATATATGCTTCGTTTCCAAAAAGTTTCATTCTTTATAAACCAAAAGATATAGTAAGTGGCGATTTTTATTTCTATCATAAAAACCAGAAATCCGCATTTATTGCCGCTGTGGATTGCACAGGACATGGCGTTCCAGGAGCTTTTATGAGTATTATAGGTTCTGAAAAATTAGATGATGCGGTTTCATTGACCAATAACACTTCGGATATATTAAAGCTTCTTAACAAAGGGATTAAAACCTCACTTCGTCAATCCGAAAGTATCGAATCAACAAGGGATGGGATGGATATTGCACTTTGCGCCATTGATTTGCAACCCAATGGAGAAAAAGTGAGTTTAAAATATGCCGGGGCAAACAGGCCAATATGGATTATCAGAAAGGGAAAAAATAAAATTGAAGAAATCAGGGCAACCAAGAAAGCAATTGGTGGTTTTACAGAATATAATCAGCACTTTGACACCCACGAAGTGCAACTTAAAAAAGGCGATAATTTTTACATTTTTTCTGATGGATATGCAGACACATTCAGCGGAAAAGATGATAAAAAATTAAAAACAAGAAAGTTTAAACAAATCTTACTTGAGATTCAAAAAAAATCAATGCCTGAACAAGAAAAACATTTAAATACTTTTATTGAAAACTGGAAAGACGGAACTGAGCAAGTAGATGACATTTTAGTTATTGGTGTTCAGGTTTAGCTTGACTCTCTTTTTTAAAATAACTGATAAAAATAAGGTCTTCAGTTTTTATTTGTGCCTTAAAATTAACAATAGAGCAACCTAGGTCGAGATAGCACTCTGCAATTAAAACTGTTGCGATTAATAAATCAGTTCATCTAAGAGTGAAAGATTCGAATTACTTCAAAAAATTGCTAAAGGGTTTTGTAATCCTTTAATTCTGATTTTTGTGCTAGGTAATTCAATCAAATAATATAAACATACTATTTCTGGTATTTTATTCCCAAAAATATTTTTCAGAAGCCTCAATTTGGATGCTACATTTTGTTTGGTTAAATTAGATAATACCTTATTTAACCTATACATGAAAGAAAAGTTGATTTTAAGAAAGTTTTACCATAACAATGCTTTTCAGATTGGCATAATTTTTCTGCGTAGTATAGAAAATATAGAAAAGATAAGACAATTAGGTGCTTTATGGAGTAAAAAACTAAATTGTTGTTATGTTGCTTATAATAAAGAAAATTACATTAAAATTTTAAGCCTATTCAAAGAAGCAGAAATAATAATAGAGGACAGAGTACCAAAAACTTACAATCCGGAGCCTGGTCAGCCAAATGACTTTTTGATTGCTCCCATAGATTCCAGCAATGGCATCGCACTTCAGGCCACAAGTGGTGCTGAACATAATCTCCACACAGGAGATGCCAGGTTGCAAGACAATATTGTACTTTATCCTGATTCAGGCAGGTATTGGATTATAAAAATGCCTTATTCCAAAACTATCAGAGATGGTATGTTTAAAATTAAAGGAGTTTATTGGAACAAGACTTACCAGGCATATATGATTTTCAGGCATATAATTGTCAAAAACAAAGTAGAAGCCTTGTTGGGAGTTAAGGATATTCTGCCTTGCAATTATTATGTAAGTGATGATCAGGATAGCTTTAATACCGGGGAAGTAATTATCCAAACCTATTCAGGAAGTTCTAAACTGATGAAGGTAATTTTACCACCATTTTCATCCATGATACAACATGTAAAACGTTTGCAAGGAAGTAGTTATAATAAAGATGACCTTTCCTATCTTGTTCCTGCCACTCCAGATTTATTAAAAAATTTAATTTCAATTGCACCACGTTACGGTTTAAAAATTACAAATGAGCTTCCTTCAGGATATATCCGAAAACGAAATGAGGCCAATATAAAAAGCATCATTTTAAATGAAATGACTAACAATCTTCGCAAGCAAGTTCCTCCCCATGCTGAAATATATTTTAATGCATTTTTCGATTACCTTTTGGCAAGTAACTACAGTCATAATACAGTAAAATTATATACCTCTTCTTTTCTTGAATTTTTGCGTCAAAATGAATTTAAAAACCCTAATGAATTAAGTCAGGAAGAGGTAATCAGGTATTTGGGTGGTATGATGATGAAGGGCTTATCTGCTTCCTCAGGCCATGCCATGGTGAATTCGCTGCTATTTTATTACAAAAACGTATTAAAAAGGGAAAGTTTCGAAATAAAATTGCCTCGTCCAAAAAGGGAAAAAAAGTTGCCTGTAGTATTAACAATGGCTGAGTGTTTAAGTATTTTTCAAGCAGTTACTAATCCAAAGCACAAATTGTTACTACTATTAGCCTATGGAGCGGGGTTGCGTTTGAGTGAATTAATACATTTAAGATGGGAGGATATATTATGGGCAGAAAATAAGATACATATAAAAAACGCAAAAGGAAAAAAGGATAGAATGGTAATTTTGCCATTTTCAGTTATTGGTTTTTTAGAACAATACAGGAATCTATACAAAAGTACTCAATGGGTTTTTGAAGGCCAATATAAAGGAGAGACATACAGTCCAAGAAGTGTGCAGCAAGTAATGAAAAACGCCATAAATAAAGCAGGATTGGCAAAAAAAGCAACAGTACATACCCTAAGACATAGTTTCGCCACTCATTTATTAGAGTCAGGAACAGATATCAGGTATATTCAAAAATTGTTAGGACATAACAATATTCAAACAACGACTTTATACACCCATTTAACCAATAAAGCAGTAGACAAAATACAAAGCCCATTAGACTATATGGTCCAGCAAATTAAGGACAAAAAGAAATTAGAGTAGCTGGGGTAAATCATCAAAAAAGTACTATGTTTGTTCGCATATATACAAGTTGCCCGCCAGCATTGGGTTCCGCTCACTTTTTTTAGTAAAAAGTAAGCAAACCACCGGACAATATCCCGGAAAAGGCCAGTTGCATTGCACCC
>JALYPI010000194.1 GCA_030856445.1 Bacteroidota bacterium
TCATACACTGGTGCCTCCGTATAGCGGTCAAAAAATAGGCGACAGAAGTGGTTTTGGAAATCATTTTGGAACAATTAATTTCAAAGGTGAAGACCCAGATCGGATTACAGAATTACTAAAACATTACGAAAAAGTAGATTTTTATTTATAGGCTTTAATGCAAGAAAATATAGAAAAAGTAAACAGGTACGATAATTTTAAGTTTTCACTTCAAGAGCTAAAAGAAGCCACTGGTTTAACCAAAGCTGATAAGACATTAAAACTGATCAACCAGGTGGACTGCTTAAGTCTTACTGAAGAAGGAATTAGTTTCCTTTATGATCATGTATTGGAAATTGAGAATGCGGGAGTGTTTTACGAAACTCCCTGGAGTGAACCCAATAAGCTTTCACCGAATTTGGTAAGTGGTACTATTAAAAGCGGACATCCAAACTCTACTTATGAATTATTGAGCGAATTGCGCATGTTGGCTTATGCCAAAGAGGTAAGTACAGACAAAGATTGCATTTCTTCTGAGGAAGCTATGAGCTATATGGAAGAAGTGATGGTAAATAATTTAGAGTTTGTTTTTCGGGAGGTAACTGAAGAGACCAGGCTCAGTATGACAGTGAATGAATTAACCAAAGCTTTTAATCTTTTTGCCTTCTTATTGGAAAAATGCAGATTGGAAGGAATAAAAGAAAAGCTGTCTGAGGAAATTACTCTTATTTGTGAGCAAAGACCGGTAGTTACCCGTAGAGCTAAGGAAATTATTAAACTGGTAAAATATAAAGTGCGTCTGGAGCCAAACCTGCCCAGTGACCAAGTCTTACAAAAATATATAGACGCATTATTTACTCCTTCTGCAGGAGGCAAAAAACATACTGATCCTAAAGAGTACCAAAGCTTTTTAAAAAAGGCTACTAACAAAATACTCAAATCAGAAGCTGTTGAAATGGGAAATGCGATGAGGGAAACAGGACTGGTAAGTAACCATCATGCTTATTTAATAACTCATCTTATTCAAAAAGACATGGATGAATGTGTGCCTGCAGCTTTAGGTTTGAACCCCACCGGAGAAGCTGAGTGGCATCGTCATCAAAATTCAGTAAAAAAATTAATTAAGGAAGTTATTCATCCTTTCAATAATCAGTTTTTGTATGGATTGTCAAAAATGCTGGAAGAGGGATTGTTTTCCAGAGAAGCTGTTCATGCAGGATTAGACAATATCAGGAGAATCAGAATACATCCTAATATGGAAAGGAAAATACTAAAATCCATAGTATATCCTCAGCCTGATATTACTGCCTTGCAATATTTAAGGGGAGCTTTAATCAGGATTCTGGGGCAACCTTTCGGAGTTGGTCAGGGAAATAATCCAACCTGCCAATCAGCCAGAGGAATCAGCATGTGGAGTCAGCATGATCCTGCAAAATTGATCAATTTGGTTATTGCAGCTGCTACACAGGATAATCTGATATTTCGTTTTGAAGGACAGGAACTCGAATCTAATTTAGTGGGCAAAGGTCTGTTGGAAAGACTGGATTATAATTTAGATGCTGTATCAATTGTGTTGGTGCCTAAACTGGATAAAATTTATAATGAAATGATGATAAGAGCCTCTGGAAGAGGTGAAGATCCTCATAAATGGGTAAATCCTGCACTTTATGGACATTGGATACAAGTGGGATTTGCTTCGGCTTATGATTATACATATGTTGCCATTCGTGATTACCAAGGGTTTATGAAGGTTTTCTATGCTACTTGTCATCCTTCATATAATGGTGCCAGAAAAATAGTATTTCCTAATCCTATTGGTATTTTCATTACTTCCAGTAAAGGAGTAATGTTAGGCTTTCATGCTGTTTCATTGCTAAGGGTGGCAAAAGATCCTCAAGGCATTGTAAGAGCTTATTTTTTAAATCCAAACAATGAAGGACGCCAGAACTGGGGACAGAACATAATGCCTTCAGTACATGGACAAGGTGAAAAAAGGGGAGAGTCATCCCTGCCTTTTTATCAATTTGCTGCAAGAGTTTATGCTTTCCATTATAATACTCAGGAGGTAAAATCTGGGCTGGAAAAAGTTGCTCAGGAGGAGTTAATAAAAGTTGAAAAAATAGCCAGAGAAAGCTGGGGAAAAGCTTATGCCTGGGTAGATATAAAAAAAGAATGGTAAGACACTCATCTAGAATATTATTAAGTCAGTCTGCTCTGAAAAACAATATCGGTTTTATCAGTAAAAAAATAGGCCCTGATGTGAGAATTTCTTCAGTAGTTAAAGCAAACGCATATGGTCATGGGATTTCGCAATTTGTACCCATGGCTGAAAAATGCGGTGTTAGACATTTCTCAGTAGCTTCGGCATATGAGGCAGAGGAAGTTTTGAAAAGCATTACAAAAGATTCTCATATTATGATTATGGGTATTCTTTATGAAGAAGATATACCCTGGGCCATAGAACATGATATAGAATTTTATATATTCAATTATGAACGTTTGCCAATAGCTTTAGAGGCGGCCAAAAAGCTAAATAAAAAAGCCAAGATTCACCTGGAAGTAGAAACAGGGGCTAATCGTACAGGAATGAACGAAAAAGAATTTCCCAAGGCAATTAATTTCTTGAAAAAGAACCAGAAATATTTGGAATTTGAAGGATTATGTACCCACTTTGGAGGGGCAGAAAGCTTGTCAAACCAATTTAAAATCACTTCTCAACACAATCGTTTTAAAGAGCTCTTAAAACAATGCAAGGCCAAATCTTTTTTGCCTAAATACAGGCATATAGCCAGTTCTGCTGCTGCTTTGGCTTTTAAAGATACTGTTTACGATATGGTAAGGATAGGTGTGGCTCAATATGGCTTTTGGCCAAGTCCTGATATTTATAATCTTCATTTACAGGAAATCGGTAAACTTTCAGATAAATCATTAAAAAGGATTTTTACCTGGAAAACTGATGTGATGGATATTAAACAGGTAAAAGCAGGCGAGTTTGTAGGTTATGGCACCTATTTTCAGGCCACACAAGATATGAAGATTGCTGTACTGCCCTTAGGTTATTCAAATGGCTATCCAAGGGCCTTATCCAATCAGGGGCAGGTTTTAATTGATGGTAAAAAAGCGCCAGTAATTGGTTTGATCAATATGAACTTGTTCATGGTTGATGTTTCACATATTAAAAACGTGAGGGTAAACGAGGAGGTAGTGCTGATTGGTCGTCAAAAAAGCAATTTGATCAACATTCAATCATTTACCAACTTTACTCAATTGGTAAATAATGAAATGCTTTGCAGGTTGCCAGCCGCAATACCTAGAAAGGCAGTTAAATAATTGCAATATATTTAAGGGTGGACCTCAATTAAATGAATATCAAAAAGCAATACGCTTGCTGCAGGAATTCCGTTTCTTGCCTGATTTCCATAACCTAACTCGGAAGGAATTAATAATTTGCCCTTGCCTCCCTCTTTAAAATAGGGAATTCCCTCTGTCCATCCCTTTATTACCTGGCTTAGATTGAATTTTATACCTGTAAAATCGCTTTGGTCAAAGACTTTTTCATCTACAAAATATCCCTTATACGCTACTGTTACTGTTGATGATGCAGTAGGATTTGAACCTGTTCCAAGAGAATCCATGATATAGTAAAGTCCACTTTGGGTTTTTGTGGCAATAAGCTTGTGTTTTTCTATGTACGCTACTATCTTTTCATCATCTACCTGAGCCTGGGTTTTAACGTTTTTTTTACAGGAGAACAAAATGAAAAGTGGTAAAAGCAGAAGTAATAAGCGCATAAGAGTTTAGTTTTTATTTTGCAAAGATAATTTTCCTTGCATTAACTTTTTAATCATGTTTCTTATTTTATTCTACTCCTTATTTTATTTTATTTTATTATGAAATAAATATTCCTAGCCCGCCCAGTTCTCTCTATCCAAACTCCTGAATTGAATAGCCTCTGCCAAATGTTGAGTTTGAATATTCTCACTATTATCCAGGTCAGCAATTGTTCTGGAAACTTTTAAAATTCTATCATACGCCCTGGCGGATAAACCAAGTCTTTCCATTGCTATTTTTAAGAGTTGTTGACCTGCTGCATCTATTTTGCATATTTCTTTCAATAGCTTGGAAGTCATTTGAGCATTGCAATGTATTCCCGGGGAATTAAGGTATCTTTTTTCCTGAACTTCTCTGGCTGTAATTACTCTGGCTCTTATGTCTTCACTTTTTTCAGGAACTCTTTCATCGGTTAATTCATTAAAGGAAACAGGAGTTACTTCAATATGAATATCTATTCTGTCTAAAAGGGGACCGGATATTTTATTCAGGTATCTTTGAACAACTCCCGGTGCACAAACGCAATCTTTTTCCGGATGATTGTAATAACCACAAGGGCAAGGGTTCATGGAAGAAACAAGCATGAAACTTGCGGGATATTCTACAGAAAATTTCGCCCTTGAAATAGTGATTAATCTCTCCTCTAATGGCTGGCGCATTACTTCCAGGACTGTTCTTTTAAATTCGGGTAATTCATCCAGAAACAGCACTCCGTTATGAGCAAGGGAAATTTCTCCAGGTTGAGGATAGCTTCCCCCACCAACAAGTGCAACATCGGAAATCGTATGATGTGGCGAACGAAAAGGGCGGGCAGTTATCAGGGAAGATTCCTTGCTCATTTTACCAGCAACAGAATGTATTTTTGTTGTTTCTAATGATTCCTGTAGATTAAGCGGGGGTAGAATTGTTGGCAATCTTTTGGCCAGCATGGTTTTTCCTGCCCCTGGAGGGCCAATAAGAATAACATTATGACCACCTGCTGCTGCAATTTCCAAAGCTCTTTTTATATTTTCCTGTCCTTTTACATCTGAAAAGTCAAACTCCACATTGTTTAGCCTTGCGTAAAATTCTTCCCTAGTATTTATTACCGTTTGTTCTAACTGAATATCTCCATTAAAAAAGCCTATTACTTCTTTAATGTTTTCAACTCCATATACCTCAAGGCTATCAACTACCGCAGCTTCTCGGGCATTTTGTTTGGGAAGTATGATTCCTGTGAATTTTTCATTACGGGCATTTATGGCAATGGGCAGCACTCCTTTAATGGGCTGTAGGCCTCCATCAAGTGAGAGTTCTCCCATGATCATATACTTGTGCACATCCTGAGCTTTTATTTGCTCTGAGGCAGCAAGTATTCCAATTGCCAGAGGTAAGTCATAAGCTGATCCTTCTTTTCTTATATCTGCCGGAGCCATATTTATAACAATGCTTTTTCCAGGTATTTTATAACCGTTGTTTTTTAATGCTGCATCAATCCTTTGCTGGCTTTCTTTTACTGCACTATCTGGTAATCCAACCATGAAAAAATTCACTCCCTGCCCAATATTAACTTCTATTGTAATTGTTGTAGCATTTACACCAAAAACAGCACTTCCATATGTTTTAACCAGCATGTTTTAATTTTTTTTATTAATTTTTATATGAATGTTCTCCTATATAAAAATAACATATTAAAATCAATAAGAGAATTTTACCCAAAATTTAAGAATCAATTATGAAAAGAAAAGAACTATAGTTAAATTAGCCAACTCTATTATAATTAATAACTAAATATTTTATGAAATAGCCATGTTGCTAATGTTCCCAAACTCTTAACATGGCGTATTTCATATAACACTTAAAAAACAAATTATATACATATGAAAAGACTTTTACTTGCAGTGCTAATCCTTGCCTCATTTTCTTTATATGCGCAACAGGAAATTGAGATTAATTGCTATCAGAAATATGCAAAAGTATTTGAGGAAAGAGGGGCGGAACTTGTTGTTGATGGTTGGCATGATGATGTAATTATTTCCATTAGATACGGGAGTAATGCGGATTGTTATCTTGGAAAAGTTAATGTAGTGGATGGAAGGGTAGTTGTAAAGGAGATGCAAATAAAATTTCAGGATGGTACTTATGAGTATGTTAAAAGAAATTACAAATATGAATTTCCTGTTTCTGTTGTAGCAGGCATTTCCAAGACATTAATAACTCTTGAGGACGAACTGATAAATATAATGTTTGTAAAACATATTAAACCAAAGAAAAAAGCTTACGAAAGAGCTCCAGAGCCTGCGTTTGACTTTTAAATATGGAGGATTATAATCATTTGTCACCCTGGCGTCAAAAAATTCATGAAGTAATTTATGAGGCTGATACTCCTGCAGGTAAATTATTTGATGTATTACTACTTATACTGATATTCATCAGTGTCCTGGGAATTATTTTGGAAAGCGTTGAGTCAATCAGGCTCAAATATGGGGATATTCTTATTTTATTAGAATGGACAGTTACTGTTATTTTTACAATTGAATATATTTTAAGAATAATTAGTATCGGTAAGCCCTTTAAATATATTTTCAGTTTTTTTGGTTTAGTTGATCTTGTTGCTTTTCTTCCTGCTTATATTGCTTTAATTTGGATTGGAGCATATTATTTTTCTGTGATTAGGATGTTTAGGTTATTGAGAATCTTTAGGATTTTTAAACTTGCAAAATATACCTGGGCCTCTAAAGTCCTAATGCTATCATTAAGACAAAACAAAGGAAAAATCATTATTTTTCTAATGACTGTTTTTACTATTGTTACCATTATGGGCTCACTGCTGTATGCAATAGAGGGTCCAAAGCATGGTTTTGTAAGCATCCCTGTAGGTATTTACTGGGCTATAATAACACTTACCACAGTAGGTTATGGAGATATTGTGCCCGCAACGCCAATAGGTAAACTAATAGCTTCTGCTATTATGATAATGGGATATTCTATTATTGCTGTACCTACTGGTCTGGTTTCAATGGGTATTGCCTCTGCAAATAAAAAAGAAGTAAGCAATCAGGCTTGCCATCAATGTAGCAAAGAAGGACATGATGTAGATGCCTTGCACTGTAAGTATTGTGGAGCTGTTTTAAATCCACTTGAGGAATAGTATAAATTAATTAAATACCTTTTCTAATCAGATGCTAATTGACTCAAAGCAAAAGATTAAGGATTTTACTAATTATATAAAAAGCTAATTTAACTCTTGCTTAATCAATACTTTTTTTACTTTTCTTTGCTCAAATTCTGCTTTCCCTTTGTCTAAAAAGTCGATATATTTTTCAATATCCGTGTCATAAGCTGTAGGCTCGTTGAGTAGTTGTTCGTTGTGATCAAGAAGTACATAAAGAGGTTGGGAATTAGTATTGAATCGGGTTGTTTGAAGATCACTCCATTTATTACCAATGGTTTTTACTTTTTTTCCTGTAACAGTTGAAACATATACCTCTTCTTCCGGTAAAGGTTTTTTATCATCCACATAAAGAGAAACCAATACATAATCATTCTGCAATCTTGAAAGTACTCTTGGATCTATCCACACCTGTTCTTCCATTTTCCTGCAGTTTACACATGACCATCCTGTAAAATCAACCATAAGTGGTTTGTTTTGAGCTCTTGCATATTCAAGGGCCAGATCATAGTCTTTGAAACAAGGTAAATTAAGCGGGCATTTACTTCTGTCAATACCTTCCACAGTCTTTTGGTTTCCTATATTTGAAGATGAACCATTAATATTCCATCCTTCTGAGTAAAAAGAAGGAGGAGGAAAGCCACTAATTAGTTTTAAAGGTGCACCCCACATTCCTGGAATAAGATATACTACAAAGGAAAAAGTAAAAATTGATAAAAACAGTCGAGGTATACTCACATGCTTAATATCACTATCATGGGAGAATTTAATTTTACCAAGAAGGTAAAAGCCAAGAATAGTAAATATTATTATCCATAAAGCAATAAATACCTCCCTAGTAACAACTCCCCAATTCGATACAAGGTCAGCATTGGAAAGAAATTTAATAGCAAGTGCTAATTCAAGCAATCCTAAAACTACCTTAACTGAATTTAACCAGCCTCCTGATTTTGGCAGGGAATTAAGCCAGCCTGGAAAGGCAGCAAAAAGACCAAAGGGTAGTGCCAGGGCGGTTGAAAAACCTGCCATTCCAACCAATGGGCCAAGATTGTTGCCTCCTACTGAGGCTTCTACTAATAATGTTCCAATAATTGGCCCTGTACATGAAAAAGAAACAAGTGAAAGAGTAAAGGCCATGAAAAATATACCAATTAGTCCTCCTCTGTCTGAGGCTGAATCTGCTTTGTTAATCCATGAAGCAGGAAGTGTAATTTCAAAAGCCCCCAAAAACGAAACAGCAAAAATTACAAAAACAAGAAAAAACAGCAGGTTCATCCATACATTGCTTGCAAAGGCATTCATAGCATCGGGTCCTAAAATTTTAGTAATTATAAAACCTAATGCCACATAAATAATAATAATAGAGGCCCCATAAATTAAGGCATTGCCGATTCCCTGGATTCTGGTTTTGCTTTTTTTAGTAAAAAAACTTACCGTTAGTGGGATCATAGGGAATACACAAGGGGTTAAAAGTGCAAGAAATCCTCCAAGAAAACCGGCAATAAAAATTCCCCAAAAGGATTTAACTGCTGCAGTTTTAGCGGGAGTTTGAGTGTTGCTTTTATCAATAGGAGCAACAACTTGTTTTTTTGGTTCAACATCCTCTACTATTTCCATAGTATCTGAATCAAGCACTTCGGGTTCAATAACTACCGCTTCTGTATTTTTTTGTAAAACAGCGCCATCAACAGTGAAAATAAATTCCAATTCCTCAGGTGGAAGACATTTTTCATCATCACAAGACATAAATTCAAGTACTCCTTTTACTGAAAATTTTTCTTGTGAAATTGCCTTTATCTTTTGTCTGAATACAGCTTTATTCTTAAAGTAATTCAAATCAATCCCGAAATTCGCATCAAATTCTTTAACAGACTCTGATTCTAATACTTTCCCTAGTAATTTAAAATCAGATGATTTCTCAATATGGAAAGATGTAGGGATTGGGCCATCAACGTATTCCTTTTGAGAATATAAATGCCAGCCCCTATTAATTGAAGCAGTGAAAATTAATTCTCTTTCAGATTCATTAATGTTTTTTACAGAAAAACTCCATTTTACAGGTTGATATATCTGAGCAGATGCAAGCTGTCCGGTAAACAGCAGGACAGTGAAAATAAATAAAATTCTAAAAAATCTTCCTCTCATTATCTTTTTAATCTATGATTTGGTCAAAAATACCAAATTATTAACAGTAAAAAACCCAAAAATGTAGTTTAATATTGTATTGCCATGCATGTTTAAAATTGTATTTCTTCACCTGGTTTCAAGTTGAACTTTGTTCTAAAGTGCTTAACAACAACATACAAGACCGGGGTGTCAAGTAAAGCAACAATTACTTTAAATAAAAAACCATTGATAAGTAAAACTGTGAATTTTTCCCAGGCAATAGCACCAGCAAGAGATAAAAGCAATAAAACTGTGGCCGTATCTACAAATTGTGAAACAATAGTGGAAGCATTATTTCTTAACCATAAGTGTTTTCCTTTAGTTAGTTTTTTCCAGAAATGGAAAAGTCTTATATCTATGAACTGAGCAAGCAAGTATGCAAGCATGGAAGAACCAACAGCAATAATAGTTAAACCAAAGACTTTACTAAAAATAAGATTGTTTAAAGGAGACCATTCTACTGCATTTACTTCATTGGCAATGTAAACAACTCCCAGTACAAATAAACTGGAAAACAATCCTGCAATTACAACTTCATTTGCTTTTTTTCTTCCGTAAATTTCAGAGATAATGTCAGTAATTAAAAAAGTGATAGGGTAGGGAAGTATGCCAACGGATAATTCAAAATTATATAATCCAAACGGGTTCCAGGAGAAGAATTTTTGAAAAATTAAATTGCTGGAAATAAGAGAGGCTATAAAAATTCCTGAGAGTATTAAATAAACACGGCCAGCAAATACTTTATTTTGATCAGTTATAAGGATTGTTTGCATTTTGCAATAAAATATAAAAAGAAAAAAGGCAACGAAAAAAAATCATTGCCTTTTTTAAAAAATGGGAAAGGGGTCAGTAAACGTTTATTTGGTGAATTCTGTGAATAGGAATAAATACGCCACCTTTTAAAACAATGTTTTTTTCAGTGGTTGCCCAAATAGTTGTTTCCACTTTTTTTAAACCTTCGGTATCTTCAAAAATAATTTTAATTTTTCCCCTTTCTGCATTTCCGAGTTTGGTCGCCAATTCTAGATCACTTCTTCTTATCTTGATGTCATCATTTGATGGCAAAACCTCTTTAGCAGGAAAAAGAAGATTTGAAATTTCTTCTTTTTGAACCATTACTGGTGAATTTGTAATTTTTTCCATAAGTCGGGAAATTTAAAATGTAAATTATATGATACTTTAACGCATGAAATCTATTTCAGTTACACCCTAATTTTAAGGTTATCTGCAAATGTAAACTTTTAAGCTAAATTTTTCTTTACTTCTGCCTTAAAAACGTCTTGTGTTTTAGTTGAAATTTTAAATCTGTTATCAAGGCGATATCCAATTACCCAAATTATGTCTTCCCCCGATTGCATTACATATACCTGCTCTTTATCAACAATAGGAATTTTTAAATCAATTAAAAAGTCACTGATTTTTTTTAAACCACTCATTCCTAAAGGTACAAATTTATCTCCCTGTTTCCATTTTCTTATTTGAAGCGGAAATTTAATTTTTTCCATGTCCAAAAAGGCAATTTCCTGTTTTTCGGAAATTTTAAAATCACTGTCTTTCTTTATTTTTAAAAATTCAATAGGGAAAGGCAGTTCAGTTTTTTTCGTATCCTTATCAATCCTAATTGTAAAAGCTAATTCACTTACTTTATGAGGAGATATAATAAGGAATTCTCTATCTTTAAGAACACTGTGAGTTGAGGAAAAAAATTGTTTGCCGGAAATTGAAGAAAATGAAGCTATAATTTCGTCTACAGTTTCTATGTTGTAATTAAAAGGCAAAAGAAATTCATAAAGCCAGGTTTGAAGGGGAGTCAATTTTTTTAATTCATCAATAGATAAAGAATAAGAACCATCATTGGCTGATCTGAAAAGCATTTTTTTTCTCTTTTCTTCAATAGCCTGGATGTAAATTTGGTTTGCCTGTTTAAATCTTTGAATTTCCACTTTTACAGTATTTGCAATGGAAGGATTTATTTCTTTCATAATTGGAAGAAGAGTGTGCCTAACTTTATTGCGAATGTATTTTGTGGATGAATTGCTGGAGTCTTCGCGGAAAATGAGATTTTCGGATTGTACAAATTGTTGAATTTCACTTCTGCTTGCAAATAATAAAGGCCTCACCAAATAACCTCTTTTTGGGTTAATTCCTCCTAAACCGGCAATTCCGGTTCCCCTTAATAAATTAATGAAAAATGTTTCTACATCATCATCACTGTGATGGGCAATTGCAAGAGCAGCATATTTATGTTCTTTTCTTATAGTTTCAAACCAGTCATACCGCAATTTGCGAGCGGCCATTTGTGTTGATACTTTTAAAGATTCAGCCTCAGCTTTTGTTGCAAACCTCTTTACAAAGAAAGGTACATTGTATTGCTGTGCCAATTGTTTTACAAATGCTTCATCTTGATTTGATTCTTCTTCTCTTAATTGGAAATTGCAGTGAGCAATAGCAAATTCAAACCCGGAAATTGCAAATAGTTTACACATTGCAACAGAATCCATTCCCCCACTTACTGCAAGTAAAATTCTTTCTCCTTTGAAAAATAATTTGTGCTGTTGAATAAAGTGTAAAAATTTTTCCTTCATGAATTAGAATTTAAAAGACTAAAATACTGATATTACTTAATATTAATAGGATAAACGATTTATTATTGATCTTTAGTTTTTCTTGAGCCCTCTATTAGCCAAGGCAAATTTCATTGATTAATAATCTCATGGTAATTTTAAAAACTCAAATTATAATTCTTTGTAATTTAAAGCTGCGAAAATAGCCTTAGCTTTTAACATACATTCTTCATATTCCTTTTCAGGGTCGGCATGAATAGTAATTGCTCCTCCAATCATAAATGAAAGGTATTTATTCACAGCATTATATAAAATGCTTCGAATTACTACATTAAAATCAAAATCCCCTTCTGGAGATATGTAACCCACAGCACCGGAAAACAGTCCTCTTTTGGTTGTTTCAAAATCTTCAATAATTTCCATTGCCCTTATTTTAGGAGCCCCCGTCATTGATCCCATGGGAAAAGTTGTTTTAATGGCTTCAGAAAAGCTTAATTCAGGCTTTAGTTCAGAACTTATTGTGGAAACCATCTGGTGAACCTGTTTAAAGGTCTTTACTGCGAATAGTTCATCTACTTTTACACTTCCCCTTGTGGCTGTTTTAGAAAGATCATTTCTTACAAGATCAACAATCATAACATTCTCGCTCTGTTCTTTCTGGCTCTCTTTTAATTGGTTAATCAACAGCAGGTCTTCTTGTTCATTTTCTCCCCTCTTTATAGTTCCTTTGATGGGTTGAGAAATAATCATATTGCTTTTTTTCTTCAAGTATCTTTCAGGGCTTGCGCAAAGAAGGTATTTGTCCTTGTGGTGCATATAGCAGGAAAAAGGCATAGGTGATATGTTATTTAGCCTGGAGTATAATTCGAAAGTTTGTATTTCTACATTGTTTGCAAAAAATTCCTGGCAAAAATTCATTTCATAAATATCCCCTTTTTGAATGTGTTTTTTAATACCCAAAACCTTGTCAATATATTCCTTTTTATTGATTTTTTGACAGATGTCTTTTACTGGACTGTCTTTTAATGGCTGATTTTTTTGTTGTTTTTCTTCAAGTACTTTTAATAGTTCTTTTGCCTTAATTATGTTCTCCTGGGTATCGTGAAAATGTATTTGTATTTCTCCCTGCTTTATTAAAATCAAAAATACCGGACGAAAAAAATGTATTTCGGGAAAGTCAAGATTGTCTTCATTTTCAGATTTTAAATTCTCAAGACTGTTTTTTAAATCATAACTGAAATAGCCAAACAACCAATCCTTGTGAAGAGCATGATAATTTTTTAATTCTTCAAAAGGGTTCTCATGGGATAAAGGCAGTTCATCAATAGTGTCAGCGCCAATGATTTGGTCAAATTCTTCAGCCCAATCATTACTGTTTAATAATATGTAGGTTTTTCCCCTGAAATGCTCCTCTAATATGTTAAGATATCCCTCTTTTGCTGAAAGTGTAATGATTCTGCGGTTCATTTTTTTCTTATAATCATCAATCCGTCTCTAATGGGTAGTAAAACGTTTTCAACTCGGGAATCATTTTGAATTGCTTCATTAAATTCTGTAAGTGCTTTGGTGTCTTTGTCTTGTTTTTCTATTGGCTCTATAATTTTCCCACTCCACAGCACATTGTCAGCAATAAAATACCCTCCCGGCCTTACCTTTTCAAAAGCCAAATTAAAATAATTCAGGTAGTTTTCTTTGTCTGCATCTATAAATACAAGATCGAAAGTTTTATTTATTTGGGGGATAATTTCAAGTGCATTGCCAATAATGTATTCTGTTTTATTTTCTATACCAGCATCCCTCAGATATTCTCTAACCATTTGTTCAAGCTCTTCATTTATATCAATTGTATATATCTTTCCTCCCTCTTGTAACCCTTCAGCAAGGCAGATAGCAGAATAGCCTGTATAAGTTCCTATTTCCAGAATATTCATAGGGCTTATCATTTTGCTGAAAATGCTTAATGCTCTTCCTTGAAGGTGGCCCGAAAGCATACGCGGCATTAGTACTTTTGCATTAGTTTCCCTGTTTAGCTTTTGTAATATCTCAGGTTCGGTACTTGTATGATCTAATACATACTTTTCAATTTCAATGTCTAAAAATTCCATAATTATTTTGGTAAATAGGTAAGGCTGCTTAATTTCTTCTCATTAAAAATTTCATTGGCTACCACGAGTAGTTCATCGGCAGAAATATTTTCAATTTTAGCAAATATGTCAGGGAGTGTTTCAACCTTCCCTGTATAAAGTAAACTTTTCCCAATTGCCAGCATTAAACCTGCTTTGTTCTCCTGAGCCATAGCAATTTGGCCTATGAGTTGCTTTTTTCCGTAATGAAGTTGCATTGCTCCAAGTTTCTTTTCACGGAATTTATCTAGTTCTTTTTTTACAAGGTTTATAGTTTTATTTAAAAACTGAATGTCTGTTCCAAGATATACACTAAACAGCCCTGTGTCAGAATATGCTGAATAATTTGATTCCAGATTGTATGTATAGCCAAATTTTTCTCTGATAGCAAGATTTAACCTGGAATTCATAGCAGGTCCTCCAAGCATATTGTTAAGTAGAATTAAAGGAATTTTCTTTTTGTTCTTTCTGGAATAAGCTACATTCCCTACTGTGTAATGAGCCTGGTAGGTAGTTTTTTTATGAGTTTGTTCATCAGGTTTATAACCTTTAAATAATTGCCTTTTATATAAATTTGGTTGTTTACTAATTTGAGAAAGATATTTGTCAGTCAATTTCTTTACATAATCGCCTGTAAAATTACCAACAACGCTAAAAACAATTCTTTCAGGGGTGTAATGTTTTTTAATAAAATTCAGGATGTCATTTCTTGTGAAATTCCTAACGCTACTTATGGTACCAAGAATATTTCTTCCTAATGGATGGCCTTTAAACATCTGGTCTTCAAAATCATCAAATATTTGTTCAGAAGGACTATCTAAATAAGAGTTTATTTCATCAATTATTACATCTTTTTCTCTTTCAATTTCTTTTTCAGGGAAAACAGAGTCAAAGGTTATATCCTTTAAAAGTTCAAAAGCTCTTTCAAAATGTTCAGTTAAAAACGAAGCAAATATGCAGGTGGATTCTTTTGTTGTATAAGCATTAATTTCTCCCCCAACAGCATCAAGACGGTTTAATATATGAAAGGCTCTGCGTTTACTGGTTCCTTTAAATAATACATGTTCAATATAATGAGCAAGGCCTTGCTCATGTTCTTCTTCATCTCTTGAACCTACATCAATTAAAAAACCACAATGAGCTACTGCTGCACCTGGAGTTTCCTTGTGTACTATTCTAATTCCGTTAGCAAGAGTAAAAATGTTGATTTCCATTTCCCAAATTAATATTTTGTAAAGGTAATAATTCACTCAGGAATTAATCCTGTTTAAAAGGGGGAGTAATTAAAAAATTATTTTAATTTCGTTTTTTTAAATTTTTTATAATGAAAAATAGTGCACTTGTATTTCTGTTAATGATAGTATTTATTCCGTTTAAAGGAATAGCTCAGGATAAAAGCGAGGAACAAATATATAAAACAGCGAAAAAGCTTTTTGATGATTCCCAATATATTCAAGCCCTGCCTCTTTTTGTTCAACTTAATGCATTAGATCCTGATAATATTAGTTATTACTACCGTCTTGGAGCCTGTCTTGTTATGACTGAAAAAGATATTCCTGAGGGAATTAAACACCTGAACAGAACTTATGAAGCCCGTCCAGATTTTGTATTTGCCAATCTCTTTTTGGTTAAAGCATATACATTAAATGAAGAGTTTGATAAAGGCAATTTCCATTATCATAAATACCTGGAAGCGGAAACAGAAGAAATTCATGAAACAGTACTTTTGGCAAATGAGATTTTAAATGAATTGCATATGGCAATGGATGGGCTTGTGGAGGATGAAAAAGAAGTCTTATTGACAGAAAACAGGTTGTTAGAACAAGAGGATGTTACTGAAGGTAGTCAGATTGTAAATATTGAAAATGCGGAAAACGTTTTAGGGAATATTCCAGTTGCAGTTACAATAAAAAAAATATTTTTCGATTTTGACAATTCAACCTTAAACTCTAACTATCTAAAGTATATCGATGATGTTTATCTTTTATTGAAAGAAAATAAAGAAACAAGGGTTGAAATAACAGGGCATACTGACAGTAAAGGCCCTGATGCTTATAATTTAAGACTGGGAGAAAGACGGGCCAAAGCTGTTTGTAATGAATTAATAAAAAGAGGCATTGAAACAAGTAGAATTATAGTCATAACTAAAGGAGAATCCACTCCATATGTTAATAATGAAAATTCTGATGGTTCTGATGATTTTAATGGCAGAGCTGCTAATAGAAGGATAGAATTTAAATTGCTTAATTTGGATAAAAAGGTAAAAATAAAATACGAGGAAAATCTTCCCCTAAATGCTCTGCTTATGTAGTTATTGCTGCATTTTGTTGGTTATAAGTTGTAACTTAAAAGAAGAAATTAACGTAACAGTGTTTATAAAATTATAAAACCACTAAATTAAGAAAGCCTTTTCTTTGCAATTTTATAACATGAAAAACTTCAATTTAATCCTGCTTTGTGTGATAATATTGCCTTTGCAGCTTTTTTCCCAGGGAAAATTTTCAAAAGAAGAACAAGAAAAATTATCTAGAGCAGATTATTTTTTTGAAGAAAATAACTTCATTGCCGCACTTCCTCTGTATCTGGAATTTGAACAAAAATATTCCAATGAGGTCTTTTTTAAATA
Organism: Bacteroidota bacterium; assembly: GCA_030856445.1. GTDB lineage: Bacteria > Bacteroidota > Bacteroidia > JACCXN01 > JACCXN01 > JACCXN01. The sequence goes on from JALYPI010000194.1 coordinate 16,441, forward strand.
TAAAACAGGGATCTGCTATTTATACAAACCTGACGAAATTGAAAAATCCATTTCCTATTTAGAGCAATCTTATTCTCAAAGGCCTGAATTGGAAGATGTTTTATTATACTTAGGTAAAGCTTATCTTAGAAATAATAAATTTGATAAAGCAATTGAAACCCTGGATCTTTATTTAAAAGAAAAACAATCAGCTGATAATACTGAAGATGCAAAAAGGAATATTTCCAATGCTAAAAATGGGAAAATTCTTGTTGCTAAAGAAATTAAAACAACTATTAAAAATATTGGAGAGCCCATTAATACAAAAAATTCGGAATACGTTCCTTTGATATCCGCTGATGGAGCTGTATTAATTTATACTTTTAGAGGAGAACAAAGCAAGGGTGGATTGCAAAACAAATCATTTAAACCTGACCCTGATGGAATTTATTATGAGGATATTTTTATTTCATATAAGTTAGGAACTAGTTGGCTTACTCCTGAAAGCATTGGAGATAATATTAATACCAAGCAGCATGATGCTGCTATAGCTTTATCACCTGATGGACAGAAATTATTTATTTTCAAAAGCAGCAAAAAGAACAAAGGTGATATTTATATAAGTCATTTAAAAGGAGAAGAATGGTCTATCCCTATACCATTAGGAAAAAACATTAATTCCAAATTCTGGGAGGGAAGTTGTAGTTTGTCAAGTGATGAAAACATCTTGTATTTTTCAAGTGAGCGACCTGGAGGATTTGGAGGAAGAGACATTTACCGTTCTCTTAAAATGCCTGATGGAGAATGGGGAGAAGCTGAAAACCTGGGACCTAAAATAAATACAAAATTTAATGATGATGCTCCTTTTATTCATCCAGATGGAGTTACCTTGTTTTTTAGTTCCCAAGGGCATTCAAGCATGGGGGGATATGATATTTTTTCTACTTTGGATTTAAATGGAACATGGACTGATCCTGCAAATCTTGGTTACCCCATTAATACAACAGGGGATGATATTTATTATGTAATTACAGCAAGTGGTGAAAAAGGATATTATTCTTCTTCTATGGCAAATGGTTTTGGTCTTCAGGATATTTATTCTGTTACTCCAGCCTTTCCTGGAGTAAAACCCGTTTTGGCTCTTATCCTTGGGGCAATTACTGTAGATGGTGATCCAGTTGAGGCGGATATATATGTTTCTGATGCTGAAACGGGAGCAGAAATCAGTAAATTCAATTCTAATTCGGTAAGTGGTAAATATATCCTGGCGTTAACACCTGGAAAGAATTATAAACTCGCTTTTGAAGTAGAAGGTTATGACCAGCATATAGAATATGTAGATATCAAATCCCTTGACGCCTATGTACAAGTGGCAAAGGACATGCATTTCTTTAAAAACGAGTCGGGAAAATTAACTACAGCTATACAAGCCGAGCCAATTCAAGAAATGCTACAACAAGGACTCTCTAAAGCAAAAGCGGAAAATACCCAAGAAAATTATGACGCTAAGGTCTATAATCAGATTTTAAAGGAGCATGGAGATAAAAAGGAAGAGAATATAGAGTATTTTATTTCTTTACCAGAGAATACAAGTGAACAGCAAATTGAAGATATTGAAGGAATTACAACTGTGCAAAAAACCGTTAATAATCAAGGTGTTGCAGTTATAAAAGCAGGACCATATAAAAGCTTGCTAGAAGCCGAAATTGCAAGGCATCAGTTAATTAAAGAGGATAATGATTTTTCAAAAGTTGAGGTTACTGTTGATGATAATGGAACTGAAAAGACTGTTAAAGAATTTTACCCTAACATGTATACTAAGGATTTTGATGAGCCACTTATAACCAAGGTTGATTTTAAAGAGCAGGAATCAGGAGGTGAAAATTCTTTAAAAGTTAATACAGCGAGTAAAGAACAAGTTAAGGACAATGAGAATTACAAACAACTTGTAGTTGATTTAGGCAAAGTGAATTTAGATGGACTTTCATTTAAACTTGAATTAGGAGCATTTGAAAACCCTGATGATTTTAAATTGCAGCATCTAGAAAAATACGGTAAAATAGAAAAGAAAGTATATGAAGATGGTATAACCCGTTATAGTATGGGCCCTTTTAAAACCTTGGAAGAAGCGGAAGCTTTCAGGCAAATGATTGTTGAAAAAGAACCTGAGACGAGTGATGCTTTTGTTACAGTGTTTTATTTTGGTCAAAGGAAAAAAGTGGAAGAGTTCTTTAACCCCTGCGATCCGGTTATTGCATTTGAAATCTCACGAGAATTTATCAATCAGGATTTGAATGATGAAAAAGTATATAATTCATTTATCCAAAAATGCGGTAAGTATTTCTGTGATGATATTGTATTTAAAGTTCAAATCGGAGCTTATCGCTCACCAGAAAACTTTAAATACAAGCACCTAAATGAATTTGGTGATGCTGAAATCATTGCATATCCAGATGGAATTACCAGATTTACCATGAAGGAGTTCAAAACATTGGCCGAAGCAGAGGCTTTCCGTCAAAAAGTGATAAAGAAGGGAACAAAAGATGCCTGGATTACTGCTTTTTATAATGATGAACGCAAATTGCTTCAGGAGGTTATTGAAAACAACTTCTTTAGAAAGAGAGAACTTTAAGAATTTGCAAGAACATGCTTTGTTCTTAAAAATCATAAACCAATCCTAATCTTGCATTGGTGCTAAAATCATTATCTGCTCTTATAGGAAGGTAGTTTTTGTTTGAATGTGAAATGTCGTTTTTGTTTAAGGTACAATATCCTCCTGCTCCGAAATTAAAATCTATAGAAAGAGAAGAAAACAAGGTTTTACTAATTCCAAAGCCAGTATAATTTTCTATAACAACATATTTGTTTGCTCTGTTCTGCTTTACAAACTCATCTCCTGGAGCATCTATTAGAGAGTGTATATGTGGATTTAAAATTCCCGCGTGATGATATGATGAGGAATTGTGTAAATATATTTTGAAATTATTCTCACTTTGATTCAATATGTAATTGTATACCCCATTAATGCCATTTATTCCACTCTTATTAATTATGCAACCTAGTGTAATACTGTTCTTGTAAGAACTAATTGTAAAGCCAGGTGAATAGGTTAAGCCAAAACCATTTCCAGAAACTGATGAATATATCCCGGCCCCAAAATAAGGTTTGCCTGCCGCTGTTGTTTTTCCTGTTTGTATTAAGATTAAGCATAGTGTAGTTAATACAATAACTTTTTTCTTTAATGTGATATTTGTGGTTTTCATAAAACTGTTTTTTATTTAGTGAGCCACAAATGTATTTGAGGAGTGAGAATATTTTTTTTGATAAAAACTAAGCTGCTTTCAGATGTAAGAATTATTCAGCTATTTTTATTTTACCACCTATTTTTTAAAATCATATGTTAATCCAAATTTTATTAAAAGACTGAAATCATTATCTGATCTAAGAGGCATTTGGTTGACATACTTGTCATTTAAAGTGTAATAAGCACCAACGCCAAGACTTGAATCAAAATAAAATTGTTCTGTTATTACCTTGCGCATTCCAATGCCTGCATAATGTTCAAATGCATTGTGTTTTTGATCCATGGTCTGTCCATTATTTATTTGTACCTTATTTAGATTAGCACTAATGTGATAAAGTAAATTGATGTGATAGTAGAACATTGTTTTTCTTAAAGTGGAGGCAAGGTCATGCTGAAAATAGCCTTGAACACCAGAAAAATTGAAATCTCCTTGTTGTATGTTTGGACCAAAGGCGAGTAAGTTTTTTCTGAATTTATAAAAAGCGCTGGGATTTATATTAAGTCCCAATGCACTTCCCGTGTATACCCCTGCTAAATTAAGCCCATAAGTTTTGTCAGATTTTGAAAAAAGTAGTGAATCTGTTTCATTGTTATAAAGTTCATTAGGTTGGGCAACAACTGATAAATTAAATAGGATAATAAAACTTATAAGAAGGAGTATAAAATAACGGATTGGATAAAAGCAATAATTATTTTTCATAATTGGAAGTATTTATTTCAAATATTCAAATTATGGGCCAGTGCAAACTGGAGGGGTGAATTTTTTTTATTGCGAATTTATTTCATCAACCTGAGTAATTTATGGCATGTTTTGATGTTTAATTCAGCAATAATTTTTTTTAAATGAAGAAGCAGGGAACAAAACATTAATTTTGCATTTAATGAGACTCAGTATTTTATTTTTAATTCCTCCCCTTTTAGGGCTGTTCTTTGTTTCTACTTGTTTAGGACAGGATGAGGTGATTTCTATAAAATCAGAGAGGATTGTATCAAAGGGGCTGAATTTTTTGCAAAGCACTCAGCAATTGGAAACATTAAATACAACTTATTTTAAAGGTGAATGGAGTAGCTATATCACCAATCAAAATTATTTCCCCTTATTTATGAAAAAAGGGAAAACAGCATACGATTCCAACTGTTTCACCACCTCTACTGTTCATAATCTTTTAGCTGAAATTTACCTTTCTAATCCAGAGTATATAATTATTCCTGAAATGCTCGATCGCGCTCTTGATAATATAATGTTATATCAAAATAAGGAAACATTTAATTTTTGGCACTTTCTTCCACGAGTAGAACATCTTCAAAAAAAGAAGCATATAAAAGATCCTGAAAAATATATGCAACACAGGCCAAACAACTTTGTGTTTAAATCAAGATTCATGAACAGGTGTGCTAATATTTGCAATGATGCTGATGATACTGCTTTGTCTTTTACTGCTATGAAGTTAAATAAGCAGGTTAAAGAAAAATCGATGCTTTTTCCACAAATGCTTGTTCCTGATTCAATAGGCCATTATTTTAGCAGCTATCGCAACATTAAAAGAGGAAAATCCCATTTGTACAATACATTATTTGGGAAAAGAAAAAACCTGAAAGGTGCTTTTTGCACATGGTTTGGCAAAGAAACAAAGTTTACCCTTTTGACATTTCATCCTGTTTTTAGCAAACAAAAAAAATATATTCCCTATAATGCAAATGAGGTGGACTGTATTGTAAACGCCAACACCTTGCTGGCTTTACAACATTACAATGAATTGGAAACTCCTGGAGCTAAAGAGGCAATTAATATGTTAAATAATAGTGTTAAAACAACCAATTGTAATTACTGCGGAATTTATTATCCTTCTGAATATACTCTTCATTATATTATTTCTCAACTCATTGAAAAGGGAATGACAGATTTTAATGAGCAAATTCCAGTTATGCTCCATCGTTTAAAAAAGAACCAGCATGAGGATGGAAGCTGGAGAACCAAAATTAAAGGCAATGAATTGCAGGTTTCTCTTTATGCACTAATTACAATGTGTAATATAGGGCAGGTAGAAAAACATAATACATTGCCTTATATAGAAAAAGCCATGGCTTTTGTTTATTCTCAGGCAATTGAAACAGATGAACTTGTATATTGGCCAGGAGGAGTCTTTTTTTCGGGAGGAACGGTTATAAGAGATTCTTTTTTATGGAGATCCGATGCAGTAACCACAGCCCTGGCTCTTACAGCTATTTTAAAATATGAGGAATTGAAAGTGAAATTGGCAGATAATTAAAATTTATTTTAACTCATCACTACCATATTTATTACCTTAATGAAAATTGCATCAGCCATAATTTTACGAAAAATAGCCTTGAACTTGCTCGGTAACTACTGAATAACATAGTTTGTTAATACTAAAAATAAAAAGAGCAGTCTAATTAGAACTGCTCTTTTTATTTTTAATAAAAAAAATTAATTAAAAACAATACTTGTTTTCTGAAATTAATTTAGCCGCAATTCTTCTTCTTGCTTCTTTTGTATTAAAAGGGGCTGCTTTAGTAAATCTTTTCAGTCCCATAAGCATCATACGTTGTTCATCTCCCTCTGCAAAGGAATTGATAGCTTCTTTTCCTGCTGCATTTATTCTTTCAGATGCATCACTAATAAACACTCTCATCATATCTAATTGGTCTGCACATGCATCTTCGCCTCTCATACCTGAGAGTTTTTCTACCCTTAGCACTATGCTTTCTGCCATATAAGTATCAATTAGCATGTCAGCAATATTCATAAGAATTTCCTGCTCTTTAGATAGCTCTGCCATTAATTTTTGAACAGAAGAACCAGCCACCATTAAAACAGCTTTCTTGAAATTTTCTACTGCTTTTTTCTCAGTTGCAAATAAAGAAGTGTCTTCTGCTCCAAAATCAGGTATAGACATTAATTCTCCTGCAACTTTTTGAGCAGGACCCATTAAATCCAGTTCGCCTTTCATGGCTCTTTTGAGCATCATGTCAACAGTGAGTAACCTGTTGATTTCATTGGTTCCTTCAAAAATCCTGTTGATACGTGCATCTCTGTAAGCCCTGTCCATTGGGGCTTCCGCTGAATATCCCATTCCACCATAAATTTGAACTCCCTCATCCACAACATAATCCAACACTTCTGAACCAACTACTTTTAAAATAGCAGCTTCAATGGCAAATTGTTCTACACCTTTAAGAATGGCTCTTTCTTTTTCCATTCCCTCTTCCACTAAATTATTAATGGCCTCTTCTGTATTTTGGCTTGCACGGTATAATGCCGATTCACAAGCATATATTTGAATTGCCTGTTCTGCGATTTTTTTTCTTATTGCGCCATACTTTGCAATTGGTCTTCCGAACTGTTGTCTCTCATTTGCATATTGAACAGATAGCGTACTCACTTTTTTAGATGCACCAAGAGCTGCACCCGCGAGTTTCATTCTTCCTATGTTCAAAATGTTTACAGCTATTTTAAAACCATTTTCTCTGTCTGATAAAAGGTTTTCTACAGGTACTTTACAGTCATTAAAAAACACTTGTCTTGTAGAACTGCCTTTAATTCCCATTTTTCGTTCTTCAGGGTTTAAAGAAATCCCACCAAATCCCTTTTCAACTATAAAAGCACTTAAATTTTTATCATCATCGATTTTAGCAAAAACTGTGAAAACATCGGCAAATCCACCGTTTGTTATCCACATTTTTTGTCCGTTTAAAATGTAATGTTTTCCATCTTCAGTCAGTGTAGCTCTTGTCTTTCCTGAATTGGCATCAGACCCTGCACTTGGTTCAGTAAGGCAATAGCAGGCTTTCCATTCTCCGGAAGCAAGTTTTGGAATGTATTTGGCTTTTTGTTCTTTGTTTCCATAATAAAGAATAGGAAGGGTTCCAATACCTGTGTGGGCAGAAAGCGCTACTGCAAAAGAATGTCCTGCTCCTGTAACTTCTGTGGCAAGCATTGAGGTAGTAAAGTCTTTGCCAAATCCTCCATACTCCTCAGGTATTGAAATTCCAAGTAAACCAAGAGCGCCAGCTTTATCTAAAAGTGAAGGCATTAAACCTTCTTCCATACTATCAATCCTATCAAGGTTTGGGAAAATCTCCTGTTCAAGAAAATCCTCACAGGTTTGTGCGATCATTAACTGCTCTTCATTCCACTGTTCAGGAATAAATATTGAATCAGCGTCAGTTTGTTTAATTAAAAACTCTCCGCCTTTTATTGTTTTTTTACCCGTTGTTTCCATTTTATTTAAGTATTGAGTATTTTATTGGTTTTTAATTAAGAAGTTCAAAAACTCCTGCAGCACCTTGTCCAGTACCTACGCACATGGAAACAATACCGTATTTCTTTTCTCTCTTACGAAGTTCGTTGAATATTTGTACAGATAGTTTGGTCCCTGTGCATCCAAGGGGATGACCAAGAGCGATAGCACCTCCGTTAACATTTACTATATCAGGATTTAAATCCAGATCCTTAATAATTGCAACAGCTTGAGAAGCAAAAGCTTCATTAAGTTCAATTAAATCAATGTCGCTTTGCTTTAAACCTGCTTTTTTTAATGCCATAGGAATTGCTACCATTGGACCTATTCCCATTATTCTAGGGTCAACTCCTGCAACTGAATAAGAAACTAAACGAGCAATTGGTTTTAAATTCAACTCATTCACCATTTTTTCAGACATCACCATAACAAATGCTGCTCCGTCAGAGGTTTGAGAAGAATTTCCAGCTGTTACACTTCCTGCAGCTGAAAAAACAGGCTTTAAACTGTTTAAAGCCTCAATGGAAGTTCCTGCTCTTGGGCCTTCGTCTGTATCAACAATATACTCTCTACTTTGTTTCTTTTCATTATCATCCAGGTAATTCTCGGTAACTTTTACCGGTACAATTTCATCCTTGAATCTTCCTTCTGAAATTGCTTTTAATGCTTTCATATGAGAATGATAGGAGAATTCGTCCTGTTCTGCCCTGGATACTTTGAAATCAGCTGCAACGGCTTCTGCTGTAAGGCCCATTCCCCAGTACCATTCAGGGTGATTTTTGGCAATTGTTGGATTAGGAACAATTCTCCACCCACCAAAAGGAATTGGTGACATGGTTTCTACCCCTCCAGCGATTATACAGTCTGCCATGCCGGAACGGATTTTTGCAGTTGCAATAGCGATTGTTTCCAAACCCGAAGAACAGTAACGATTTACTGTCATTCCCGGTACCTTATTAGTATCAAGACTCATTAAAGAAATCATTCTTCCTACGTTAAGTCCTTGTTCAGCTTCGGGAGTAGCGTTTCCAACAATTAAATCATCAATTCTTTCTTTTTCCAACTGAGGAAGTTGGTCCATCATATGCCTTATAACACTTACTGCTAAATCATCAGGTCTTGTAGAACGGAAAACCCCTCTAGGTGCTTTTCCTACTGCTGAACGATAACCTGCTACTATATATGCTTCCATTTTTTTGTATTTTTTTGTTTAAACTCTTGTATTATTAAACGATTAGTTTCTTAATATCTTACCACCGGTAATGATGCTTTGCATTCTTTCCAATGTTTTTCTTTCTCCGCAAAGAGATACAAAAACTTCTCTTTCCATATCCAGTAAATATTGTTCGGAAACTAGAGTAGGGTTGGAAAGATCTCCTCCTGCTAATACATAACCTAGTTTTTCAGATATTTTCTGATCATGGTCAGAAATATAATTTCCTGAGCGCATAGAATTAGCTCCTGCATATACTAAACCTAAAACCTGCTTTCCCATAACCTTTATATCTTTTCTTTGAACAGGTCTTGTATATCCATCTTCAAACATTTGCAAGGCATGAGCTTTAGCCTCAGCTAATAATCTTGGTCTTGAAACGACAACTACATCCGTACCCTCTCTTAAATAACCTAACTCAAAGGCCTCATGTGCTGAAGTTGATACTTTTGCCTGTCCAACAGTAAGAAATCTGTTTCTAAACTGATTTGTAGCCATATCCCCATCATGTAATTCATCAGAAAGTCTTAAAGCAAACTCTTTTGTTCCTCCGCCACCAGGGATTAGTCCGGCACCAAATTCCACGAGTCCTATATAGCTTTCAGCATGGGCAACAACCTTGTCTGCATGCATTGATAATTCACAGCTTCCGCCAAGGGTAAGACTATGTGGAGCAACCACTACAGGAATGTCAGAATAACGTACGCGCATCATTGTTTGCTGAAATGCTCGAACTGCAAAATCAATTTCATCATAATCCTGCTCTATTGCCATCATAAACACCATTCCAAGGTTAGCTCCTGCAGAAAAATGAGCTCCTTCATTGGAAATAACAAGTGCTTTGTAATCTTTTTCTGCAAGGTCAATAGCTTTATTTATTCCTTCCAGTACCTCACCTCCCATTGTATTCATCTTTGTATGGAACTCAAGATTAATAACTCCATCTCCTATGTCTATAATAGTTGTTCCTGAATTTTTCCAGATTGTTTTAGTTGGACGAAGTGTTTCCAGCATAATATATTCCTCAGTTCCTGGGATTGTTATATAAGCTGTAGAATTTTTATCGTAATATTTCTTTTGCCCTTCTTCAATCATATAAAAAGAGTTGAAACCTTTTTCCAACATTTCATATATCCAGGCAGCAGGTTTGTTGCCTGCTTTTTCCATAGCATCTACTGTTGCTTTAACTCCTAAAGCATCCCAAGCCTCAAAAGGGCCAAGCTCCCATCCAAATCCTGCATTTAAAGCAGCATCTATCTTATAAAGCTCATCTGAAATTTCAGGTACACGATTGGAAACGTACTGAAAGAGACCATAAAACGAAGTGCGGTAAAATTCACCGGCTTTGTCTTTTCCTGCTAATAGGACTTTCATTCTCTGTCTTAAATCATCAATTGGCTTTGTAGCCTCAAGTGTTGCGAATTTTACTTTTTGAGCAGGTTTGTATTCCATTGTTTTCAAATCAAGGGCAAGGATTTCGCTTTTGCCTTCTTTGCTCTTTACTTTTTTATAAAATCCCTGTCTTGTTTTATCTCCCAACCATTTATTCTCAACCATTTTATTTACATAAGCCGGAGGAGTAAATAATTCAAGGGCTTCGTCATCAGGGCAATTGTCCCTAACTCCATGTGCAACATGAACAAGGGTGTCAATTCCAACTACATCGCAGGTTCTGAAAGTTGCAGATTTGGGTCTTCCAAGTACAGGGCCGGTTAATTTATCTACCTCTTCTACAGTTAAATCCATTTTTTCTACTAAATGGAACAAGGCCATAATGGAATAAACACCAATCCTGTTGGCAATAAAAGCAGGAGTGTCTTTACATAAAACTGTGGTTTTTCCAAGATACAGATCCCCGTAATTCATTAGGAAATCTGTTACTACTTGATCTGTTTCAGGGGTTGGAATGATTTCAAGCAGTTTTAAATATCTTGGAGGATTGAAAAAGTGAGTTCCGCAAAAGTGTTTTTTGAAATCATCGCTTCTGCCTTCAAGCATCATGTGTATAGGAATTCCAGAAGTGTTACTTGTAATAAGTGTTCCCGGGGTACGGTGTTTTTCAACCTGTTCAAATACTTTCTTTTTTATATCCAGGTTTTCAATTACAACTTCAATAATCCAGTCACAATTTTTGATGCTTTTCATATCATCGTCAAAATTCCCTGTAGTTATGCGGTTGGCAAAAGACTTTTTATAAATAGGGGAGGGGTTTGATTTTAGTGCAAATTGAAGTGCTTCATTTACAATGCGGTTTCTTACCTGTTTCTTTTCTATAGTAAGGCCTTTTGCTTTCTCCGTTTCATTAAGTTCCCTAGGGATAATGTCCATTAGCAATACTTCTACACCTATATTGGCGAAATGGCAGGCAATTCTTGAACCCATTACTCCAGAACCTAGCACTGCAACTTTTTTTATTGAACGTTTCATTTTGTTGTGTTTATTTTAAATTCTCATTCGATTTTCAAAATTAATTTATCTTATGACAATTTGGGTTTTAAATCTTCTTGTTACAAATTAATCATTGTAATTTGTTTCTGCAATTTTGTTTATTTTTTTCATTACTTCAAAAAAAACATCCATTTTTTCCTCAGAAATTTCCTCTCGTACTTTTTTATTGAATGTTTTTACTGTTTTTTTTGAAATTTCTCTTTTTGTTTTTCCTTCTTCAGTAAGATAAATTTTCATCATTCTCCTGTCAGATTTGTCCTGTTTTTTGTAAATTAATTTTTTATCTTCCAGTGTTTTAAGCATTCTTGAAAAACTTGTAGATTCAATTCCAATTAGTGAGCCTACTTGGGTAGCAGTGCTACCTTCTGTCTGATCAATATTTAATAAAATATATCCCATAGCGGCAGAAAGCTCAAAAGGAGCCCCTATGGTATTATACATACGAGATATAATTTGCCAGGAGGATTTTATATTAAAGCAAACACTTTCTTTTGGTTTCATAATGATGCAAAAATAATAATAATTATTATGCAAGCATAATAATTCAGGGGAAAAATAAATTCGTTTTTTAAATTTAAATTGAATTTATTAAAAAATGCCCTATGTATTATTAGATGGAAATAAATAAAAATACCCTTCAATGTTTTCAAAAAACAGAGAAGGGTATAAAAAATGCCATTTTGTGTCTTAACAACTAATTAATATTTATTGCTTTATTAATATTAAAAAGGATATGTCCTCTGTGTGCCATTGTTTCTGAATTATTGCCGGGTCTGGCTTGCAGCATCTTTTCAATTCTGTTGATTTGATAAAACACCATTGAACGTGTACGGTGATCATACCTCATACTGTCTTCACCTATCATTTTTACAAGCAAGTTAACATATTCAATTTGTAAATTCTGCCTAAAGCCGTTTACAGTTGTATTGATATCTTCTTTAAATACAGCATTGGTTAAGTCTTCAAACATTTCTGCCAGATGATATTTGTTGCCATACAACTCACTATCTGAAATTCGCTGCAGTACAGAGGGGTGAAGAATATGATCAAAAATGTTTTTTTGAATTCTAAGTACCCTGTCATGGATTTTAGGATCTTCTGTTCCGGCCAAAAAATCAAAGCCTCTGCGCTGCATTTGAAGATAGCTATATAATTCAGGTGAAGTTGCAAAAGCAGCAGGACTCAATATGTTTTCAGACAGTGCTTTCATTGCTCTTTTTTGGTCCTCATAGCTCACAGGAGTAAATGGTGTAGTTGCTCCTGATTGTCCTACAAAGCTTCTGTCCACATAAACTCCTCCTATATATCTTGAAATGACTGAAGCTGCTTTATCTATTTCTGAAGTAATAATAAGATAAGCATTTCGTAATTGATGAAAAGATTGATCATGAACTGAATAATTTTTCAACAGGCTTTCAGTAATTGTATTTGCAAGTATTATTCTTTCAGTAGAATAAGTAATTGCATCGTTTGACATGTCACCAATCATAACTCTTGGGTCAATTCCTTTTCCTGCTTTTCGCATATCATCAGCATCATTTCCAAACATTAAAGCTGGTTCTGTAGACCGTGCAAGTATTGTTTTTAGCCTTTGTTGTTCTTCAGTTTTGTTAACTAGTGCTTCGGAGTAACCATATTGTATGGCCCATTTGTCATAAGGTCCTGGTTTTACTGTGAAGTAATGCCCTTGTTTTGTTTTATCGGAAGCAAGATTAACAGCAGGGTAATCCATAACAGAGCCACATAAACCCGTTTTGGAGGTTAATTCTTTATCATGAATCTTTTCAAGAGAATGCAGTTGGCTGGCCTTCATATTGTGATTTAATCCAAGGGTGTGTCCTACTTCGTGCAGAATAAGATAATATAATGCTGATTTGATGTATTCTTCTTCATCTATTTTATCCATTTTGTTTGCCCTCATGGCAGATAAGCCAAACAAGCTTGACATATGGAGATGATCGCTAAATGAACAAAATTCTTCTTCCTGGTTTTCCATATGCATTTCACTTTCAAAAGCCAAGCCTGCTGTTTCAAAAAGTTTTTCTTGTTTTAATCTGTTCGTAATTGAAACATATTCAAGAATAATATCTGCGCCTAAAATTTGCCCTGTGCGAGGGTTTACAAAACTTGGCCCGTAACCTCCAAATGGTGGTTTGGAAGATGAAACCCATCTGATTACATTATATCTAATGTCACCAGCATCCCAATCCGCAGTGTCAGGCTGAATATGTACTTCAATAGCGTTCTTAAACCCGGCCTCTTCAAATGCTTCATTCCAGGCTAATACAGCTGCTTTGATTGTTGCTCGGTATTCAACAGGAGTTGTGTTTTCCAACCACCAAACAATAGGTTTAACTGGTTCTGAAATTTTGGCTTTTTTATCTTTTTTCTCAAGGTGCCAGCGATGAATTAAATCTTTATAAGGTGTTGCACTTACTGAAGTCATATCATTGATTTGACGGGTGAAATACCCAACCCGTGGATCGTCATCTCTTGTTTTGTAACCATTTTTGGGCATTTCAATAATGCTATGCTGAATTTTTATGCTTACAGACCTGCTATCAGTAATATCATCTTCGCTTTTTCCGGAACTAGAGGGGTTGTCATATACATATTCTACAATAATATTTGAATTTTTAGGGTAGGATTTTATATCCAAATATTTGGTTTTGTTCTTGTTAAGAGACCCTAATGAAAAGCCGCTACTAAACAAGGCTGCCAATCCAGTTGATTTTTTAACCTGCTGAAGATGTTCAGAAAGAAAAATGTCATCTGCTCTTATAAGAAATTCAGACTGTTCCTTGTCTTGAGCAATTATAGACTGACTTACCATTATTGAATTACTAATGTTAGCATGTGAAGCCTTGCTGATTGCATTGTTTTTATCAAAATAAAAAGAGGTGTTTTCAGTAACGAATTCAATTGTATTGAAATATTTCTGAATAGTAAAAACTTTATTGTCCTTATAACTTCCTCTGTAATGTCCCGCAGCCATCACACCATCAACGGTTTTACTGAAATATATATACTCCTTGTCTAATTGTTCTTTTTTCACAAGTAAATACATTGACCCTGTCACAGTATCTTGGTATAAATTCAATAAACCTTTATAGTGTTTACATCTTCTAAGTGCAGAGTTGATTGATTTAATATCCTCCTTCTCTACTATTACTGTTATTTCCTTTGTGTTTGTTGGAGCGCTTTTCTTTTTTATCCAGCCAAACTGAGCAAAAGAATCAGTTAAAGAAAAAGCAAAGAAAAAAATGGTAATGAAAATGGCTAAAGGAAGTTTGATTTTCATGTTAAGGGCTTTAAAAAATTGATAAGCACTAATTGAGCTAGGTATTAACGGTGAGTAGCCCTGTTTAGTGTGCTTTCAGTGTTTTTATTGCTCCTGTTTTTACAAGAATTCTTGAATAAATTTTATAAAAATAAAGCCTCTTTTCTGAGGGGGAGAGCTAAGTTTTTAGTTCCCGTTTTTGAACATTTTTTCAATCAAAATATTATTACCCTCTGTAATGATTTTTCTCTTCAAACTTAATTTTGGAGTCATTTCTCCTTTTTCAATTGACCAATCACGTGGAAGCAATTCGAATTTTTTAATAGTTTCAAATGGAGCAAGAGATTCATTTACTTTATATACCTCTTCTTGTATACGCTTTTGAATTTGTTTATTAGTGATTATTTCTTCGTTTGAAACATAGGGAATGTTTTTTCTCTCACACCATTCCTTTAGAAATATAAAGGCAGGTACTATTAGTGCAGCAGCATATTTTTGATTTTCTCCAACAACCATTACCTGTTCTATGAACATTGATTCCTTAAGCTTGTTTTCAATAATTTGTGGAGCAATATATTTTCCTCCTGAAGTTTTGAAAATTTCTTTTTTACGGTCAGTGATTTTTAAATACTTTCCATCTTCAATAATTCCAATGTCTCCAGTATGAAACCAACCTTCACTGTCAATTACTTCTGAAGTAAGATCAGGCCTTTTGAAATATCCCATCATTACATTTGGGCCTTTTGTAAGTATTTCTCCATCAGTTGCAATTTTTACTTCTACTCCTTCAATAACTGGCCCCACTGTTCCAAATTTTCTTCCACCTATTTCCAGATTATTTACTGCAATTACCGGAGAGGTTTCAGTAAGGCCATACCCTTCAAGCACTGGGATTTGAGCAGCAGTAAAAACACGTGCCAACCTTGGTTGAAGTGCTGCGCCCCCTGAAGCAATAGCTCTCACGTTTCCTCCCAGGGCTTCTCTCCATTTATTAAAAATAAGCTTGTTAGCTAACTTTAACTGCAATTCATACCAAATTCCATTCTTTCCACTCAGCTCGTATTTTAAACCTAAATCCAAAGCCCAAAAGAATAATTTGTGCTTAATTCCGCTAAGGTCTGTCCCTTTAGCAACTATTTTGTCATAAACTTTTTCCAGCAATCGAGGAACTGCAGAAAAAACATGAGGTTGTATTTCTCTTATATTATCCCCAATAGTTTCAAGGCTCTCGGCATAATATATGGAAGCCCCTTTATACATGTATAGATAAGTGAGCATTCTTTCAAAAACATGATTAAGAGGCAGAAAGCTTAGCACTCTTGACTGAGAGTCAAGTGGTGGGAGATCACGTACTGCATAAAAATTACTAACAAGGTTTTTATGTGAAAGCATTACTCCTTTTGGGTTTCCTGTTGTCCCCGAGGTATATAAAAGGGTGGCCAATTCTGTATCTTTTATAGAAGCTTTTACTTCACCCAGTTGATCCTGGAGTTTTTTACTGTTTTCTTTTCCTAAATCAACTAATTCAAACCAACTTTTCACTCCGCTTATTTTATTGAAAGAATAAATATCTTTAATAGAGGATACCTGGTTTCGTATTTTATTTACTTTATCATAAATTTCCTGAGAAGAAACAAAAACATATTTAATTTCAGCATCATTGAGAATAAAAACAAGGTCTGCTTCACTAATTGTTGGATAAATAGGTACATTAATTGCCCCTGTTTGCATAATACCCATGTCAGCAAAATTCCACTCGGGCCTGTTATTTGCAATTAACGCTATTTTATCTTCTTTTTTAACCCCAAGTTCTAAAAGGCCATAACTAATGTAGTTTGAATAATCAATATACTGGCGGGTGCTGTATTTAACCCATTGACCATTTTCTTTGGCTCCCAGAGCATCTTCTTTATCAAAGTTATCAGCATATCTTGTAAGAAGATCGAATATTCTAAATTTTTCCATATAGCTTAAGCATAATTATGTTCAAAATTATAATAAATTAGTTATCTGGAAAAAATAAAAATTAATTTATTTTCGATCACATCTCTTTATCATCTATTAATGTCTGTTAATCAAAACAAAATCTGATTTTTATGATGTGCCCAGATTTTTCAAAAGGCCTTTTTTAGGTAAAAAAGCAACTTTTAAATTAATTTTTATCAAGGATTGAAAATTCTTGATATGTTTCTTTACCATATAAAATGACTCCATTAAATCCATGTCTTTTATGCTTTTGAATTGAAGCACCAGTGTATATATACTCAGGATTTAAAATATTTTTCCGATGACCTAAACTCTCCACGTTTTCATCGATTAATAAACTCATTACTATAAATAATCCATTTGCATTTCCATAATCACAATTTTCTCCTATTCCTATATATTTTTTCAGCAAAATTTTTGTACGTGAATTAAAGTTTTGATGTCCTGCTTGTCCTGTATTTCCTGATTTTTTTGCATGGCTTAAAGCAGCTTCATGCAAATCCTTTGTTGGCATTAGGGCAATTAGGGAGGGAGAAGCTTTAAGGTCTTTTTTAAGAGAAATTATCCACTTGTTGTTTTTAATATTGTTTCTCTTTAAAAAATCTTCCAGGAAAGTTTCTACAAACAAAGCTCCGTTAATTCTTGCCAGATTAGAATAAAAAATAATTTCTTTTTCCTGAAGAGTAAGATAATTTAAGTTTTTTGCAGTATTTGCTTGTTCTAATGTTTGTTCGTCCCAATTGGTTTGTGCATTTGAATCATGGAAAAACCCAAGCAAAAATACAAATAGAACATACATTATGAATTTCATTTCAATATGATTTAAATTAAAACGCAAGTTGCTTATTATGTGGTATTAATTTAATTATAAATCTTTTAAAATATGAACAGTGTTTGCCTGGGCAGTTGGAGTTACTACAATATCATTGATATTAACATGAGAAGGCTGAATTGCGGCAAAATAAATTATTTCTGCAATATCATGGGCTAGTAAAGGCTGAAAACCCTCATAAACTTTAGCAGCTTTTTCTGCATCCCCGCCAAGCCTTACTATGGAGAATTCAGTTTCAACTGCACCAGGGTTAATGTTTGTGACTTTAATTTTGTAGGGCAATAAATCAATTCGCATTGATTTGGAAATTGCGTCCACTGCATGTTTTGTTGCACAGTAAACATTTCCTTTTAAATAAACTTCTTTTCCTGCTATTGAACCAATATTTATTATGTGACCACTGCCTTTTTTTATCATCAGAGGCATTACCTGCTTTGAAACATAAAGTAATCCCTTAATGTTAGTGTCGATCATCCTTTCCCAATTGTCAATTTCACCTTCATCTATAGTGCCTAGACCTGCGGCTAGGCCTGCATTGTTTACTAATATATCAATGTTTTTAAAATCTTCCGGGATTGAATCAAAAGCTGCTTTTACTTCTTCTAATTTCCTTACATCAAAATTGATGGAAAGCACCTTGATGGGAAATTTCTCCAGTTCTTTTGCAAGCTCCTGCAGTCTTTCTTTTCTCCTGCCAGTTAAAATTATATTGTAGTTGTTTTCAGCAAATTTCATGGCGGTTGCCTTTCCAATTCCTGCTGTTGCACCTGTAATTAAGACTGTTTTATTCATTTGTTTTGTAAAAATTTCAGTGATGGGAATTTATTTATGAATTTATCTTTATCAAAAAACAGTAAAAAAACAATTAGCAAAAATGGGAGTAAGGGTATTTTATATCTTACTATTGCTCCAAGTACTGGTGTTACAAGGCCTATGATTGCAGCCAATGATATTACAAAGAATAAGGAGAAAAACAGTAAAGGCAATTGTTCTTTTTTTGGTTTTTTAAAAAATGTAATAAATAGTAGCGCAAGAAGCATAATTAAAAGGTTTTCAACTGCTGCAGCTAAAATAAAAACCTTGGAAGATTCAAAAATAAAAGGCCTGGCTAAAACATTAAATACAGCTTCAGGTGTATTTAAAAACAGGGACTTCCAATTGGGATCAAAAATTCGTGTTTTTATAAAACTCCCTGCCTCCATCAACTCTGCAACATTTATAAAGTCTTTTTGTTTTTGGTGCAGGTAAAACAATACGTCTAATTCCTTATCAATATAATGCAGATTGGTGGCGATAACTAAAATGATTAGATGGGTAAGGGTGAATTTCAAACCGATAAATCGGTTTCCTGTAAATTTAATTACAATCAGTGAAGCTAATCCGGGGATTAGTGCCAACAGGATATATCCTTTAGTAAGGATAAGGATAATTAATGAAAATAATATCCAAATCAGAGATTTCGTATTAAATTCTTTATTTAGCAACAAATGAAAATGATAAACAAGCATACCCAGTCCAAAAAGCAAAATCCCTTCTTTTAATACACCTGATCCCCAAAAGAGTACCGATGGCAAAAGAAACACCGCAAAAACAAGTTCCGGAGTTTTATCTTTAATAAAAGAGCTAAATAATTTGAATAGAGCTACTAATCCTGTAAAAGACATAAAGCACCAAAAGACAATATGAACAGCATAGTGCCCGAATGAAAAAAGATAAACCAAAGCATTTAGTCTGATTATTGTGCGGTTGTCATTATAAAGACCGTAATCATATTGCTTAAACCAGTGATTGGTTTGTTCATAATAAACAAGAAGGGATTCATTGTCGGCATTAATGCCTGTTATCATCTGCAGGTAATGAATAGGGTTGTTAAATAAGGCACTATAAATAACTCCTGCATCATCAAAGTATTTAAAAGCATCGCTTGTATTGCGGTAATCGTAGTAATAGGTGTAAATTGCCCATACAATTGCTCCGCAGAAAATTTTCAAAAGGAAAATTCCAGCCACTATTTTCGGTGAAAGCGTCTGAATTTTAAAAAAATCAAGACGGTAAATCAGGAAAATAAATATTAAACTGTAAATACATGCGAGTAATATGCCCAATATTTCGATTTTTCAAAAATGTAAAAATAGCAGAAAGTTAATAGGATTTAAAAAACAATACCCGGGTTTAATAACCGGGTATTGTTTTTTTTATTTTAATCTTTATTCAATCTGAAATAATCACCCGCATTTTGAATGTCCACAGCTTTTGCATTTTAGGCATCCCTCTTCATATATCAAACCGTCAGGATCATTACAACTTGGGCATTTATGGCCCGGTGCCTGCGTTCCGTCTGGAATAAACTTTTTCAAAGCTCTTTCAACTCCCACTTTCCAAGTATTAATGTTTTCGCTGTAAAGATTCAGGTTGCTAATGAGATCCACTACCTGGGGCAATGGCATTCCGTGTCTTAATACTCCGGAAATCAGTTTGGCATAATTCCAGAATTCTTCATTAAATGATCTGGAAAGACCTTCAATAGTTACTTTGTAGCCTTCCTTGTCCTGGTATTGGAAGTCGTAGCGAGGTTTTCCGTTTTCTCTTTTATTTTTAATGATCCAGCCATTTTCCAGCCAGTAAGGAATAACAAAGGCATCTTCGGCTCTACCGGTAAATATTTCATATGGCCTGCCATTAAGTAAACCCACCACGGCAATCCATTTTTCATAATCATTGGTAAAACGTATGATTTCTGCCTCTAGCATTTTAGGACGTTTTGGGGCATGAGTTTCAACAATATCCTCTACTGAATCCTTTTTCTTTTCATCGTTGGAAATAAGTACTCCGCTTCTTGAACCATCACGGTAAACAGTAATGCCTTTAAGTCCGTTTTTCCACGCCTCCATATATATTTCTCCTACTTTTTCAACTGCTACATCTTGTGGAAGATTAATGGTAGAGCTAATAGAATGGGTAACATATTTTTGAACTACAGATTGAATCTCAACCCTTTTAATCCAATCAATTTCAGAGGCGGTTGAGCCAAAATATGGACTTTTATTTATATCTGTTTCACCTGTTATTTCCATCCATTCTTTTAATTTAGAATGATAAACAACAAACTCCTGCCAGGAATCTCCCATCTGATCCACAAAATCAACTCGGGCATTTGGATCATTTAAATTAACTTTTCTTCTTCTGGTATAGGAAAGCATAAATAAGGGTTCCAGGCCTGAAGATGTTTGGGCAAGCATGCTTAGAGTACCTGTTGGGGCAACAGTACTAAGGGATATGTTTCTTCTACCATACTTCATCATTCTTGTGTTAACCTCAGGTAATTCTTTTTCCATCATATGAATAAATTCAGAAGTTTTTTCAATCTCCGGATCAAATCCTTCAAACTGTCCTCTTTCAATTGCCATATCAATAGAACTTTCAAATTCTGCCTTGCATTTGGTTTTCATTATCTTTTCAATTTCAGCCAATGCCTGATCGGAGTCGAATTTAAAACCCAAAGCAGCCATTGAATCACCAAGGGCAGTAAAACCTAAGCCTGTTCTACGTCCTTTTTTACCTGCATTATAAAGCAATTCCCATGTTTTAATTTCGCTGTCTTTAATATAATCAGGCTCTTTATCGCTTTTTATTTTATCCATTATCCGGTCTATGGCTTCTAGTTCAAGGTCTACCAAATCATCCATTAACCTTTGGGCTTCATAAGTGGTTTCATGAAATTTCTGGTAATTGAATTTAGCCTTGGGAGTAAAAGGGTCTTCAACAAATCCATAAAGATTAAGTGCAATTAACCTGCAGCTGTCACCACCTTGCATTGCAATTTCAGAGCAGGGATTAGTTGAAACATTCTTGTAACCAGGATAAACTGACGAGGTAGAATACCAATGTTGCCTATCCCAAAATATTAAACCTGGTTCAGCAGTGTTGTGTGCACATTGTATAATAGAATTCCATAATTCCTGGGCTTTCACTTTTTTGGTAATTTCCGGATTTTCTGATTCTATTGGCCAGCGAAGTGTGTAATCCTCATTTGAAGCAACCGCTTTCATAAACTCATCAGATAACCTAATGGAAATATTAGCTCCGGTAACTTTTGTTAAATCCTGTTTTACTGAAATAAATTGTTCTATATCAGGGTGTGCAATATCCATGGTGATCATTAATGCTCCTCTTCTTCCATTCTGCGCAACTTCCCTAGTAGTGTTTGAAAATCTTTCCATAAATGAAACAGCACCGGTTGTTGTTCCTGCAGCATTAGAAACAGAAACTCCTGAGGGCCTTAAAGTTGAAATGTCAATTCCTACTCCACATCTTCTTTTGAATAACTGAGCCATTTGCTGGTCAGTAAAGAAAATCCCTCCATATGAATCATATACCTCAGGAAGAACAACGCAATTAGAAAGAGAGGCGATGATATTTGAATTGCCCAAAGCGGACATTACACTTCCCTGAGGAATAATTTGACCAAACTGCTTGAAATAGGAGTAGATTTTTTCTTCGGAAAGAAACTCCCTGTTTCGCCCATATTCAGAAAGCAACTTAAAACTGCCATTTAAATTTACTTTATCCTTGTATTCATTTTCTTTGCGACCAAATTCCCTGGCCATTCTTCTATGCATATCATCAGGAGTTTGCTCTAAAAAGTTTCCCTCCTTGTCTTTCATGCAGTATTTATTTATCCAAGTAGATGCCGCCAGTTCATCTCCATTAAAATAAGCAATGGATTTTTCCAAAACTTCTTGATAAGAATAAATTTTTCCTTGCGTTTTTTTTAAAATTTTTGCAGTGGCCATTTGATTTTTTTTAAAAATTTAAAGAAATAAATGTAATTTTATGAATCTTAAGTTAGTAAAGCTACAACTAATTAAAGTGCAATTTGCCTCTTTTTTGAGTTGATTTTGCATTGCCAACCATTAAGTTGTTAACGTTTTGTTTTTAATAAACTTCTCTTAGTTTTTTAAAAAAAATGAAAACTTATTTATTTTTTTTAAAAAAAACGATAAAAATTTAAAGTTTTATTCTTTTAAATTAAACGAAATAAATGGTTAAAATATTAGATTCAATTATTTATCTCTATAGAATGATATTGGCTGTACATTCTAAAATTGTTATGAGATAGTTAAGCTGGATTTTTGTCAAAGAAGTAGGATTTTGCCACAAAAAATCGATTTATCTTAATAAAAGACACCAAACTGTTGAAAATAAGTTATTAATTCTAGAGTAAAAAATACTTATATGTTTACTTTTGCAAAAGAAAATCAAGTTTTGTTTTAATACATAACATTTAATATGCAATCCACTACAAAAGAACAAGAAGTGACTGTTGAAACAGCCAAGGAATTAGGGCTTTTGCCTGAAGAATACGAAAAAATAAAATCTGTTTTAGGTCGTAACCCCAATTTTACTGAATTAAGTATTTATTCTGTAATGTGGTCAGAGCACTGTTCTTACAAGAATTCTATTGTATGGTTAAAGACTTTGCCAAAAGACGGACCTCATATGCTTGCTAAGGCAGGTGAGGAAAATGCTGGTTTGGTAGATATTGGAGATGGACTAGCTTGTTGTTTTAAAATAGAATCCCACAATCACCCTTCTGCTCTTGAGCCCTATCAAGGTGCGGCAACTGGGGTTGGAGGGATAAACCGTGATATATTTACTATGGGAGCAAGACCTGTTGCTCAGCTTAATTCGTTAAGGTTTGGAGATTTGAAACTGGATCGTACCAAATGGCTGGTAAAAGGTGTTGTAAAAGGAATTGGCGATTACGGAAATGCTTTTGGAATTCCAACAGTAGGTGGTGAAGTGTTTTTTGATGAATGTTATAACACCAATCCTCTTGTTAATGCAATGTCTGCTGGTATTGTTAAAGTTGGAGAAACAGTTTCGGCAACTTCATACGGTAAAGGGAATCCAGTATTTATAGTAGGCTCATCAACAGGAAAGGATGGAATTCATGGAGCAGCATTTGCTTCAAAAGATATTACTGAGGAATCCGCTAAAGATTTGCCTGCAGTTCAAGTAGGCGATCCTTTTCAGGAAAAATTGCTTTTGGAAGCTTCGCTTGAAGTTATAAAAACAGGTGCTGTAATAGGTATGCAGGATATGGGAGCTGCAGGAATTGCCTGCTCCACTTCAGAAATGTCTGCCAAAGGAGAGCATGGAATGATTATACACCTTGACCGTGTTCCTGCCAGGCAGGAAGGAATGAAACCTTTTGAATTTTTACTTTCCGAGTCTCAGGAAAGAATGTTAATTGTTGTTGAAAAAGGAAAAGAAGATCTGGTACAGGCCGTATTTGATAAATGGGATTTGAATTGTGTGCAGATAGGGGAAGTTACAGAGGGAGAAAGATTGAAATATTATATGAATGGGGAACTTGTTGCTGATGTGCCAGCTGAATCTCTTGTTCTTGGTGGAGGTGCTCCTATTTATAACAGGGAATACAAAGAGCCTGCTTATTTTGCCGAAACTAAAAAATTCAATATAGACAATGTAACTCATCCTGAAAACTTAATTGAAATAGGTAAATTTTTAACCAATCATCCAAATATTGCCTCTAAAAGATGGGTTTACGAGCAGTATGACTCAATGGTGGGTACTGTTAATATGAATGTTAATGCTCCTAGTGATGCTTCCATTGTTAATATAAAAGGCACTAATAAGGCTTTAGCTCTTACTGTTGATTGTAATTCAAGATATATTCATGCAGATCCTGAAACTGGTTGTGCTATCGCTGTTTCTGAAGCAGCCCGTAATATTGTATGTTCTGGTGGTATGCCAAGTGCAATAACCAATTGCCTTAATTTTGGTAATCCTTATCTGCCTGAAGTTTACTGGCAGTTTGTAGGTGCTATAAAAGGCATGAGTAAAGCATGCCTTAAATTTGGAACACCTGTTACAGGAGGTAATGTTAGTTTTTATAACCAATCAACTATAGGAGATAAAACAATTCCTGTTTTTCCAACACCTACAATTGGAATGCTAGGTATTTTACCTGATAAATCTTTAAAAACAGGATTAGGTTTTAAAAATGAAGGGGATTTGATTTATTTAATCGGAGAGTCAAAAAACGATATTAATAGTTCTGAATATTTATACAGTTGGCATAATGTTAAACTTTCCCCAGCTCCTTATTTTGACCTGGATAAGGAATATGACATGCAGCAGGCTGTATTAAATTTGATTGAGAAAAAATTAATACAATCAGCTCATGATTGTTCTGATGGTGGTTTGTTTATTACCTTAATGGAATCAGGTCTTGTAAATAGTTTAGGTTTTGATATTACTTGTGACGATGAATTCAGAAAAGATGCTTTTCTTTTCGGGGAAGCACAAAGCAGGGTGGTAGTATCTATTAAACCAGAAGATGAGGAAGGCTTTATTGAACAAATGGCACAAAGCAATGTAGAGTTTAATATTTTAGGAGAGGTTAATTCAGGAGAATTATATATTGATGATCAAAGCTGGGGAAGCATCTCCTGGTATCTTGAAATATACAATACTGCTTTAGGGAAATTGCTAGCATAATTAACCCTGATTTTTCAGTTCTTTAGATGGTAAAACTTTTTATCAAGCACTATATATTTAAACAATAAATTCTACTGTTTTGGAAATAATCATTAGAAAAGGAGAAAAGAAAGACCTTCCTGGAGTAATGAAACTTGTAAAGGAACTTGCGGAATATGAGAAAGCCCCGCAAGAAGTAAGCAATACTCTTGAAAAGATGGAAGAGGATGGGTTTGGCAAAAATCCTGTTTTTGAATTTTTTGTTGCGGATTTTAAAGGCCAAATTGCAGGAATTGCACTGTATTACATTAAATATTCTACCTGGAAAGGCAAATGCATTTACCTTGAAGATATTATTGTTACTGAAAAAATGCGTGGCAATAAGATAGGAGATAAGCTTTTTTGTGAAGTAGTAAAAGTAAGCAAGGAGCTAAATGTTCAACGCATGGAATGGCAAGTATTAAACTGGAATAGCCCTGCTATTAATTTTTATAAAAAATACGATGTTAATTTCGATCAGGAATGGACTAATTGTAAGCTGGTGCACGGACAATTGCAGGGAGAAAGCAAGTCTTAAGAATTTCTTCTAATATTAATTGATATTACAGTGAATATTTGTAATTTATCGCTATTAATTTTCTTTGGTGAGCATAGGTTTCATTAAACCAAAAGAAAAAAAGCATAATAATGTCAGAACCTTATAGTTCAAACCTCAGATTACAAATTCACAAATTTTATTTTTGCAACTCCAAATCCTCAAAAGTTATAACTTTTAGGGATTTAATTCCTCGAAAGTTATAACTTTGTAAAATGATAAAGAGAGATTTACAAAGTAATTTGGAGAAAAAGCTTTTTAAAGGGAAAGCAATTTTACTTTTGGGACCCCGGCAAGTTGGAAAAACAACATTAATCGAAAATCTCTTAAAAGATAAACTTTATTTGTTTTTGGATGGAGACGACCCTACGGTTAGGACTATTTTAGAGAATCCAAATACTTTGCAAATAAAACAAATCATAGGACAACACAAAATAGTTTTTATAGATGAAGCTCAAAGAATAGCAGGAATAGGCATAACAATAAAAATTATTACAGATCAGTTAAAAGATGTACAAGTTATTTTAAGCGGTTCTTCTTCATTTGAGCTTTCAGGACTAATGCAGGAGCCTCTTACTGGTAGGAAATGGACCTTTCATTTTTATCCTGTTTCCTGGAAGGAATGGCAGGATCATAAAGGTTTTTTGCACGCTGAACAAGATTTAGAAACACGCCTAATTTATGGTATGTACCCTGATGTGTTGAATCATCCTGAAGAGCAGGCAGAAGTTTTAAAAGAATTGGTTGATAGTTACTTGTATAAAGACGTATTGGCAATAGGAGGGATAAAAAAACCTGAAATTATGCAAAAGCTCTTGCAAGCAATAGCTTTTCAGCTTGGGCAGGAAGTCTCTTATAATGAATTAGCCTCACTTCTTAAAATTGATGCGAAAACAGTGAGTGCTTACATAGAGATTCTTGAACAGGCTTATGTGATTTTTAAATTAACAGCTTTCAGCCGGAATTTAAGGAATGAGATAAAAACGAACAGAAAAATATATTTTTATGATAATGGAGTTCGTAATACCGTTATTGGAAATTATCAGCCCGTTTCTCTAAGACAGGACATAGGAGCTTTATGGGAGAATTTCCTTATTAGCGAAAGGATTAAATTGTTGGAATACACCGGAAATGTATCCAGGAAGTATTTCTGGAGGACAAAACAACAACAGGAAATTGATTATATAGAAGAATTAAACGAAGAAATTCATGCTTATGAATTCAAATGGAATTCAGGAAAAAAAATATTTTTCCCAAAAACCTTTTCCAATAATTACAAGGCTAAAATGACAGGAATTACACGAAAAAACTTCAGAGAATTTTTAATATATTAATTTTGCCTTTAATTATAAAGAATTTTAAAATTCTAGACTTATTAAACTTGTTAAATGAGAATCTTTAAATTCGGTGGAGCATCTGTTAAAGATGCAGATGCTGTCAGAAATATAACAGAAGTACTTAGACAATTTCAGGGCGATGGGCTTGTAGTTGTTGTTTCAGCAATGGGGAAAACAACCAATGCCCTTGAAAAATTAGTTGATACATGGTATTACAAAACTGCTGATCCTGTTGCTTTGCTCGAGGAAATAAAATCTTTTCATTTTAATATTCTTGAAGCGCTCTTCCCAGATAAAAAACATGCTGTATATACTGATATTGCAAATACATTTGTTGAACTTGAATGGATAATAGAAGATGAAGCTCAAAGGGATTATGATTTTGAGTATGACCAAGTGGTTTCAATTGGAGAATTGCTTTCCACAAGAATAGTAAGTGCATGGTTAAATGAATGCGGAATTGTAAATAAATGGAAAGATGTTAGAGATTTTCTTCAGACAGATAATACCTATAGGGAAGGTAAAGTAGATTGGGAGTTAACCGAAAAGTTGGCAAAGCAACAGCTTTTACCATTTTTTAATGATAATAAAGATGGAATAGTTTTAACCCAGGGATTCATTGGTGGAACTTCAGAAAATTTTACCACAACATTAGGTAGGGAAGGTTCTGACTACACAGCTTCCATAATTGCTTTTGTATTAGATGCAACTTGTGTAACTATCTGGAAAGATGTTCCGGGTTTGTTAAATGCAGATCCAAAATGGTTTGACGATACAATTATGATAGATCAGATATCCTATCATGATGCTATTGAACTTGCATATTATGGAGCAAGCGTAATTCATCCAAAAACAATAAAACCACTTCAAAACAAGCATATTCCTTTGTATATAAAATCCTTTGTTCAGCCTGCAAGCAAAGGGACCATGATTAATTCCTTTGAAAATGAACTTCCTGTGCCCTCCTTTATTTTTAAAATGGATCAGGTGTTGATTTCCATTAAACCACACGATTTTTCTTTTATCGTAGAAGAAAATTTAAGTGATATTTTTAGGCTTTTTGCAAAGCACAAGTTGAAAATAAACATTATGCAAAATTCTGCTGTGAGTTTCTCTGTTACTATTGATAACCATCAAAAGAAGATAGCAGAACTCGTTAGTGAATTACAGCAAAACTTCCATGTTCTTTATAACAACAACCTGGAGTTAGTTACCATTCGCCATTATGATCAGCCTACCATTGATCGGCTGGTTAATAATAAAGAAGTATTATTGGAATTAAAAACAAGGAATACTGTACAAATGGTAGTAAAAAACCTTTAAGATAATTGTCTGGTGTTATCAATTATGCGTTTTTAAGGATTTTAAGAAAAAATCATTAGGTCCTAGTCCGGTTGATTTTTTAAATGCAGTGAAAAATGGATTGTAAGAAGCAAATCCAACTTTGCTTGCCAGAGATTCTAATGTGTTTGAATTTAAATACCCTTTCTCTATTAATTTGATAGCATCTTCTATTCTACTCATTGTTTTATATTCTAAAAAGGTAGCATTGGAGTGATATTTAAACATATAAGCAATATAACTTGCCGGAACCCCAATTTGCCTTGCAAGGTCAGCAATTGAAACTTTTGGATCCCTGAAAAAATGTTGATTGTTTGAATAAGAATCTATTTCTTTTATCAATTTCATAATTTTTTGATCGATTTTATCCTTTAACTTCAAATCCTGCTCACTTTTGATATCTGCCTGTGCAGCCCTCCAAGTCCTATTAATGCTTACCTTTTCATTTACAAAAGAATTAACTCTCTCTTTAAGTTTTGGCATGCCAAGTAGAATCTCTGGTGATATAATAATTTTAAGAAAAATTAATAACCAAACTATAGTAGCAAATATATAGGAAAAGTGATTTCCTGATATTTCATTCTTGTATATAAATTCATAGGTTATAGAAAAAAACAATCTGAGGATAAGAATTACCATGGTAGAAAAAAGAAATATTGTCCAATTTCTAATTAACTTGAAATGATCCATATGCAGATCAGTTTTTTTTGTCCATAATTTTTTTCTTAACAGGTTATATGTTAACATTAAATAAAATGTTCCATAACATAGGGTTATCAAATAATTTGCTGATACAAAAAATGTTTTGTTAATAATTGTGGTTTCCATTATTATACAGAACGCGGTGAAATGGATTGCCGGAAAAATAAAATGCAGCAAATTTCTTAAGTTGATTTTTTCTTGATCCTCAATTATTGTTTTATAATAAAGATAAGATACAGGAATAATGAGAAGCAATAAAACTTTATATTGATTAGAATAATCCTGGAAATAGGACTGCATTTTAAGATTATAGGAGCCTAAAATTAAAAAACGAGAGCAAACAAGCAGGAAAATTACGATTAAAAAAGAATTTGCCAGTCTATTTGATTTAATTGAAAGCAGCATAATTGAAACTACAATGATTCCAATAATTCCAGTTAATATTAATAAAATATTTTCAAGTAAAAATAGATTCATAAACCTTATTTAATTTAAGAAATAAAATTTCAAGAAAGCCATTTTGACAAAATCTATTCGAAAGGAATTTCGAACTTAGTTAGCAATTTCTTTTGTACTATAATACAAAGCTATTTTAAAATTGCATTTAGATGGGGTTTTAATTTATATTCTTTCGCTTAATTTCAATTTCGCAATATAAATAATAAGTATAAAAAACAGTCATTCTCTATATTTTTCTCCTTATTACTTACTGTAATGGAAAAAATATCTACTAAAACCTCAAAAAATATATTTTCGTGATTTTATTTAATTTCAAATGATTTAAGTTTGTTTTATAAGCAAGTTTAGAAATTGTAAGATGTTTTATTGATCTCAAAAATCACTAAAAATTGAATTTTTAATAAATAGGAAAATGACAAAAGAAAAATGTAAATGCAGAGATGAAAAAATTCAATTCCTTATTGAAAACAGCCAATTCTTCATGTATGCTGAGCCTTCATTAAGGTGTGTACCCGATCACACACTTGATAAGTATTGCCAGGAGGTTGAAGAGAACTTAAAAATGAATAAATCGAATGCATTAACCGAATCTAGTTTAGACTCTTTTTCAAATGAAGCTTTGCAGCAGTTGCCCTCTTAAAATAAAGAGTTAATTTCCTGATTTTGCCTATCTAGTTTTATACAAATAAAGAAGAATTAAAATCTTTAGAGATTGATACTAACTTATTTGATAATATGAGGAAACAAATGGACAAGTAAAAAATAATAAATTTCTAGATGACTCTATAAATACCAAATGGCACAATGCTTGAATTAAAATAATGAAATCCAATTTCTTTATGAAAAACTCAAGCATTGTTTTTATCCTGTTTTTTTCTTTACAAGCATTTGCAAATAATAATTCAATACCCGCAACTAAGACTTTAAATGAAAAATCAATTTGGAACAGAGAAGCTGGTTTTTTGTTCTATTCGGTAACTAATAACATAACCGAACATAAAGTTAGTGCAGAACCACAATTAACAAAGAGGAAAAAAAAGAAAAAAAAACCTGTGAATCAAATTAATAAAAAAGGCAAAAAAAAGATTAAAAAAAGGAATAACCATAAATGTCATAAATGGTAGTTTAATATTCAGGTCCTGTTTTATTGATATTATGTAGTTTAGATTTTAAATTGTTTCCTGTATTATTCTAGTCTATTTTCCTCTGACCTTACCATTTTACGCACAATTTTATCAACTTCCCTGTTATAATTTACAGTTTCACTTTGTTTTTGATGCGCTTTTACTTTTACAAATGTTACAGGATGAGTTTCCATCTGATCTATTAATTTCTGAACTAAATCTATATTTTTAATACTTGTTCCTTTTTTTGTAAGATAATTATTCAGCCGTAATTTTTCCTTACGTTCCCGCAGGTTAATTACATATTGGCTATCTGAAAAAATTTGTATAGTTTCTGTTTCAGTCTTAAATACATCTATATATTCTATGGCCTTTATTACAGCCATTAATTCCATTCTATTGTGACTTGTTTCCCGGATTGTTTCCTTTAAGATTATTTTTTGTTCATCAATAAAAATAATTGCTGCCCATCCACCTATTTGAATTTTAGGATTACAACTGCCATCAGTATAAATAATTATTTTTTTCTTCTCCAATTTTTTAATAGTTAAGGCAAAAGTAAGTTTTTATACTTATAAAAATTGTTGCTCAAAGCAAATACTGATTTTAAATAGAAAGGATTTTTAATTTAAGCAAAAATCAACCTCTGCTGGCAAAATATAAGGCTGCAAGTAAAAGAATAAATCCTACCATATCTCCCATTCTGCGGATTACTTTATAAAGAAGTTTTATTTGTTTATCCATAACAAAGTTATTTAAACAATTTCAAATCGTTCAGAGTAAATGTTTTTCCAGGATATTCCCAAATTACGGAAAGATATTTCAGCAATATCCATTAAAGGCTTTGGGCCACAAATAAAATACATATAATCATCAGGCCTTTCAGGCAAGTACTTTTTCAAAAACGCCTGATCTACTTTTCCTGTTTCTCCTTTCCAATCCTTGGGAGCTTGGGTTAACAAGTGTATAAGTTGGAGATTAATTGATTTGCTTATTTCTTCGAGTTCTTCCCGAAATGTAACATCTTCCCAATTGTTATTCCCATAAATAAGTATCACTTTTCTGGGATCTTTAGTGTCACGCATTGTCCTGAGCATGCTCATTGCGGGAGTTATTCCAATTCCTCCCATTACAAGAAATAAGTGTTTATTAACTTCGGGAGTAAAGGAACCAAAAGGGCCTTCTAAATAAGCCTTTGAGCCAGGTTGAATGTTTTTCCAGGAGGAAGTAAAATCTCCTAATTCTTTGGTAGTTAGTGATATTGTTTGATCACTTACACTTGATGCAATAGAAAAAGGGTGCTGTTGCAAAGAAAAAGGTGTAGAGTTAATGGTAATCCAGGTGAACTGACCGCATACATATCTCATTTTTTTGTGTCCTATTGGTTCAAGTACAATTGTCCAGCATTTTCCTCTTTCCTGTTTTACCTCAATTATTTTGTAGGGTTTTTTGCGATTTTTCCAAGGCCTTACAAGCCTTGTGTGGAATACCAAATACATGCTTACTCCCATAAGAATTGCAATAGAGGCTTTTTTCCATAAAGGTTCTAAATAATGAGAAACTTGAATAGAATGAACTATTCCTATGAAAACAATAGAAAGGGCCAGTAAGCCATGAATTAATCTCCACTTTTCATAATCCAGGCCAAAGGAGACACGCCATAGACTTGTGGATATTAAAAGTATTATAGCAATGCTAACAAAACTCAATGCTATTGCCCGCATTGCATTTGCATTCGGATCAAAATAAATAAGAAAATCCGGGTTTGCCAAAAGCAGTGTAACAGGATGGGCTAAAACAAATATGAAGGCCACTATACCAACTTCACGATGAAACTGGATGATATTATCCATTCCAAAAGTTGGAGCTATTTTTTTGAATCTTCCTGTAAATAAAAATTGCAAACCAAACATGGCCAGCCCTATAAATCCAAATGCAACACCCAATTCTATCCAGAAAGACCGGTGTTCGGGTATAGTTCCAGACATTGCTATTGATAATAGAGTCAAAGAAAGCAAGGTGTAAATAAGTAGCCATAAGAAACCTCTTTGATAGGTGTATTTCATTAATGCTATTTTATTTAATAAGTTACAAAAAGAAAATATACTCTTTTCATAAATTTAGCCTTTTTAATTTAATATATAAAAGCTGGTTATCACTCTAGAATAATTACCTGGATGAGACTAATTTCTTTTATTTTCTTCTGCTTTTTTTGTTTCATAATATTTTTTTGCCATTTGACTTCCTGCAATTGCAATTAACATTAAAAACAGATAGCCAATTAACAGTGTAATGTATGGAAGTGTGAATGTTTCCTTTAACATAGCCAATAAAAATGCTGAAAGCCAAGACACTATAGAGATGCCTCCCAATGCAAAAGATATTCTCTTTAGATTTTCTTCTCTCCCTTTCTCTCCCTCTATTAAAGAGATTTTTTTTAATTGTGGAGTAAGGTATAAATTTAATGCAATTCCATTTAATATAATAACAAGAACCACAGTCATCTTCATAAGAAATCGTGATGAATTTAAAAATGTGTCATGAAAAGGAAGGACTAAGGTTAGTCCACTTATTAAAAGCAGGATAAGCCCCAGGATAATCATTTGGGATATAAGATGCATAATTACTGACTCCCTGGCTGAAATTCTATAATTACGCAAAAAATGAGTAAACATTATATCTACAACTAATGTTCCACCCAGGCCTAATACAAGGCCAAATAAATGTATAGTGAGATTGTATTCACGGGTTTCCCGGAGTAAGTCAACAATGTTTATATCAAGCTGATTGTAGACGATTAAAAAAATCAGACCTGAGAACAATGCCGAAAATAGCATCCATGGATTAAATTTTTTGGCAACCTCCACTATCATTACCATTTTATATACTATCAGCAAAAAGATTAATCCGGATAAATATAAAACAGTAAGATTTAGGCCAGTGATGGTTTGAGCAAAAATCAATTTTCCAATATAAATAAGCGCAATAACTATAAAATAGCCAAAAAGAATTTTTTCAATAGGTATTTCAAGAAAAAGATTATTTCTGATATGGATTATAGGATCGTCTTTAGTTGGGTCATAAGGAGGTTCTTTTTTCTCTTTCCTGAGTCTTTTTAATAAGGCATAAAGAATAATGGCAAGACCTGCAAGAGAAAGAATGATTAAAGAAACTAAATTTAAGGTCATAGCAAGAGCAAAAAGGATTGACCATTAAAGTACAAAAAATAAATCAGGATTCAATAGGATGAAAAATTAATAATAATTTAGATGCTCTGATTGAAAAGCAAAAAAAAAGCGACACCAAGAGGCATCGCTTACTATTTTTAAATTAAAGTATTTTAAATAATTTTTATCTTAAATACATTAAAAATGTTTGGGAAAGCTATTGATTTAAAAGGAGGGACATAACTCACTTCATCAATCTTTTTATCGTTGATTTTCTTTCCAGATGTATTTTCTTCCAATGAAATCTGCTTTTTCACTGTCTTTTCTATACTCACTTTTCCAACTTTATATTGGCCATCATTCAGACTGTTTATTTGACTGACTAATTGTTTTCCGGAAATTATTGTTGGATCATAAGATATCCTGGCAGTTTTTTCTTCAAATAAAACTTCTGATTCATATACCCCATTTAATTTTGCAATTTTCCCTTTTATATAACGGGCACATCCAATTTCACAGCTCATTCCTTCCACTTCTATAAGGGCTAATGCTTTGTTTTCCTCACCTTCAACAATTAATTCTGTTATTTCATCACTATCAGCGGTGTTTTCAGTTGAACATGCTGTAATAAAAAAAGCAATTGCAAAAAAAGAAATAATTATTCGAAATTGATTTGTATAATTTTTCATAAGATATAATTTGTTTTTTAATTGTCATATGGAATCCGCCATGTTTTATTCATTAGTGTTTGGGCACAGCAGATGCGTGGCTACCCGATAGCTATCGGGTTCATAACATTTTTGTTTTAAACCACTTGGTACATTTCTGAATTATTAATGATGTCAATCAGTGCATCTTTAGTAACTATTTCAGAATTAAAAGATACGTTTGCACTAGCATCATTTAAGTTTACATCTGCGGAAATTACACCCTCTTGTTCTTTTAACATTCTCTCCACTGCGTTTTTACAATGTCCGCATGTCATTCCTTCTATTTTAAGGGTAATGATTTCCATAAATTTAATAAATTTTTTTTAACAAATATAATTCTAATAGTTAGAATCATAAAAACTATTTTACCAGAAATAAAAACGTATAAAATTAGTTTATATTTGCACGTTTTTATGAGAACTATAAATTTGAATACCAAAACTGGTCACTGGGCTATTCTTCTGGTTCTTGCTTTTATTTGGGGAAGTTCCTTTATTCTAATGAAAAGAGGGCTGGAATCCTATTCTTACACACAGGTTGCATCTTTGCGTCTTTTTATAGCTTTTTTATTCCTTATTCCTTTTGCTTTCCCGCATTTGAAAATGATGTTTGGAAAAAAGGCATTTTATATAATGTCGATAGGTGTTATTGGCAATGGAATACCTGCATTTTTGTTTACATATGCACAAAAAGGACTATCAAGTTCTCTTACTGGAATGCTTAATTCCCTTACCCCTTTATTTACGCTTTTACTTGGAATCTTTATTTTTAAAACAAAAATCAAATGGCATAATGGGCTTGGTGTTGTAATAGGATTAACTGGAGCGCTTGGACTGATTGCCGCTAATGAAGGTTCAAGTTTTAATGGGAGTTTTCATTATGCATCTTATATTATTCTTGCTACTGTACTATACGCCACTAGTGTAAACATCATAAAAAAAAATCTTGCAGAAGTCTCCTCGGTACAAATTGCTTCCTTAGCTCTTATGTTTGTTGGACCCTTTGCAGGCATTTATCTTTTCTCTACTGATTTTACAACTGTTCTTGTTTCAAACCCTAAAGCTTTAACTAGTTTAGGTTATATAGCAATACTAGCTATTGTGGGTACTGCCTTATCCATTATTGTATTTAATGTGTTAATAAAAATGACCAATGCAATATTCGCCTCCTCTGTTACGTATATAATACCTGTATTTGCCATGCTATGGGGAATATTTGATGATGAGATAATATCATTGGTTCAAATACTATGGATTGGAATAATATTATTGGGAGTTTATCTGGTAAATGCTAAAAAAGATATAATAAAAGGAATTAGGTTA
Organism: Bacteroidota bacterium; assembly: GCA_030856445.1. Classification (GTDB taxonomy): domain Bacteria; phylum Bacteroidota; class Bacteroidia; order JACCXN01; family JACCXN01; genus JACCXN01. The sequence goes on from JALYPI010000194.1 coordinate 52,008, forward strand.
AAAAAAACCGCTCTTAATTTGGGCGATTAAATTTCTTTTTTTATCTTCGCAGCCCCAAAATAATTTTTAAGGGAGTAATTAATTTAAAAAAACACATTACAATGTACGCAATTGTAGATATAGCAGGACAACAATTTAAGGTTGAAAAAGACAAGAAATTTTATGTTAATAGACTCTCAGGAGACGAAGGATCTAAAGTGGAGTTTGACAATGTTCTTCTTGTGGAGAATGATGGGAAAGTCCTTGTAGGGGTTCCTGCTGTTGATGGAGGTAAAGTTACTGCAACCATAATTTCTCACTTAAAAGGAGATAAGGTAATTGTTTTCAAAAAGAAAAGAAGAAAAGGTTACCAAAAATCAAATGGTCACCGTCAGTATTTAAGCCAGATTCAAATTGAAGGTATTTCTGCTGCAGGAATTAAATAATTAAAGCGTTTTCATATTATAAAAATTTAAAAAAATAAAAAATGGCACATAAGAAAGGGGCGGGTAGTTCCAAAAACGGAAGGGAATCGCATAGTAAAAGATTAGGTGTTAAGATATTTGGTGGTCAGGCTGCGATTGCTGGTAATATTATTATCAGACAAAGAGGTACAAAGCATCATCCTGGTACAAATGTAGGTATTGGTAAAGACCATACCCTTTTTGCGCTTGTTGACGGAGTTGTACAATTCAGCAAAAAAAGAGATGACAAATCATTTGTATCGATTCAGCCATTTGCTTAATACGATTCCTTAAAATAGATTAGAAAACCCGGAATTCGTTTCGGGTTTTTTTATTTTCGGACGTTTTATTTTTCGACTCTTTATTAATAACTTTACCTTCAAATCTATAAAAAATGTTACAAGTAAGTGTAATAAGAGAAAATACCAAAGAAGTAATAGAAAGGCTTGCTGTTAAAAATTTTCAGGGAGAAGCTATTGTTAATAATATAATTGATTTAGATAATAGGCGAAAAAAAATTCAATCGGAACTGGATGCTTTATTATCTGAGGCAAACAATATTGCCAAGGAAATTGGCGAGTTATTTAAAACAGGTAAAGCTGCTGAAGCTAATGATCTGAAAAACAAAAGTGTTGCAATTAAAGAATCAAGTAAAGTATTGCAGGATGAGCTTTCTTCAATAGAAGAAGAAATTAAAAATCAGCTCTATCTTATACCTAATCTTCCCCATAAAAGTGTGCCTAAAGGGAAAACTCCCGAAGACAACGAAGTAGTGTACAGCGAAGGTGATATAGATAAACCTTTGGAAAATGCAAAACCACACTGGGAACTGGCAAAACAATATGATATTATTGACTTTGAGCTTGGTGTAAAAATTACCGGAGCAGGCTTTCCTGTATACAAAGGTAAAGGAGCTAGGCTTCAAAGGGGTTTGATTAATTTCTTTTTAGATGAAGCCCAAAAAGCAGGATATGAGGAATATCTTCCACCTTTACTGGTGAATGAAGCATCAGCGATAGGAACAGGCCAATTACCGGATAAAGAAGCTCAGATGTACCATGTAGGACTTGATAATTTTTATCTTATTCCAACCGCTGAGGTTCCAGTAACCAATATTCACCGTGATGTAATATATAGATCAGAGGATCTGCCAATTAAAAACACTGCTTATACACCGTGTTTCAGGCGCGAGGCGGGATCTTATGGTAAAGATGTAAGAGGATTAAACAGGTTGCATCAATTTGACAAAGTAGAGATAGTTCAAGTACAGCGGCCATATAATTCATACAATGCGCTTGAAGAAATGGTAGAGCATGTTAAAGGTTTGATCAAGAAATTAAATCTTCCTTTTCGTATTTTAAGATTATGTGGGGGAGATATGAGC
>JALYPI010000211.1 GCA_030856445.1 Bacteroidota bacterium
TCATAATTTATCTATTTGATTATCAGATAAATATACAAATTAATAAGCTCCTAAGCAATACATAAATAATTGATTATCAAATAGTTATTAACATTTTAACCTTTGAATTTTTAATGCGTCTGCCCTGATTAAATGCTATTCCAAACATAAAATACATCTTATTTATTTTTTGTAAATTTATAAAAGTAACTATTATTTATTTTATCCGTAAATACAGTGACTAACTGGAAAGAGAGGAGGAAAAATTATGTTTTACACAAACACTTATAATGATATTTATAAGAAAGCTGCTCTAATTGTTCTGCTGCTTTTGTTCCTTTTTGCTGTAAAATATCTTTTATCTGAACATTCCAATGAAACTCCAAAAAAAGCAGCACATCACATTCCTTCCATTGATTTAGAAGAAATAAAAGCAAGAGGTAAGTTGGTTGCCATAACAGAAAATAGTTCTACAAGCTATTTTATATATAAAGGCGAGCCAATGGGATATGAATATGAAATGCTAAGGTTATTTGCCAAGCATTTAAATGTTGATCTTGAAATAAAAGTGGCCCGGGATATGGATAAAATATTTAATCTAATCACTAAGGGCGAGGCCAACATAATTGCTGCAAACATAACCGTAACTAAGGAAAGGGCAACTAAAGTAAAATTCACTAAACCCTTAATGATAACCAAACAGGTTCTGATTCAAAAAAAGCCCGATAATTGGCGAAGAATGTCTAAATCTGAATTAGAAAAACACTTGTTAAGAAATCCGGTAGATTTAGCAGGGAAAGAAATTCATGTAAGAAAAGAATCTTCCTTTTATTCAAGACTAGTGAATCTTTCAGAAGAAATTGGTGGAAAAATACTGATAATGGAGGCACCTGGGAATATGGATACTGAACAATTAATTGGCCATGTTGCAAATGGATTAATTGATTATACCATAGCCGATGAAAACATTGCTTTAATAAATCAAACATATTATCCTGATATTGATATAAAAACAGCTGTAAGTTTGCCTCAGCAAATTTCATGGGCTGTTGGAAAAGATTCAGACCAATTGTTAATAGAGATAAACAATTGGTTGCAAAAAAGGGAAACAAAGGCTAAAATGGCTGTTATTTACAATAAATATTTTAAAAATTCAAAGGAAGCCATAAAGCGTTCTGAGAGCAGTTATTATTCTTTGACTGGCGGAGACATTTCCCAGTATGATCCACTTATAAAAAAATTCAGCACTAAAATAGGATGGGATTGGAGACTTGTTGCTTCCTTAATATGTCAGGAATCCAGGTTTAACCACAGTGCAGAATCATGGATGGGAGCATCAGGCTTAATGCAAATGATGCCTTCCACCTACTCCTATTATTATGCAGACAGCATTTATATTACTCCCGATTTAAGCATTAAAGCCGGAACAAGCTATCTTTTACAAAGAGAAAAGTATTGGAAGAAATATATTTTTGATGATAGTGAGAGAATAAAATTTGTATTGGCCTCTTACAATGTAGGACTAGGACATGTAATTGATGCCAGAAGGCTTGCCATTAAATACGATAGAAATCCTAATCAATGGGATGATAATGTAGGTTATTTTTTGCTTCAGAAATCCCTTCCTGAATATTATAAAGATCCTGTGGTAAAACATGGGTATTGCAGGGGTAGAGAACCTGTGAAATTTGTAAAAGAAATCCTATACAGATACGAGCATTACAAAAATACTTATGATGAAAATGCAGATAATGAAACAATTACGAAAAACACCCGTAAAAGTTAATTCTGATGTTAACGAAAAACATAAGCTTATGAGTAACGAACAATTACAAGACCTTGTCAGATGGCTGACTCAGCAAATTGATCACACAAATAAAGCAATTAACGAGGCCAATCAATCACATAACTTTGGAAGAGAGGCTCAGTACGAAGGAATGAGAGATGCATTTATCAGGTGCCGTAATAAATTAAGCATAAATAAATTGGAACAAAAATAAATGTTTCTTTTAGCTCTTCTGAGATCAAAAAGAAACTAAAACTTTCCCCTGAAAATAACAGCAAAACAACTTTACTAAAACTTCAAACTTCTTTAGATAGTTAATTCTATTTATATTGAAAAATAAAATTGCTTTACTCCCCATTAGAAAATTTAAATTGTTTATCAACTAAATTCCTGTTAAAAGACCTCGCCTTTATTACTCTACCTTCTCTGTTTAAATAGCTGAATCAGTATCAATCAACTACAATTACTAAATATTTAGAAACGCTCCAGAATTCTACAGGTTTTGAAATAATTAAAACTTCGGTAGCTCCTTCGGCAGTTATTTCATAAGATGATTTAGGGTGATTTGTCAATAATTTAGCATTTTTACTAAATAATTGTAAGGATGGAGTTTCAGTAATATTTATTGAAGTAAAATAATTTTTATTGAAATCATCCATTAGTTTAGTTGCTTTCCCTATTCCGATAAAGCCTCCTTCTTTAGTTATTACGCCTTTTTCGCGAAGTTCTTTTGATGTTCCAATTGCATAAAAAGCGGCATTAATGCGGTCGGTTTGTTGATCCAGTTCATCAATTCTGTTATTGTATTCTAAAAAAAGATTTTCAAATGCATTATGTACTTTAATGAGCTCTGCTTTTAGATTCCCTATTTCTAAATCCTTATCCTGAATTTGTTTTGTAAGAATTGCAATTAATTTTTCCAACTCTTTGCTCTTTACATCTCCTGATTTTATCTTCTTTTCAAGCTCAGTAACCTTTTTTTGATTTTTGACCATAAGCTCATTAATCATTTCAATATCTGATAAAATCTGATCCTCCTTTTTATTGTATTTTTCTTTATTCTGAAGACCAATAGTTAGAATGTTTTCCTTTGCTTTAATTTCTGCAAGACTTTCTTCTATTTCATTTACAGAACGTATGTAATCATCAAGAATTGAATCTTTATAACTTGCTTCAGCTATTAATCTTTGATTTTCAATGGCCAGAGCATCTGCTTTTTGTTCAGTCTCGGCACTGCAAGAAGCAATTAAAAGTAGTAAGGGAAGAATGTATTTTGTCATGTTTTTGTTTTTTTACAAATTTAACATTTCTAAGCCTATTATCACTTATATTTACAAATTAGAAGAAAAATCAATCAAAAAATGGAAAAACTACTTGAAATTTATCATAAAATAAATAAGTATGGTGAAGTTAATGGAATGAAAGTAAAAGTTATTGAACCTGGGCACATTGTTTATGAAATGGAGATAAAAGACCAGCACATGGCCACTCCTGTAGCCGCACATGGGGGAGCAGTAGCCGGTTTTATGGATGGTGTTTTAGGAGTAGCTGCCTTATCATCTTCGGCATTAGAGGAAAAATTGGTGTCAACTATTGAATTTAAAATAAATTTTTTAAATCCTGTTTATAAATCAGATATACTAATTGGAACAGGAAAGGTAGAGCAAAAAGGCAACAGAATCATTATTGCAAGTGGAGAAATAGTTTGCAAGAATCGAGACAACAAATTAATTGCCAAAGCAATTGGAACTTTTAATTCATATCCTTTTGCAAAAGCTGATTTTGCACATATGTTTGAATAAATTCTAATTGATCTTTATTTAAGTGATTGTAACTGGTATTTAAAATTAAAAAACCCTGAATAAATATTCAGGGTTTTTTAATTTAATGCCTTGGAATATTATTACATATTCCTTCTATACTGACCTCCTACCTCAAATAATGCATTGGTAATTTGACCTAATGAACAATATTTGCTGACTTCCATTAAAGATTCGAATATATTCTGATTGTTTATGGCTGTTACCTGCAACTCACGCAGCATTTGTGAGGCTTTATCCTCATAAGCTTTATGCAGCTCCCCTATCATTTCAATTTGATATTCTTTTTCTTCTTTTGTGGCTCTGATTACTTCAGCAGGAACAAGAGTAGGAGAGCCTTTGGAAGATAAAAATGTATTTACTCCAATTATTGGATATTCACCAGTATGTTTTAGCGTTTCATAATATAGACTTTCTTCCTGAATTTTCCCTCTCTGATACATAGTTTCCATAGCACCCAGCACTCCGCCTCTTTCTGTTATTCTGTCAAATTCAACCAATACAGCTTCCTCTACAAGATCTGTAAGCTCTTCTATTATGAACGATCCTTGCAAAGGGTTTTCATTTTTTGCTAAACCTAATTCGCGATTAATGATTAATTGAATAGCCATGGCTCTTCTTACGCTTTCTTCGGTTGGTGTGGTAATAGCCTCATCATAAGCATTGGTATGAAGGGAATTACAGTTGTCATAAATAGCATATAATGCCTGAAGGGTAGTTCTTATATCATTAAAATCTATCTCCTGTGCATGAAGAGACCTTCCTGATGTTTGAATATGGTATTTAAGCATTTGAGAACGCTCATTTGCATTGTATTTTTTCTTCATTGCCTTTGCCCATATTCTTCTTGCAACTCTTCCAATCACTGCATATTCCGGATCAATTCCATTGGAGAAAAAGAAAGACAAATTGGGAGCGAATTTATTAATGTCCATTCCCCTGGAGAGATAGTATTCTACAAAAGTAAAGCCATTGGATAAGGTAAATGCCAGTTGTGTAATAGGATTTGCACCTGCCTCGGCAATATGATAACCAGAAATAGAAACAGAGTAAAAATTCCTGATGTTATTATCAATAAAATACTCTTGCATATCCCCCATTAGTCTAAGGGCAAATTCAGTAGAAAAAATGCATGTATTCTGAGCCTGGTCTTCTTTTAAAATATCAGCTTGAACAGTACCTCTGACAGCTGCAATTGTTTCCGTTTTTATTTTTTTGTAAACCTCAGCTGGCAATACCATATCACCAGTAACTCCCAACAACATCAATCCCAAACCGTCATTTCCCTGAGGGAGCTTTCCTTGGTAAGAAGGACGTTTTGCATCTCTTTTCTTATAAATTTCTTCTATTTTTTTATTTATTTCCTTTTCCAACCCGTTTTGCTGAATGTACAACTCGCACTGCTGATCTATGGCTGCATTCATAAAGAATCCCGTTAACATAGCTGCAGGACCGTTTATAGTCATGCTTACAGAGGTGGAAGCACTTGCAAGATTAAATCCTGAATAAAGCTTTTTGGCATCATCAAGACAGCAGATAGAAACCCCTGCATTACCAATTTTACCATATATATCAGGACGATAATCAGGGTCATTCCCGTAAAGGGTTACTGAATCAAAAGCCGTGGAAAGCCGCTTTGCAGGCAAACCAATACTTACATAATGGAATCTCCTGTTAGTTCTTTCCGGCCCACCTTCTCCAGCAAACATTCTTGTTGGATCTTCTCCTTCTCTTTTAAAAGGGAAAACTCCGGCAGTATATGGAAATTCTCCAGGGAAATTTTCCTGCAGGTTCCAGGTTAACAAGTCACCCCAAGCTTTATATTTTGGCACTGCGATTTTAGGAATCTTGCTGTGTGAGAGGGACTCATAATAAGTTTGAATTTTAATCTCCTTATCCCTTACTTTGAAAACGAAAAACTCATTTTTGTAAGACTGCGCTTTTTCTGACCAGGATTCTAAAATTCTTTTGTTGTGGCCATCTAACTTTAGCTCTTGTTCAATATAGGCCTCTTCCAGCTTTTTTATTAACCTATCCTTATCTTCAATTTCAGAAGAGCCGATGGTTTCTATAGAATTTCTTAAACTGTATAAGGATTGGGCAACCTCAGCTTGAGAGATAACCCAACTATCATAACTCCGGTTATTTTCTGCTATTTCGGCAAGGTATCTGGTTCTCCCAGGAGGGATTATAAATATTTTTTCAGACATTTCATCTGTAATTTGAAATGTTGATTTTAATTCAGAACCTGTTTTTTCAATAAGCGTTTCAATTACTTTTTTATACAGCTTATTCATTCCAGGGTCATTAAACTGAGAGGCAATGGTGCCAAACACTGGAATATCCTCATCTTTAACCTCCCAAAGCTGATGATTTCTTTTGTACTGTTTTTTTACATCCCTTAAAGCGTCCAGAGCACCGCGCTTATCAAATTTATTCAATGCAATTACATCAGCAAAATCAAGCATGTCAATCTTTTCCAATTGTGTAGCAGCACCATACTCTGGAGTCATTACATATAAACTTGCATCAGAGTGTTCTATAATCTCGGTATCAGATTGTCCAATTCCTGAAGTTTCAAGAATGATAATATCAAAATTTGCTGCCTTAATAATATCTACAGCTTCCTGCACATGTTTTGATAAAGCAAGGTTGCTTTGCCTGGTGGCAAGAGAACGCATATAAACCCTTTCATTGCCAATGGCATTCATCCTGATTCTATCCCCCAGTAATGCACCACCTGTTTTTCTCTTGGAAGGATCCACGGAAATAATAGCAATTGTTTTATCTTTGAAATCAATTAAAAACCTTCTCACCAGCTCATCTACCAATGAAGATTTGCCTGCACCTCCGGTACCTGTAATGCCTAAAACAGGAGTTTTTGACTTAACTGCAAGTTTCTTAACCACATCAAGAATTGGAACAGATTCTTCATAAAAATTCTCCGCAGCAGAAATCATTCTACCGATAGCCTTTGAATTTTTCAATTTAATTCCTTCCACTTCTTCCTTACCAATGGATTTTCCAGTTGGGAAATCACATTTTTGAAGCATATCATCAATCATTCCCTGAAGTCCCATAGAGCGTCCATCATCAGGAGTATAAATTTTGCAAATGCCATAAGCATGTAATTCTTCAATTTCTGAAGGAAGAATCACACCACCTCCTCCACCAAAGAGTTTAATATGCCCACAACCATTTTCCTTTAATAAATCGTATGCATACTTAAAATATTCATTATGACCGCCCTGATATGAAGTAATGGCAATAGCCTGAACGTCTTCCTGTATAGCGCAATCCACAACCTCCTGCACAGATCTGTCATGTCCCAAATGAATTACCTCAGCGCCGCTTGATTGCAATATCCTTCGCATTATATTAATAGAGGCATCATGCCCATCAAACAGGGATGCTGCAGTTACTATTCTTATTTTATTTTTTAATTTATATGTTTCACTCATTGCATTTAATTTTACTCCTTTCAGCGTTTGTTTTTGTTCTGCTTCTGCTGAATCTGATTGAATATTGCTCATGTTTTTTATTTTTTAACTATGTCTCCTGAACCAGTAATTTCTGTAATAACTTTAGCTCCTGTATCCTTATATTCTATATCGCCACTTCCAACAATTGAAGCTTCAATTAACTTTGTAGCATGAACTGAAGCATCACCTGAACCTGTTATAGTGATTTTTGTTTCTACAGTTATAAAATCAGATGCTTTAATATCGCCTGATCCTACAACATTTGCTTTATGGTTGGTAGCACTTCCATTTAATTTAACGTTTCCAGAACCTGAAATATTTGTACTTATTTCCTGGGCATTAAGCATAAGGTCAGCATTTCCTGATCCAGAAACAGAAATACTCATTTGGTTAACATTAAGATTGTTAAGGCTTTTAACACTTCCTGAGCCTGTAATGGTAATTGCTTCTATTGTAGGGGTTGTAATATTAATTTCAATAGTTCCTGCCTTAACACATTCTTGAAAAGAAATCTCCCAGATGTTATTTTTAACAGAAGTATTTAATAGTTCAATAATATTTTCAGGGGCTTTAATTTCAATTTTTTGTTCTACACCCTGTGAAAGAGTTACTCCTTGGCTACTGCTTAAGTGAATGGCATTAAAAGAATCAATTTCTAAAGTCCTGATTATTGGTTCCCCTTCTCCTTTTATACAATTATTACAGGAACTAAAAATCCCAGCTGATATAATAACAATTGCCAATGTGATCTTTCTTAAATTATTCATCAGTATCTCGCTTAAATTAAAATTTACTTTATTTAACAAAGCACAAATTTAATCTTTAAGGTGAACTAAAGCAAGAAGATTATAAAGAGGGGTATAAGGCTTTTAGATGCAACAAGTATGCTTTAAGGTCATTTTCAAAAACTGCTTCCAGCTGGTTTTGAAAATCATCCTGCTTTGATCCATATCTTAAAAAGGATAAAAAATAGGCGTTTTTATAGGATAGGATTTTTTCTGAAAGTTTTTCAGATCTTTCCTTATCAATTACATCAAGCTCCTTAGTTTCGGAAATAATTTGATTAATTAAATTTATTTTTAGTTCTTCTTTTACAGAAGTTTTTTCATTTTTTACAGTTGAGTATAAACTATCAAGCCTAAAAGCACTATTAATTATATAATCAGTATAAATTTTTTCATCCTGGCTATCATCCAGGTATTTTTTCATTTGAGGAGAATTATTTCCAAATTTATATTCCAAAAACCTTAATGCTCCCTGGTGCCCGATAAAGCTTGCAAGATTTTCATTAAAATCTACATCCCCTTTTACAAACAAAGTCCCGTGGGTAAGTTCATGGATTACAAGATTAGCAAGATCCCCTTCATTTCGATCGAGCATATTGGTTAATATTGGGTCATTAAACCAGCCAAGTGTAGACCAAGCACCAACTTTACCCAATTCTACGTCATATCCGGCATTCTTTAATTCAGCCATTTCAATAATCCCCCTGTCTAAATCAAAAAAACCTTTGTATGAAACTTTACCTAAAAATGGAAAGGTCCATTCAAAAGCTTTTAATTCATAAGGTTCAGAAGCTGTAAGCACCCATAATACTGGTTTTCCCTTTTGATCATATACTGTTGTATAGTTGTTTGATGGATTAATTCCAATATTTTCAACAGCAAAGGCTTTTATTTCCTGAATTAAGATTAATTTATTTTTTAAGGAATCGGGAAATTCGGGATCAGCCAGAACTTTTTCAATTGGCTGAGCATTAATTATAATCTTTAACTGGCCTTTTAACTGAGAAAAACCATAGTTCAAAAGACTATAATTATAAAAAAGACCAAAAAGGATAAACAATCCGACAAATCCAAAAAAATAATTTACAGGCTTTTTCAGTTTCATTATAATAAAATTCCAAAAATACATTATTTAAATAAACAGTTAAATTTGAATTTTAATATTTATCGAGCAATTAAATACATTTGAAATTCAACTTTACTAATTTTTTCATTTCCTTTGAAAAGGAATTAATAAAGGTCAGATTCTTTTTTTAATAACAACTATGTTTTTCAACCTGTCCAAAATATTAAGTTTTTTAACCTATCCTCTAACCTGGATTTTCATTTTACTTATTGTTGCCTTTTATCAGAAAACACCAAAAAGGAAAAACAGAGTCCTATTGATCTGCATTTTCACTCTGTACCTGTTTTCCAATGAATTTATTTTTAATGAAATTGTTAAGCAGTGGGAAATAAAAGCAAAGAGCTACTCTGAGGTGCCAGCTCACGATATAGGCATTGTGCTTGGAGGGGCTACAAGTTATGATGAGAAGTTAGAGCGCATGCAAACACATAATAGTTTTGACAGGGTTGTACAAGGAGTTGATCTATATAAAAAAGGCTATATAAAAAAAATATTAATAAGCGGTGGATCAGGCAGTCTAGCTTTTCCAGATATGAAGGAAGCTGTGTTTATTAGAGATTATTTCTTAATTGTTGGTATACCTGATGAGGATATAATTATTGAATCGGAATCTAAAAACACAAGGGAAAATGCTGTTTTTACTTTGGAAGAATTAAAAAAACGGGGGCTGGAAAATTCTAAACTTTTATTGATTACCTCAGGTTATCACATGAGAAGGTCTCAGGCCTGTTTTGACAAAATTGGCTTGCAAACTACTTCCTACTCCACAGACAGGATGAGCGGCCCTTTAAGAAGTCAGCCCGATTACCTGTTTTTGCCTAATACCCAAACCTTATATAATTGGAATGCCATTATTCATGAATGGATTGGATTTATCAGTTATTTTGTGTTAGATTACATTTAGAATAAAATTCTCATAATCAGTAAATTAAGACAAAAAAAATAAGAGCTGCCGTAAAATAATTTTAATTATATGTACATACATATAATGTTTTTACATATATTTGCGTTATCAATTATTAATATGAAAATAGAGAAAGCAATAAAGCAAGTGGAGTTTAAAAATGATTATCAAAAAGCAGTTATAAATATTTTATATACAGCTTCATGGATAAATCTGCAACAAACTCAGTTGTTTAAAAAATATGGAATAAGCCCATCGCAATATAATGTAATGAGGATTTTGCGCGGACAGTTTCCACAACCTGCAACAGTGAATTTAATTATTGACCGAATGTTAGATAAAAATTCTAATGCTTCCCGCCTTGTGGAAAAGTTGCGCCTAAAAAACTTAATTGAACGTGTTACCTGCCCTGAAGACAGAAGATCGGTAAATGTGCTAATTACTAAAAAAGGACTTGATATACTTAATGAACTGGATGAAATAGAAAAAAATTTTGAATCAGGAATCAAAAATATCACCTTGAAAGAAGCAGCTGTTTTAAGTGACTTATTAGATAAAATTAGAGATTAACATGGGAAAGATTCTTTATCCTGCTAATGAACGAGGATTTGCTGATCATGGATGGCTTCAAGCAAAGCATTCATTTAGTTTTGCCGATTATTATGATCCAAATAAAATTCATTTTGGCCAGTTGCGTGTACTGAACGATGATATAGTAGCTCCAGGAATGGGCTTTGCACAGCATCCTCATGAAAACATGGAAATAATAACACTGATCCTTAAAGGGGCTTTGGAACACAAGGACAGTATGGGGCATGTTTCAGTTATCAAGCAGGGTGAAGTACAGATTATGTCTGCAGGAAAAGGGATTACACATTCAGAATACAATCATTCCAAAACAGAGCCTGTAAACTTGCTTCAGATTTGGGTTTTCCCAAAAATAAAAAATATTGAACCCAGATATGATCAAAAAATATTCTCTATTAATGATAGGATCAATAAATTCCAAACTATTATCTCTCCTGAAAAAGAGGATAACAAAATGTGGATAAACCAGGATGCTTATTTTTCTTTATGCCATTTAAAAGCAGGTGAAACAATTCAATACAATCTTAAAAATATAAAAAACGCGGTGTATTTGTTTGTAATGGAAGGAAAAGCAGAAGTTGCCAAAGAAACTTTAAATAACAGGGATGCCATAGGAGTAACAGGTGCTGAAACAACAACCATTAAATCACATGTAGATACAGATTTTTTAATTATCGAATTACCAATAAATTAACAAATATCAATTAACAATTATAAACAAATCAAAAACAACAATTATGAAAAAGATCATTTTATTAGCAGTAACAATTACCCTTTCAAGTTTTGCAATAGGACAAAACAAAAAGGAAGATTATAAAATAAATAATGAAACAAGTACTATTGAATGGACAGGCAAAAAAGTTACTGGGCAGCACACTGGCAATATTTCCCTTTTAGAGAGTGCATTGGAAGTAAAGGATGGCGCAATAGAGGGTGGAAAAATAACTTTTGACATGACCTCCATTACTTGCACAGACATGAAAGGCGAAATGAGCGACAAACTCATTGGTCATCTTAAATCAGATGATTTCTTTTCTGTTGAAAAATTTAACACTGCTACTTATAAAATAAAAAGTGTAAAACCAATAAAGGGTGCAAAAGACGGACAGGCTTCTCACACTATAACGGGAGATTTAACCATTAAAGGGATAACAAATGAAGTTTCATTTCCAGCTATAATTTCTAAAAAAGAAAATAACATTGTAGCTATTGGTGAAGCAGTAGTTGACAGGAGTAAGTATGATGTTCGTTATGGTTCACCAAGTTTTTTCGAAAACATTGGGGATAAAGCTATATATGATGATTTTATAATAAAATTCAAATTAGCAGCAAGCAATAAATAATATTACAGATTACATAAAACAGGGAGCCTTAAAATTATTAGGGCTCCTTTTTTTTGAGATTTAATCTATAAATCCATCCTCTTTCCAGATATACTTTTTTAAATTATAATTATAGTAAGCCATTTTACCTGCCTTTGTTAATTGTAAAATTTCAGGAATATTTAAAAACTCAATAACAGAAAACTCATTAGGCAAAAGCAATTGTCCTTTAGCGTCCAAAACTCCCCATAACTCATTTTGCTTTACAATGGCCAGTCCATTAGAAAAATCTCTTGCATCATTATATTCAATGGGAATAACTACAGCTCCTGAATTATTTACATAACCTATTTTATCCGATTTTTTAACCCTGGCTTTCTTTTCATTAAAGTTCCAAACATAATCATAACTGTTTGGTACAATTACTTTATTATTTTTATCAATAAAGCCCCATTTTCCTTGTTTTTTATAACCTGCAAGTCCTTCAGAAAAGATCATTAAATCTTCATGCTCTATAGGAACAATGATTTTTCCTGTTTTATCAATAAAACCCTTTTTCTTGTTTTTGTCAACCCTTGCAACACCTTCATTAAAGCCCCCTAAAACGGTAATTGCGGCAGTATAATCATAAAGTAAGGGAATAACGATTTTACCTGAGCTATCAGCAAAGCCAAACTTGTCATTTTTAGAAACAAGAGCCATTCCTTCAGAAAATTTCTCAATCATATCGTATTCATAAGGAATTAATAATTTCCCTGCATTGTTTATTAATCCGTAAAAATTGTCTTTTTGAACCCTTGCAACACCACCACTAAAACTTTCTGCCCATTCAAAAACAGCAGGGATAAGGAAAAATCCTGTTTGATTTATAAATCCGTAATTATTATCAACTTTAACTTTTGCCAGCCCCTCAGAAAACCCTGAAGCATCTTCAAATTTACAATCAATTGCCATACGTGCATCTTCATCAATATAACCATATCTATCCCCTTTTACTATAAGAGCATAACCTTCATAAAAATCAAAAACATCATCATATTCAAAGGGAAGGATTATTTTTCCTTTTCTACTAATTACCCCTGCTTTCTCTCCTGATTTTACAACCACAATGTTTTTTCTAAACTCTTCAACTTCATCATATGTGAAATCAATTTGAATTTTCCCATGCTTATCCACAAAACCTGTTTTACCATATTTTTCAACATCAGCAAGACCGTATGAAAAATCTCCGGCAGCATCAAATTCAAAAGAAATAACAACCTTTCCATTTAAATCAATAAAACCCCATTTATTATTACTTCTGGCTTTAATATAGGTCTTTTGGGATATTTCTATGTCTTTTTCAACCTGGTCTACAAAAGGAAAATCTGGGTAATCAAAACGGAATTCAACAAATGTTTCCGGTCTTCTATCGCCGGTATATACGGTATAAAGCATTTGCCAGGCATTATTAACATTCCTGTTTGAAGAATGCTTTTTTATAAAGCGATAAAAATCATGAACTTCACCATTTTTAGTTTCTATTTCATAAATATTATTTTCAGCCGCTCTTATATAAGGGCTTTCAGGGAATTTTTTTATGAAATTAATATATGACTGAAGGGATTTATCATTTGTGTAACTATGGAATAAAGTTTTATCATATAATACTTGAGCTTCTGCCACTTCTTCTGCATCAGGATAAGTTTGTATAAAATTATAATAAGCCTCATGTGTATCAAGAATAGAGGCTTGTTGAAAAGCAAGGAAATTACGATTACGAATGGCAAGGTCAATTAAATCAGATTCAGTATAAAATGAAATAAATTGATTAAAGGCCTCAACAGACTGCTTTTGTTCTGCAACCTGATAGGCCTTATTACATACCTTCTTCTTTTGGCTTATAATAACAAGAGAATCTATATTCAACAATGCAAGCTTTTCCTTTTTCCGAGGTGAAAGAAGTGGGTATTGCTCATAGGATTTTATTGCATAAACATAAGCGGAATCTAAATTGTGAAATGGGTTTTTATCATTTAAATAAATAAGGCTTAATCCCAATGCAGCACCAGATGGTCTTTTATTTAAAGCTGATTCAAAATATTTTTTTGATTTAAAATAATCATATTCCTCCAATGCTTCAAAACCTTTTTCAAGTTTTCCGGCAAAAACAAGAACTGATAAAAAGATAAAAAAAACAATACAAATTAAACCTCTCTGACTCATTATTAAAATTCTTGAATGTAAATGCAAAAATAACTAAAATTCAACCCTAAAATAAAAACTCATTTTTTTATGTATCAGGCCCAAGAGAATAATTGAAAATTCTTCATTTTATTGTAATAAATCAATTATAAATTGATAGCAAAAAGTGTTACCTGGATTCTAACTTGGTTTACTTATTAAAATCTGTTTAAAGCATGTCAATAAAATATTGCAATCATGTTTGTATATAACTTTAATAATTTTTATATTTGCCCATATTGCCAAAATAAGTAATTGTCTAAATTTCAATCAGAAAGAATGAAAAATCTAATTTTACCTGTTGTTTTTATATTGCTTTTTATTTCAACCAATTTTGCAGGAATAACAACCACAACAAGTAAAGGAGTTATTGTGATTGAAGGGAAATATCAAAATAAAAACCTTTATATTCAAAATAGTTTTGCAACTTCAGGAGTAGGATTTTGCATTTATGAGGTTACAATAAACGGAAAGGTTTCAACTGATGCTATTAATTCAAGCGCTTTTGAAATTGATTTTCATCAGCAATTAATAGAAGCAGGAACAGATGTAATCGTGGAAATAAAGCATAAAGAAGGTTGTACTCCTAAAGTTCTTAATCCTGATGTGCTTAAACCAACTCCTACTTTTGAAACAACTTCGATAAAAATCAACCAGGATGGTATAGTTAATTGGACAACAACTAACGAAACAGGGTCTCTACCTTATCATATTGAACAATTCAAATGGAATAAATGGGTAACTGTTGGAGAAGTTCAAGGCAAGGGCACTCCTAGTGAGAATAATTATTCTTTTAAAACAGCCCTAGTATCAGGTGAAAATAAGTTTAGAGTTAAACAAATAGGGAACAACAATAAACCTAAATATTCTGGAGAAGCAAAATTGAGAGCTAAAATGTCTCAAATAAATTACACTTATTCAAAATCTTCTAAAGAAATTTCATTTGATGATGAAACCAGCTATGAAGTTTATGACAGATTTGGGAATCTTGTAAAAAAAGGCTTTGGGAAATCTATTGATTGTTCCAATCTGGAAAAAGCAGCCTATTATCTAAACTATGATAGTTCCACAGTAGAAATTAGTCTAAAATAGAAATCACTTCATTCAATGAATTTCACTCAAGGACAAATAGTCTTTGCTGTTCTTTTTGCAATTGCGTTTATAATTGGCATTGCCTGGGCATACAGGAAGGATTATCAAAAAAATAAGAAATATTTCAAAGGAACTGCTTTAATTGTTATTAGTTTTATTCTTATTTATCTTGTTTTCTGGATGTTTGTAAGGGTGATTGGAGCTTAAAATCGCTTAGGCTCTTATTTGAAATTCTACATTTTTTCCCTAACTAATTGCACAACTT
Source organism: Bacteroidota bacterium (assembly GCA_030856445.1). Classification (GTDB taxonomy): domain Bacteria; phylum Bacteroidota; class Bacteroidia; order JACCXN01; family JACCXN01; genus JACCXN01. The sequence goes on from JALYPI010000211.1 coordinate 15,373, forward strand.
TTACAAACTCACTTGTAATCATAGCTGTAGCTCCCCATACCTTAGTTCCCTGAATGTTATAAACTGGAGCAGTTATAGCTATATCAGAACCGGTTTTTATGGATTCATCTGCAACACGTTCTTTTGCCAAAAGAACAGCCTGTAAATCAACTTCGATAAGTGCTGCAACTTCTTTCTCCTGAATTTCAAATGCAGGCCTAAAAGAGGTATAACCAATAAATGGTGTTACCAAAAAATTACTCACAGAAATATACAAATCACTTAGTTTACCTAATATTTCTACTTGGGAAGAATTTACACCAATTTCCTCTTGAGCTTCTCTTAATGCAGTATTTTCTATTGTAATATCAGAGGGTTCGAATTTACCTCCTGGAAAACTTATTTGTCCGCTGTGTACTCCTTTATACTCAGTTCTTTTAATGTATACAGTTGAAAATTGTTCCTTATAAGGGTATATTATTATTAAAACACTGCTTTTTTTGGGGTTTAATGCTACAATATCAGGAAAATCATAATTCAACCTATTATAAGGAGTCATTTTTTGCTGCTCAGAAAAACCAGGTAATGGTAATAAAAGCTGTTCTTTAAGAAGTTCTATAAAAGAGGAAGGGAACAAAATTCTTTATTTAAGAGAGGTAACTACCATTCCAGTTAAAGCCAAAACAATCATAATAAGAAACAAAGACAAAACAGTATATCTTAAATATTTATCGGAAATAAAAGGTTTTCTGAACCTTCTGTTCGACTCATTGTTCAATTCATTTACCTTTTGAAAATCAAATTTTTTAACTCCAAAATAAACAAGGAATTTTTTTTCATTTTCAATATGCTTTTCGAAAAACACACTATTTTGATTTAATAATTCCTCGAAAAATAATGCTTGATCCCTATGGTCAAAATGAAATACCATAAAATCATTTTTTGAGGAATGCACTCTGTAATTTGTAAAATCAATCATTTTTATATTTAACTAATCCTTAATTTTTGTCCTATTTTCAAAATTGATTTTCGACTCAGCCCATTCAATTCACATATTTGTTTTATGGTTAAGCCATAACGCTGGGCAATCTCCATTAGGTATTCTCCTTTTTCAACTTCATGAAACTCTACTCCTTCGGGACATACAGAATAAGACCATTTTGTTTTATTTAAAACTATTGCATCGTGTTTTAATTGTTTATTTGTAAAATCTATTATATATTTTGGATTTAATGGCTTTCCTTTAAACCTAACTTCAAAATGCAAATGGCTTCCTGTTGAACGCCCTGTGTTTCCGCCAAGTCCAACAATCTGCCCAGCCGCAATTTCCTGACCAGGCTTAACTTTTATCCTGTGTAAATGTGCATACAAGGTTTCCAGCCCATTATAATGCCTTACCACTACCACATTTCCATAACTCCCGTGATTTCTTGCAATTCTTACTTTTCCATCAAATGCAGACACCACGGCTTCCCCTGTTCTTAATCCAATATCTATTCCATTGTGATTCCTTCCATCACGCCAGCCAAAATTAGAAGTTACTCTTCCATTATGAGGATGAATATAATTGCAAAAATTCATGGTATCCTGTAAAACTAAAACAGTAGCAGAGGTATCCTCTTTCCAAAGTTCGTCAGTGTATGGATGGGTGGTATGAGTATCCCAGCTATCATAATAACAATTTGCAGGAAACTCAGATTCGTCATAAAAAGAAGTAATAGCAACTGCTGTGTTAATGTCCTGCTGAAATCCTTCCCTTGTTGCAACAAAATAATTAATTTGATTGATTAAAGCATAGGGAACCTGATCCAGATCAAATAAGGAATCGATCATGGAAATAATATCATCTTCAGACTTTTCCTTTACTGATAAAAACAGATTAATTTGTTTAATCAGTTCATCTGGAGGGGAAGACATATTAAAAAGCGAATCTACATATTTATAAACATGTTCATCGGAGAGTTCCACAGAAGGCTTAATAAGAAATTTATTCCCATACAAAACAATCGCCCTTACGGTGTCTTTCACTTCTTTTTCCTCGGCTTTATCATCGCCTCCATGCATGGCATAAGATTTCTGATTAATTAGACTATTTAAGACAATTAAAAGCAGAAAAAACGAGCAAAAAAACTTGAAAAATCTAAAGAAAAACAACAATTAATTTAGTTTTATTTATTTTAATGGTGCTATTTAAAGAAAGCTAAATTAAATAAAAATATGAAAACAGCCATTTTATTTAACATTCAATAGTTGAATAAAATATTATTCTTCTCATTAAAATATAATCTTTATTTTTAAGAAACATTGAATCAGAAATGCAGCATTTAATTGAAAACCCATTTATTGAATTTGCAGCAATACTTATAACTAGTGCTGTATTTGGTGCATTGGGCAGATTATTAAAGCAACCCCTAATTGTTGCATTTATAGCTGCGGGTATTATTATAGGCCCATCGGGTTTGAATCTTATCCGATCTTTAGACCAAATACATTTACTGGCTGAAATTGGAATATCCATTCTGCTTTTTGTGGTTGGCCTTAAACTGGACATTAATCTTATACGGTCAACAGGCATAGTATCAACTCTTACAGGGCTTGGCCAGGTTGTTTTTACCTCTATTTTTGGTTTTCTTATCGGCAAACTTTTAGGTTACGACCACTTGCAGGCTTTATATATTGCCGTTGCATTAACCTTTTCCAGCACCATTATTATTGTAAAACTCCTTTCTGATAAAAAAGAAATTGATTCACTACACGGGCAAATAGCAGTAGGGTTTTTAATTATCCAGGACATTGTAGTGGTGATTATGATGATTTTTTTATCCGCCCTGGGAGCCGGTAAAGGTGAGAGTATGGCCTTTGATGTTTTATTTGTTTTTTTAAAAGGAATAGGAGTATTGGCAATTGTAGGCTTACTGATGAAATATGTACTTCCGGGATTGTTAAAAAAACTTGCAGATTCCGCTGAACTTTTAGTTCTGTTTTCAGTTTCCTGGGCTATATTACTTGCAGCAGCAGGTGAAATAATGGGTTTTAGTAAGGAAGTAGGTGCTTTTGTTGCAGGAATTTCACTTGCCTCCTCCCATTATCGAGAAATTATTAGTGGTAGGTTAATTGGACTTAGAGACTTTTTGCTTTTGTTTTTCTTTATTAATTTGGGCTCCCAACTTGACTTATCCCTGCTTGGTGCTCAAATTACTAACTCTTTAATTTTCTCCCTTTTCGTGCTAATAGGGAATCCTCTTATCGTTTTATTAATTATGGGGCTGATGGGCTACCGAAAGAGAACATCCTTTTTGGCAGGCCTTACCGTTGCTCAGATCAGTGAATTTTCTCTCATACTAGCCACTATGGGCTTCACTCTTGGGCATATAGACAGCGAAACAATGGGTCTGATCACACTAGTTGGTTTAATTACCATTGGCATTTCAACTTACATGATTATATATTCACATCAACTATATAATAAATTGTCACCCTTACTAATAATATTTGAGCGAAAAATAGCATATCGAGAAACAGATGATAAAGCCTACAAAGGAGAGTCTGTAGATGTTATTATATTTGGATTAGGAAGATATGGAAAAAACATTGCCAAAAGCTTAGACCGCCAAAACTATAAGATATTAGGAGTGGATTTTGATCCCAAATTAGTAAGCTTATGGCAAAACAAAGGAAAACTTGCTCAATATGCAGATGTTGAAGATCCTGAGATAACAACTATCCTTCCTCTTGAAAAAGCAAAATTTGTAATCAGCACAATATCTGATGTTACTATTAATCTGTCCTTATTAAAGTACCTAAAGGAAGCAAATTTTAAAGGAAAAATAGCACTTACAGTTCATCACAACAGAGATGCAGAAAGATTAAATAAAGCAGGGGCTGATATTATTCTTTTCCCTTTTGTTGATGCTGCTTCTCATATTATCAAAAAACTCAGTCATAATGAATAAGAATAGGAATTTTAAATGCTTATCTTAAATTTTTATTTATAATTTATTCTAAAATCTAACCCTGAACTTTTCATTTATTATCCTCTCTAATTTAGTTCAGCTTGTTGTAATTGCTCACTTAAAATTCCAAGTCCTTGTTCAAAAGAATGTGGCTCAAAGCCTAATTCTTTTCTTGCCTTATCCAAAATAAACCCAGTTTTAGGAGGGCGCTTAGCAGCTTGTTTTAAACTTGAAGATTTGGTTGCCATTACTGAAGATTTATCCAAGTTATAAAAATCCGCTACTCTATATACAAGATCTAAAATGCTCATGATGTCTTTTCCTGAAACATGAAATATTCCTGTAGCTTCTTTTACAATTGCAAGCAGGCAAGCCTGAGCCAAATCCTCTGCAAGCGTAGGAGAGCGAAATTGATCGTCTACAACCTGAATAGCTTGTTTATTTTCCAGTGCTTCTTTTGCCCATAACACAATATTACTTCTGCTTAATTTATCAGCCGTTCCATATACAATAATAGTTCTTATAACACACCACTTCAAAATACTTTTTTGAACTATTTTTTCAGATTCCAACTTTGACCATCCATAATAACTCAGTGGTTTAGGCTCATCACTTTCTTTATAAGGACCATTTTCACCATCAAAAACAAAGTCTGTGGAAAGGTGAATAAAATGTGGGTTCTCAAATTTTGTATTAATTAATGCTTTGGATAAATCCTCAAGTACATCAATCATGCTCTGTACCGCAGTGATATTTAATGCTACACAAGATTCTTTATCGGATTCACAAGCATCTACGTTGGTCATTGCCGCTGTATTAATTACAGTATCGGGCATATATTTTTTAAATATATCTTCAATCTGATGCTTATCAGTTATATCAAGAGATTCATATATATACCCTTTTTTGTCATTTATTCTATTCTCTCCTTTGGATGTTGCAATTATTTCAAAATCTTTTATCGTCTTAAGTGCTTTTACCAGTTTTTGTCCAAGCAATCCGTTTGACCCGGTGATTAATATTTTTTTTGTTTTAAGCATTTCTTGTAATAAAATTTGAAAATTTAAATGGTAAAATTAAAAATATTATAGGAAAATAAATTAAAGGTATTACTCAGTTTCTTACCCTTTTTATACACAAATAGAAAAACAAAAAAATAAAAAAAGGAGTTCTAATAATTAGTCTTTAAATATAGTTATCTAAATATTCAACTGCAATATCCAGCTTGTTTTGAGCTCCAAAAACAATCAGTGTATCCATTCTTTCTACTTTTATTTCTTCCCCAATTTCAGTAATTATCCTATCCCCTCTAACTATTCCTAATATTCTGACTTGTTTGAATACCTGCATAAGCTGAAGGTTAATTTCTGCTACTCTTTTTCCAATTAACCCTGGATTTTCAAGCGCAAGATATGTTTCGTTAAAAAATTCAATTTCAGCTAGTTCTGCAATTTTTAATTGATTTTCTGATTCAATTTCTTCTGTAAAAAAACGATAATGTCTTTTTCTTAACTGATCAGACTTTATTTTGACAATAGGTTCTGCAATACCAAAGAATTTAAGCACATAAGAAGCAATTTGCAAGGATGCTTCAAAATCTTGAGAAATAATCATATCAGCACCCAAATCATAAAGATTTTCAATTTGAGAAATAAATTCAGACCTTACAATTATTTGTAAATTAGGGTTACTTTTTCTACTTATGTCTATCGCTTTTTGAGTAGCTTCAGCATCAGATATGGCAATAACAAGCATGGTAGCATTTTGTATCCCTATCCTTTTTAAATTCTCTAATTGTGTAATATCCCCGAAAACAATTGGCTCGCCTGCTTCTTTGTACTTACGTACTGTAGCAGGGTTCATATCAATTATTCTATAAGAAATATTTAAGGCCTTAAAAATCCTGGAAAGATTAATTCCATTAATACCAAACCCAGCTATTATCACTTTTTTTTCTTCATAAAAATTATCTTCTATTTTATTCATCAATCTTTGTTGAATTCCAAGTTTATCACTTAGTATGATTAATAAAGGAGTAATTAACATGGAAATCACAGAAACGGAAAGAAATAACTGATAAAAGTCTTCACTAATGATATCAAGAGGATGAGCAATACTCAAAAGCATAAAAGCAAACTCTCCTATTTGAGAAAGGCCAAGACCTGCTTTTAAAGAAAGATTCCAGGTGTTTTTATAAATAATTAGAAAAGCAGATATAATAATGGTTTTTAATATCAGAATGCCAGTTAATACCAAGAAGATTTTAAGAGGATTTGCAAGGAGATAATTTGTGTTAAGAAGCATACCAACTGTAATAAAAAACACAGAGAGAAAAAGAGTCTTCAAAGGTTTTATATCCGCTTCTATCTGGTGAATAAAATCAGATTCTGCCAAAATCATTCCTGCTATAAATGCACCCAGGGCAACAGAAAAACCAAGTGCATATGTTAGTAAAGCCAGACCAAATGCAAGACTTATTATCAATAAAATAAAAAGTTCTGATATGCGGTAATTTATTACATAATCAAAAATTCTTGGCAACAGGTATTTGGCCAATAAAAAAATGATGAGGATTAATCCAAATGACTTGCCCAGTTTTAAGAGAATATCAATAGCATCCACTTCTCCAACAGAACCAAGTAAAGGAGTAAGGATAATCATTGGAACTATGCATAAATCCTGAAAAAGCAATATTCCCAGCATGATTTTCCCGCTCGGAGTTTGAAGTTTGCCTTTATCCTGCATTATTTTCATTACAATTGCAGTACTGCTTAAAGAAATCACAAAGGCTGCAAAAACAGATTCAGTGATTGAGAATCTGCTAAAAGACATAATTATCCATACTGCCAAAATCGTTAACAACACTTGCCCCCCGCCATAAATCAGCACCTCGTGCTTCATCTCCTTTATTTTGGTAATAGAAAATTCAAGTCCAATTGTAAACATGAGCAGAATAATACCGATTTCGGCCGCTATCTCCAATTCATGTTCCACGATAATATAATCAGCGCCAACTGTTCCAATAAGTATTCCAGTAATTAAAAACCCAATAATGGAAGGAATCTTCAGCCTTGATAGAATAACAAGTACAACTACGGCTAATATTAATATAAGGATAAAGTTCTGGAGCAATTCCATTTAATGAAAAATGTAGGGTTAAGTGTGATTTCAAAAATTATAAATCCCAGATTGAGGTTCTATTCCTTCGGAATTTCAATTTAAAGTAGGATTTGTTTTCAAGAATGAAAGCCATAGCCAAGTATATAATTATTGGCGAACCTACAGTGAAAAAGGAAAGATAAATAAAAAACAGCCTAATAGAACTGGTTTTAATACCTAGTTTTTCACCCCACCATGCACAAACGCCAAAAGCCTGCTTTTCAAAATAAGATGTAACTTTATCAATCATGATTTTGAGATGCTTTTTTAAAGTATATAGCTTGTAAAGATACAATATTTCATGCAAAAACTCAAAGGGATCATAATATAAAGGAATATTTAATGTAGCTTAAATAAATAATTGTTTTTTTTCAGATTAATTACGTTTGATACTATTTGGATTTCTAATTTTAAATTCAAATCACTCTTGGGAAACTTGTCTTTTTAACAAATTATTACCGATGCTACATTTTAAACATTTTTTTGAATCGCAATAATTCTTTTTTAATTCCAACAATGCTTGTGACTGAAATGCACTACGGCTAATAATTCCTATTTCATTCCACTTTTTTATAATATTATTGTTTTCCCCTTCAATGGATTCGAGCAATTCCAAGGCTCTTTCCTTATAAGTATCATCTTGCTTTTGGATTCCATAAACAAATAAAAAAGGCGCTATTGTGTTTATTAGAATACCATCAATAGAAGTTTTTCCTAATGGCTTTTTAGTCATTTTTGACTGTTTTCTAAATGTATAATGGGATTCCCAATATAAAGAAGTACTTATATTAAACAGTTCATAATATTCCTTAAGGCTTGAGCATTCCAATATTTTCACAAACATATTCTGAGAATGATGAATTAGGTTTGCAAACTGGGAAAGCCTTATGGTTGGAAAGCTTACAGGCCTTAGCCTCATAAATTTCCATAGGTGGCTATCAATTGGTTTTAAATTGTATTTCTGTTTCAGATAATTATATTCTTTTTGCAATTGGATAGGATATTCTTCTTCAAATGATGCATTTAGCATACCTGCCTGTCCAAAAATCAAAGCTTCAATCTGCTCTATGCTGTCCCTGTGTTTTCCAAGACAAGCTAAGGGAAGAGATTTTGCCAAAAGTTCAAAAGGCTCAGCATTTAGCTTAAAACCAAAATTGCGGGCCAGGTGCAGATAAAATGTTTCCTGCCAATTGTTTTGAGTAAGTTGTAAGGAATTAATAATGCTTTCAGCTTTTTTTTCCAGTCTTTCAATAAGTAGACGACCTAACCAATTGCTGATTATAAACTCATCAACATCTTTTATACTCTGACTGCAGCTAATCCATTGGCTACTTTTTATCAAATCAGTATAACAAGAAAAAGTAGATTGGTTTATTCTGTCTTTTAATTCAATGGCAGGAATCACCTCACCAGTTGTTCTTGAAACAATGCAATCATCATTGTATACTACATGTAAAACCACATTGTTATAGGCCTTATCAACAGAATGATTGTGCTTTTCCCAATCGGAGGAATTAATATGTATTTCAACATTTCCAGCCCACACTGTTTCCCCTATTTTGACAATAGCATTAAAAAAATCAGGTCCTGAGTTATGATTATGATCACCTGTTTTAATGATCTCAATGCTTTCCCCTGTATGTGCTTTTAGTCCTGAATTATCAAAATTCCTGAACTGCCATATATAATGTAGAAACTCTTCGGTCATAAAAGCCACAGTTAATGTTACTATTAAATATAAACATTAATTGTGGCATTTTTAGGGCATTTTTTTCAGTTAAAATGAAGAATAATTTGTTGCCGTTTTTATTTTTCAAACAAAAAAAATCAACAATAAACTAAATTATTGTTGATTTAAAGATATAGGTATATAGGTAAAAATTAATATTCCAAGCACTTTTTAATAGCTTCTTCAACCTTGGCAACCGAAGGAATCATGGTTTGTTCCAGTATTGTATTTAATGGAATAGCAGGCATATTCTCTGAACCAATTATTTCCACCGGGGCATCAAGATGATTAAAGCAATACTTTTGTATTCTTCCGGCCAAAGCCTGAGCAAAGGAATTATTAACTGGTTCTTCAGTTACAACCAAACATCTACTGTGTTTTTTCACTGAATTAAAAACTGTTTCTTCATCCAATGGATGAATCGTTCTTAAATCCACTATTTCAATTTGCCCTTTAAATGCTTTTGCTGCGTTTTTAGCCCAATATACTCCCATCCCATAGGTAATAATGGAGAGAGTTGGTTTATCTGTTTGAGCTTGAGTTTCTATCACCATTCTTGCCTTACCAAAAGGGATAATATAATCCTCATCAGGTTCAATGGTTCTTGCATCTTCTGTTCCTTTTATTTTTGACCAGTATAATCCTTTGTGTTCCAACATTACAACAGGATTAGGATCATAATAAGCAGATTTCATTAAACCTTTTAAATCTGCTCCATTTGATGGATAGGCTATTTTTATTCCCCTGATATTTGCAAGAACAGACTCAACACTTGATGAGTGATAAGGCCCCCCGCTTCCATAAGCTCCGATTGGAACTCGTATTATACAGCTTACCGGCCATTTACCATTGGATAAATAACATGAACGGCTAACTTCTGTAAAGAGCTGATTTAATCCCGGCCAAATATAATCTGCAAATTGCACCTCAACAATTGGTTTTAGACCAACAGCCGACATACCAACAGTGCTTCCTACAATAAATGCTTCCTGAATAGGAGTATTAAAAACTCTGTCGTTTCCAAATTTCTGAGCAAGTGTTGCCGCCTCACGAAATACGCCTCCAAGCCTGGCTCCAACATCTTGCCCATAAAGAAGGCATTCTTTGTGTTTTGTCATTAATTCCTGAACAGCGAACAAGGCACAATCCACCATAACTGTTGCTTCTTTTCCCTCTGGCTCTCGTTTTCCTTTTTCTTCAGTAATTGGGGATGGTGCAAAATCGTGTTCAAATAGATCTTCAGGGAGTGGGTCTTCCGCTAATAAGGCTTTATCATAGTCTTGCTTAACTTTAATTTTAGCCGAATCCTCGATTGCTGCTAGATCTTTTGCATCAAAGCCACTGATCATTAAACGGTTTTTTAATTTAGGGAAGGGGTCTCTTTTTGCCTGCTCTTCCAAATCATCTCTATACCATTCTTTTCTCACTCCGGATGTATGATGGTTAAGTAAAGGAACTTTGGCGTGAATCATAATTGGCCTTCTTTCCTTACGAATAATTCTTAACACATCTTTTACAGTTTCATATGATTTTACAAAATCACTCCCATCAATACTTCGTACTTCCAAACCTTTAAAACCTTTTGCATATTCACTTGCATCCTGTGCACGTATTTCTCTTGCATGAGCAGATATATCCCATTCATTATCCTGTACAAGGTAAAGAATAGGAAGTCTTTTTAAAACTGCCATTTGGAAAGCTTCAGCAACTTCCCCCTCAGTAACAGAAGCATCTCCTAAAGAACATACCGTAACAGGTTTCTCATCTTTATAGTCGGTGCCTATTTGTTGTTTTTCCAAATACTGCATTCCCATAGCAACACCAGTAGCAGGAATTGCCTGCATTCCTGTGGCTGATGATTGATGTGGAATTTTGGGCATATTGTCCCTTCTCAAACTAGGGTGACTATAATAAGTTCTTCCTCCTGAGAATGGATCATCTCTTTTTGCCATCAACTGGAGCATAAGTTCATAAGGTTGCATTCCTATTCCAAGAAGAATAGAATCATCTCTGTAATATGGAAAAACATAATCCTGGGGCTTTAACTGTAAACCCAGGGCCAGTTGTATTGCTTCATGCCCTCTTGAAGTAGCGTGTACATACTTAGCTGTGACCTTTGCATTTTCTTCATATAGTTCAGTCATTGCTTTTGCTGTACTCATTAGCTCAAAGGCCTTTAGCAAAACATCTTGTGCAATAGGAGTTTTAATGGACATATTTTTTGTTTCCTGCATTCTATCTAATTTGGAAATTTTAATACTAATAAATTCTGAAATTACAGATTTATACCTTTTCGTAAAAATTTTTAGTCTTTCAATTTTTTAAGGCAAAAATCACTTCACCGTTTTAAATTTGTTTATAGCATCTACTGTGAAATCAGAAAGAACCAATTTACCGCTCATTTCTGCTCTTTCAATTAAGAGTGTATCCCAATTCTCCGTTCCTTCCCAAAAAACTTTTTTTAGCATGGACATTGCCTCAGGATTACTTTTTGCAAGTTTTTGTGCCAGTTGCTCAATTGCTTTATCCAATTGTTCGATATCTGAATATACCTCAGCATATAGTCCCTTTTCTTTACCCCAGGAAGCTGATTGCCATTCAGTAGCATTAATGGCTAAACTTTTAAAAGCAGAGGAACCTATTTTACGTTCAACAGCAGGACCAACAACAAAAGGACCTATGCCAACTGCCAATTCACTTAATTTAATAAAAGCAGCTTCTGTTGCCAGGGTATAATCAGCAGCACTGGCAAGTCCTACACCTCCTCCAACTGCTTTTCCTTGCACTCTTGCAATAACAAACTGAGGAACTTTACGCATGGCATTTATAACACCGGCAAAACCAGAGAAAAACTCTTTTCCTTTGCTTAAGCTATCAATGGCTATTAATTCATCAAATGAAGCACCGGCACAAAAAGCTTTTTCTCCTTCACTTTTCAATATTATAACTTTTGTGTCAATATTATTTCCAAGGGCTTTAATTTCATGTGCAATTGCTTTTAAAAGAACACCTGGAAGAGAATTACTTTGTGGATGAAAAAAAGTAACAGTACCAATTCCATTCTCTAATTTAACATCTACTTTTCCTGAATCTGCCATATATTTATTAATTTTAATTTATATGCAATGATAATAAAACTAAGGGATTTTTTAAAGCAAAAATGTGAACAAGTTTTGGTTTTAAAAGAAGAATTGAAAATTAGCAATTGCAACAGTAAAGATTAAATTAATACAAACAAAAAGAGCGGAATAAATTCCGCTCTTTTTTGTACAAACCACTACTTAACTTAATTAACCAATTCTGGTTTTTCTTTTACAATTTTTTTAAAGGCTGGTATTTTGCCTTCCTTAACCATTACTTCACACTTTGCCTTATGTTCTTGGAAATTACCAAAACAAAGAGCATCCAGCATATCTTCACGACTCATTTCTGGAAGATCCAATTTTTTACGGATTTCGCCTGAACATCTGTCTACAAAATTCTCAAATCTTTCAGGAGCCCAAATAAATTCAACTTTATGCCAATCCGGATTTTCTCGGTTAATTTTAAATTCCAAAGGAAGTTCACCCTGAATTTTACTCTTAATTTCAAGAGTTTCATATCTTTTAGGCAAATTTCTATTATCAAAAATAAAAGGCCTGCTAATGCATATAACATGCTTTTTTCGCTTAGGATCAATTAATGATAAACCCTCAACTTGCATCCCTTTTTTCTTAAGACTAGAAAATTTATCTTCGAACTTTTTTAAAATGTCGTACATAAGTTAATTAATTTTAAACAAACTTACGTTAATAAATTTGATTTTTACTGATTTTTAGACCATTAATATTATAATGGCTATTATTAAGTGTAATAACTTAGATTAAATTAAAAACCCTGTAATTCTCAAAGAGCATTACAGGGTTTTTGGTAAAATTATTAGGGAATTATTTATGCCAATCTTACGTTAACAGCATTCAAACCTTTTTTACCTTCTTGAACTTCGAAAACAACCTCGTCATTTTCACGAATTTCATCTTTCAATCCTGACACATGAACAAAAAATTCTTGGTCAGAACCATTTAACTTGATAAAACCAAATCCTTTGGTCTCATTAAAAAACTTTACAGTTCCATTTTTCATAATAATTGCAATTAAAAATTTATTTCTACAAACATAACATAAATATTTTTAAAATATTGTTTTATGTAAATTATTTTTCTCCAGCTAAAACCTGCTTTGCCACTTAATTCAGTAATAGCAATGGATACAGATAATTATTTGTATTTTGTTAATATATAAGATATAAACGCAAGCACAGCAAAAAAATTATTCTTTTCTCTGTACAAGGGTTAAAATAGTGGCTAGAGCAACCGTTTCTCCCGTTTGGTCATAAACATCTACCTGCCATTTAACAACCCCCTGTGCAGGCTCGTTTTCCCTTTTCTCTTTAGATATTTTTTCCTTGCAGGTTAATCGCACACCAATGGTTGCTCCTACATATACAGGTTTCACAAATCTTAATTCATCTAAACCATAATTGGCAAGTACAGGTCCTTTTTTAGGATCAACGAACAGTCCTGCAGCGGCTGAAATTATAAAATAGCCATGAGCCACACGGGATTCAAAAATTGAACCCTCAAGAGAGGTAACATCCATATGGGCATAAAAATTATCACCGCTAATATTGGCAAAATTCACAATATCCGTTTCTGTAACTGTTCTTTTATGAGTAATTAAGGTCTCCCCTATTTCTAATTCATCAAAATATTTTTTAAAAGGGTGTACAATGTCTTCTTTTTGTTGAGCTCCTGGCTGATAAACATTGGTTATTTTAGTAAGAGTAGTTGGAGAGCCCTGAATAGCTGTGCGTTGCATGTAATGGAACACACCTCTTATTCCACCCATTTCTTCTCCCCCTCCTGCTCTACCTGGTCCACCGTGAACCAAATGCGGCATAGGTGAACCATGTCCTGTTGATTCTTTGGCGCAAGAAGCATTAACAATCATCATTCTTCCATGCATGCTTGCTGCACCAAGAACAATATCATGAGCAAAATTATCATCAGCAGTGAATACAGAACCAACAAGGCTTCCTCGGCCCATTTTTGCCAATTCTGCAGCTTCTTCAGTTGTTTTATATGGCATTACCGTACTTACCGGACCAAATGCTTCCACATTATGAGGCTGTAAATGTTTAAAAGGTTCATTACAGTATAATAAGATGGAGGGCATAAAAGCTCCTTTATCTTTATCTGCTCCCATTACTTCAAAGCTGTCATAATTACCGTGTGCAACTTCGCATACCTGCATAAGTTCCAACACTTTTTCCCTTACTTCCTTCACTTGGTCTTTACCTGCCAAGGGCCCCATACGTACACCTTCCACTGCAGGATTTCCAATTGTTGTTCCTTTTAATTTTTCTGAAACAGCTTTAATTACATCATCAACCAATTTTTCAGGTACAATGATTCTTCTTATTGCTGTACATTTCTGTCCAGCCTTAACAGTCATTTCTCTTGCTACTTCTTTAACGAAAAGCTTAAACTCTTCAGTTTCCGGGGTAGCATCAGGTCCTAAAATCGAGCAATTCAGAGAATCGGCTTCCATATTAAACCTTACTGAATTTTCAATAATAGCTTTGGATTGTTTGAGCATTTTTCCTGTAGTAGCAGAACCTGTAAATGTAACCACATCCTGTTCAGTAACATGATCCAGCATATCACCGGCACTTCCACATATTACCTGCAGTGCTCCCGGAGGCAAAATTCCTGAATCAATTATTTCCTTAGCCATTAGTTCAGTAAGAAAAGAAGTAACAGTTGCGGGTTTTACAATTGCAGGCATTCCTGCTAAAAAATTCACGGCAATTTTTTCAAGCATTCCCCAACAAGGAAAATTGAATGCATTAATATGAATAGCAACTCCTTCCATAGGAACGCAGATATGATGTCCGATGAATGTTCCATTTTTGGAAAGCATTTCGGGTTTTCCATCAACATAAAATGTTTCATTGGGTAGTTCTCTTCTTCCCTTACTGGCATAGACAAACAAATTACCAATGCCACCCTCTATATCAATCCAACTATCTACTTTTGTTGCACCTGTTGCAGAAGACAGGGCATAAAACATGTCTTTTTTTGCAGTTAAATGAAGAGCAAGTGCTTTTAACATCAAGGCCCTATCATGAAAAGTCATTTTACGAAGAGCCGGAGCACCTGTTTTTCTGGCAAATTCCAGCATTCGTTTAAAATCCAAACCTTTGGTAGAGGCTGATTTAATATGTTCCCCGGACACAGCATGAAATAATGCTGTACCATCTCCTTCGCCCTCTACCCATTGTCCTTCAATATAATTTTTAAGTTTCATATGTAGATAATTTTATTTTTAATGTCATATGGAATACGCCATGTTATCTTTATCAGTGTTTGCGCACTGTTCGGTGCATGGCTATTTCATATGTGTATAATTTGTTTTTTAATTGTCATATGGAATATGTCATGTTATATTCATTACTGTTTGTGCAAGGTTTGTGCATGACTATTTCATGTGTTTAATCTGTTTTTATCAAGGTAATGTTCAAAAATAAGAAAATATTGTAATTTGTTTATCTATTTATCAGTATATAAAAGGGAGAGAAGAAAATCATTCCTGTTTATCAAAGAGAAAAAAGCTTTACATCCATTTTTTACGTTTAAAATAAATAAGTAAGCTAATAGCAATAAAAATCATGATTGTCCATATTGTGTAATAACCATATTGCCATTCTAGTTCTGGCATAACTTGAAAATTCATCCCATACACTCCAACCAAAAAAGTAAGTGGAATAAATATGGTGGCAATAATTGTAAGTGTTTTCATTACATCGTTTTGCCGATTGCTAACACTGCTCATATAAATATCAAGAATGCTGGATAACATTTCACGGTAAGTATCAATGGTATCCATTACCTGTATGGTATGGTCATAAACATCCTTAATGTATATACGTGTATTGGGATGAATAATTGCCATATCGATATTCATTAAGGAATTTAGCACTTCGCGCAAGGGCCAGATATTTTTGCGCAATAAAATAAAATCTCTTTTTAATACATTTATTTCCTGCAACAATTCTATAGACGGATTTTCCAACACCCTGATTTCGAGCATTTCAATTTTATTACCAAGCTCTTCTAATATGACATAATAACGATCCACAATAACATCCAAAAGAGTATAAGCGATATAATCAGTTCCTGATTTTCGGATTTTCCCCTTACCGGCTTCCAAGCGCGATCTAATCGGATCAAATACATCTCCTTCCTTTTCCTGAAAAGAAACAATAAACTCCTGATTAAAAATAATACTAATCTGTTCACTTATAACTTCGTCTTTTACCGGATCATAGTTTAGCATGTTTAACACAATGTACAGATAATTTTCGCCCCCATCCAACTTAGGGCGCTGTCCTAAATGAAGAATATCTTCCACAAATAAAGGATGGATTTTGTATGCAGAACAAATTTTATCAACTGTAGTTGTATTTAATCCATAGACATTAATCCAATGTTTGCCTTTTTCATCGCTTAGCACTTTTTCAAGATCCAGGTAGTTTTTTAGCTCTCTTTTTTCAATTTCATGCTCATTATAAAGGAAAGCAGAAATTGAAACATCTCCATGAAAAGACTCAAGGTGTTCTTTAGAACCAGGAGAAAGCCCAATTCTTTGACGATTGTATTTACGAGTGAACTTAGCCATAAGGGGCTAAGGTAATGAAAGCTTATTTCAATAAAAAAATAAAATCATACTTTTAAAATAATTCCTGCTAATTTTGTATCTTAACAAAAAGGAATTCAGATGGATTTAAAAAAAATATTCGGCACACTACTTACAATTCTTGGTATTATAGGCCTTATATACGCAGCAGTACTTTTTGTGAATATTTCAGACGACAGCAAGAGTGTTAGATCTCTTGTGACTTATGGAATAATTGGGTTTATATTTTTTATATCAGGAATAGGTATTATCCGCAATCTAGATAAATAACAAATACGTTTTTAAGGGAATTTATCCAGATTAAGATTAAATAGCTTACACCTTAAATCCTGCTACTAATACATCGTCCACCTGTTCCAGGTCACCTTTCCACTGTTTAAAAAAATCAGCTAGTTTTTCTTTTTGTTCTTTTAGAGGAAATTGATGAATTTGCAGAAGCAATTTTTTGAAATTTTTAGTCATCATTTTTTTACCGGTGGTTCCACCAAATTGATCAGCATATCCATG
>JALYPI010000220.1 GCA_030856445.1 Bacteroidota bacterium
AATCTGTTCTTAGTCAATCCTATGCTAATTTGGAATGTATAATTGTTGACGATGGTTCAACTGATAATTCAGTTGAAATAATAAAAAGTTATATTGAAAAAGATAACAGGGTAAAGTTGATCTCTAAAACAAACGGGGGCTTACCTTCAACACGTAATGAAGGTATTAAAAAAGCTAAAGGAGATTATTTAGCTTTTCTTGATTCTGATGATTTATGGAAAAAAGATAAATTAACAAATCAAATAGCTGCATTTAAAGCAAACCCTCAAGTTGGAATTGTTTTTTCAGGCTCAATTTATTTTGATCAAAACAGTGAATTAAGCAGGAGTAATTTAATCAAAGAGATAAGTTTTTTGGATTTATTGGCTGGGAACCCTATTCCTGGCTGTTCTTCAAGTATTATGCTTAAGTCAGAAGTTTTTAGCACTGTTGGGCTTTTCGATAATGACTTAAGAAGCGCTGAGGATCAGGATTTCTTATTTCGTTGTGCTTTATCAGGATACCGGTTTTTTTCTGTCCATGAGCATGATGTCTTAATAAGAAAGCATTCAGAAAGTATGCTTGCGAACTTTTTAAAGATGTATTACAATAATATGTATTGCTTTGAAAAAAATTTAAAACTTTTGCAAGTTTCAGATAAAATAAAAGCAGATACTAAAAAAGAATTCAAGAAGAGCATTATAAAGCGCTTGCATTCTGTGCGTTGGCATGCCAGAAGTCTTTTACGGTTTGATTTGATTTTTTATACCTATTACAGATCCTTTCAGCTGGCAGGTTTTCTGTTTTTAACCGATACTATATTTTGGGATAGCTTGTTTTATGACTTAAAGCTTTACCTGGGTAAGCTAAAACGGAGTTACCTGCCCAAAGAGAATTTGAAAAAAAAATATATATAGGATTGAAGAAGCCAGATTTACAAACACCAAAGAATTTAGTATTAATTAGTGCTCAGTATCCTTATGGCTTTTCGGAAACATTTCTTAAAAGTGAACTTACTGTATTGAGCGGGCTTTTTGCTAATGTTTATATATTCCCCCTGGAACAAAAAGAATCCATACGAAATGTGCCTTCTAATGTGTTTGTAAGTACTGTTCTTTCATCTGTTCCTAAACCTTTAAAGCTTAAATTCTTTTTTAAGCATTTATTGTTTATCCTTAATGTTCTGTTTGGTGAGTTTATTATAGCTAAACAAAAGCTTTTCTTTCTTAAAAATATAAGAGAATTCAATAGCATATTATGTCAGGCGATACAAAAATCTGAAATTCTGGATAAGGAACTGAAAAACAAGGGTGAGAAAAATGTTCATTATTCTTATTGGATGAATCAGGGAGCACTTATATTTTCTGTATTAAAAGCAAAAAAAAGGATCCCGGGGTTTGTTTACAGGGTGCATGGTTTTGATTTGTTTGATGAAAGAAGGAAGGGCAGTTATATGCCTTTCAGGTATTTTAATTCTAAAATGTCAGATGCTGTATACACTGTTTCAAATGCAGGATATGAATATCTTAAACAAAAAAGGGTGTTTGCTGAAAAAGTAAGGCTAAACCGTCTGGGTGTTTTTGATCTTGGTTTAAATCCAATTGATCAGAATAATATCTTTACACTGGTGTCTTGTTCAAATCTTATTCCCTTAAAACGGGTGGCCCTTATTATTGATGCATTAAAACATATAGAATTTCCTTTAAAATGGGTACATATAGGAGATGGATATCAAAAGCAGAAGCTTTTAGAAAAAGCAAAATCAATTCCCGCCAATGTTCAATATGAATTTAAAGGGGCAATGTCTAATGAGAAAGTTTTAGAGTTTTATCAAACTAACAGTATTAATTTATTTATTTTATTGAGTGAAACTGAAGGTGGTGTAAGTATTGTTTTGCAGGAAGCTGCAAGTTTTGGAATACCCTTGCTTGGAACTAATGCCGGAGGAATACCAGAGATTGTGAATGAAAGCACAGGAATATTGGTTAAGAATGATGTTTCATCTTTAGAAGTTGCTCACGAAATAACTAAGTTTAAATCTAGTTTTAAAAATAGTGCTGAATTCAGAAATCAAGTGAGGAAATATTGGAAAGATAACTTTGATGCTTCAAAAACATATAAGGAATTTTACTATGAATTATCAGGATGCAAAAAGTAGCAAAATAGAAAGAATGAATATCAAACAAAGTTAAATCCTTATTATGCTTTTTAATTCCTTTGAATTCCTGATTTTTCTTCCCATTGCTTTTCTTTTATATTGGTTTTTATTCAATAAAAATATAACTACCCGAAATATCTATCTACTCCTGTTAAGCTATACTTTCTATGGGTGGTGGGATTGGCGATTTTTATTTTTAATTTTTTTCAGCTCTCTTATTGATTTTATTATCGGGAATCATATAAGTGGGTCTTCCTCCTCTAATAGACGAAAGTATCTGTTATGGTTAAGTCTTTTTATGAATTTGGGTACTCTTGGAGTATTAAAATATTTCAATTTTTTCTCTAGGTCATTTTCCGAATCAATGGAATCCATTGGAGTAGTATTAGATCCCTTTACTCTGAATGTTGTTCTACCTGTAGGGATAAGTTTTTATACCTTTCAAACCTTAAGTTATACCATAGACATTTATAGAAAGAATTTAGAACCTGCTAAAAACGCAGTTTCATTTTTTACTTATGTAAGTTTTTTCCCTCAACTCGTTGCTGGCCCCATAGAGAGGGCTGTTAATTTATTGCCTCAATTTTATACAAAAAAAACATTTCACTATGAACAAGCTTTAAATGGATTAAGACTAATACTTTGGGGTTTATTTAAAAAGATGGTTTTAGCAGACAATGCAGCTGTTTACGTAAATTATGTTTTTGGTAATTACAGTGAGGCTTCAGGCCTGGAGTTGATTTTGGGAGCAGTTATGTTTGCATTTCAGATTTATGGAGATTTTTCCGGTTATTCAGATATTGCCATAGGAGTGGGCAAACTTTTTGGTTTTGATCTAATGATTAATTTCAAAACACCTTATTTTTCTCGTGATATAGCTGAATTCTGGAGAAGATGGCACATTTCACTTTCAACCTGGTTTAGAGATTATCTGTATATTCCCTTAGGAGGTAGTTCAACTGTAAAATCAAAAGTAATAAGGAATGTTTTTATAATTTTTATTGTAAGTGGATTTTGGCATGGAGCCAATTGGACCTTTATAATATGGGGAGTTTTAAATGCTGTATTCTTCCTTCCCTTGCTTCTGGGCTCCAAAAACAGGAAAAATATTGATGTAGTTGCCTCTGGAAAAATGTTGCCAACATTAACTGAAGCCTTTAACATTTTTTTAACTTTCGGATTAACCTGCTTTGCATGGATATTTTTCAGAGCAGAGTCAGTTTCTCATGCCTTAGGTTATATTTCCGGTATTTTTACTCATTCCTTTTTAAGCATTAATTCTAGTTTTAAGCATTATTACATTATTATTATTCTATTTTGGTTAGCAGTGGAATGGAATACCCGTGTTAACGGCTTTTCAGATATGCTTTCTCAGATTAATAGCAAAATAATAAGAAGGAGTATTTACCTTATGATCATTTTTTTTATTGGATTGTTTGGTGTTTTTAATAAAACAGAATTCATATATTTTCAATTTTAATGATTCTATTTTTAAAAAAGCTTTTTTATTTTTCTTTGGCCTCATTCGCCTTATATATATTATTTTTAATAAGTCTTGGGTCTTTTATGCCACAGGGCCTTTTATTAAATGTTAAATATGTTGCAGGAGGTTATGGGTATCTTTTAAGCAGACTAAGAGAGGTTGAAACTGTTTCCAATACGGATATTTTGGTTGTGGGCTCTTCTCATGCTTACCGAGGATTTGACCCAAGAGAGTTCCAAGCAGATTCATTAAATATGTTTAACCTTGGCTCAAGTTCTCAAACACCAATGCAGACAGAGTATTTAATTGATAAGTATATTGATAAATTAAAACCTAAGACTGTTATTTATGAAGTTTTTCCTGCAACTTTTGAAAATCAAGGAGTTGAATCAACATTAGACATAATTTCTAATTCTGAAATCAATATTGAACTGTTTAAAGCTGTTTTGTTAAATAAGAATTGGGAAACTTTCAGCACCTTTTTCTATACGATTGGGAAAAGAATAGTGACAGATTTAAATTCTGTTCAGGAAAGCACTTATTATAAAACAGATAAATATATTTCTGGAGGTTATGTAGAAAAAGAGCTTGCTGAAAATACACATAAACGAGGTTTTACTTTAAAGAATATTGATTTGTTGCCTGCTCAAAAAGAGGCATTTGAAAGAACAATTCAAAAATTGAATGAAAAAGGTATTAAAGTACTTTTAATTCAAGCGCCCATAACCAGGGAATATTACGATTCAATTAAAAACAAAAAAAAAATAGATAATTATTTTTCAGGTTTTCAAAATGTAACCTATTATAATTTTAATAATTATTATTATTTAAACTCAGTAAAAGATTTTTATGATCACCATCACCTGAACCAAAGGGGTGTTAAAGATTTTAACAAAGAACTATTGTTAAAACTAAAGCCGATTTTAAAATCAAAAGGATAAGAAAAGGACGTTTAAGGTACAGTAAACAAAAATGAGTAGTAAAAATAAAAATATTCTGTTGATTTCTTATGTTTTTCCGCCCTATCCGGGTATTGGAGGAAGAAGATGGGCTAAGTTTGCAAAATATCTGGCAAAAAAAGGTTATAAAGTGCATGTGATTTGTGCTCAAAATCCTTTTAAAGAGAACTCTGAATGGAATAGGGATGTATTGGGAAATGAAAATATTTTGATTTATGAATTACCTGCTTTATACCCTACAGTTTTATTAAAACAGCCAAAAAATTTATTTCAAAAGTTCGTTTACCGTCTTTCAAAAAATCTATTATTATTAATAAGCAAAGGTAATATTTATGAGAGGTCGCTTTTTTGGAAAAATCAGTTGCTTAAATCAGCAGCTAAAATAATAAAGGAGAATAATGTAGACAATGTTATTGTTTCAGGAGCTCCCTTTGGCTTATTGTACTTTGCAACTCACCTGAAGAAGATTTATCCTCAAATTAATCTGATTTCAGATATTCGTGATCCTTGGACCTGGGGAAAAGCATATGGTTTTGATACTATTTCAAAAATGAGATTAAATAGGGAATTGGTTAAAGAAGCACTTGTTATGGAAAGATCAAACCATATAACTGTTCCGGTAGTACCAATGTCAGAGTATTTAAATAACAAGTATCCTGAAAGCTGTTCAAAAATTAAAGTCCTCACACATGGTATAGATATGGACGATTTCCCTAAATGGACAAATGAAAATCCTTTAGAGAATACTATCTATAAAATAATATATGGAGGCACTCTTTATGATGATTTGTTAGAATCGGTAACAAAATTAATTGAAAGCTTAAATGCAACTAAGGATTCTAATTATAAAATAGATTTTTATACTTCTGTTTTTAAATATCAAAAGGAATTCATTAAAGCAGGATTAACAGATAAAGTGCAATACCATCCTTTAGTGTCAACTGTTGATTTCAGCAAGAAAGTAATGGAGTCTGATGCTGTGCTGATTTTATATCCTCCTCAGTATAAGGATTTTTTAAGTACAAAATTTTATGAAATTGTTTATCTGAGAAAACCTATAATTTTAATATCAGAAACTGGAGTCTTAAGTAATTTTATTGTTCAAAATAATCTGGGAATTCATATTGAACCTAAAAACATTGCAGGTACATTTAAAAAGATACTTAAAAAAAAGGTAAATATTCCTTTTAATAATAACTTTGAAGTTTCAGAATATTCTTATGAAAAAGTTACAACTAAATTGGAAGCATTGTTTATATAAATAAATCAGTTTGAAAAAAATTTGCATTATTGTTGGTACACGTCCTAATTTCATTAAAGTAACACAATTCAAGAAGGTTGCCATTAAAATACCTGGCATATCTGTAAATATCATTCATACAGGACAACATTATGACAGCAAAATGGCTGATGTGTTTTTTGAACAGTTTAATTTAAAACCTGATTATTTTTTAAATACCCCTCCAGGTTCTGCAAACTCTCAGATGGCTAATATAATGTTGGAATTAGAGAAATCAATTGAACAAATTCAACCTTCAGTTATTCTTGTAGTTGGAGATGTGAATTCTACCCTTGCAGGAGCTTTAACTGCCAATAAAGCTGGGATTAAATTAGCACATATTGAAAGTGGTTTACGCAGTAATGACCGCACAATGCCTGAGGAAATTAACAGGATCTTAACTGATGAGCTTTCTGATTATTTTTTTGTTACTGAACAAAGTGGCTATGATAATCTGATAAAAGAAGGAAAGAAAAAGGGAAATATCTTTTTGGTAGGGAACACAATGATTGATACTTTAATTGCTTTTGAAAAGCAGGTAAATGAATCATTAATTCTTTTGCAATTAGAGTTGGAGCTGGAAAAGTATGTGCTTATGACCATGCACAGGCCTGCTACTGTTGATAGTAAAGAGGGCTTAATGAAGCTGATTGAATTAATGGAGCTGATATCTGAAAAATATAAAATTGTTTTCCCTATACATCCAAGAACAATAAAGAGAGCAGAGGAATTTGATTTAGCTGAAAGGTTAAGAGCAATCAAAGGCTTAATTCTTACTGATCCTTTGGATTATTTTGCTTTTCAAAAATTAATTGCTGAATGTAAATTCATATTAACTGATAGTGGAGGTATACAGGAAGAATCCACTTTCAGAAAAAAACCATGTTTGACTTTAAGGCCTAATACAGAAAGACCATCTACTGTTGATTTGGGTACAAATACTTTAGTGCCTTTTGATTTGAAAACAATTCAGAAGTACATATCACAAATTGAAGAAGGCATATATAAAAAAGGTAAAATTCCGCCTTTTTGGGATGGAAAGTCCACTGAGAGAATAATGGAAATAATAGCCGATAAGATAAATTAATGTTTTTTTTAACCTATAATGACTCCTACTCAGGGATTTATAACAGCCAGGTTATAGATGTATGCCGGTTTATTAAAAAGGAATACAACATTGAAGTTCATTTAATTGTTTTCGTTTCTCTACGTTTATATAAAAATGAAAAGAGGAAGATAAAAGCTGCTTTCCCCTCAGCTCATATATTGCCTATGTTCCCTGGAATAAAGAATTGGAGCATGAATTATTTTGCATTATTGATTTTAGCATTAATAAAGAAACCAGGAAGAATTATAGCAAGAGGGCCTTTTGCTGCTAATCTGGCCTTGCGATTGAAAAGAGCCAATAGGGTAAATAGCGTTATTTTTGATGCCAGGGGGGCCTATCTTCCAGAATTTACTGAATATAACATAGTTCAGGATATTAAGTTTTTAAAAGAGTTGGCAATGCTCGAAAAAATCGCAATTATTGAAAGCGATTTTAAAATTGCTGTTTCCAATTCATTGGTTAATTATTGGCAAAAGGAATATGGGTATAATAAAAGTAATCATGTGATTATTCCTTGTACTCTTGACCAAAGCGGGATTTTTGAATTGCCTTCCGAATCTTTAATCATTGAAAACAGGCAGAGATTAGGCTTTTTACCCGATGAAATAATTGTTGCTTTTTCTGGTTCTGCTTCCGGCTGGCATTCTTTTCTGCTTATGAATGAATTCCTCTTAAATTTGCTGAAGGAGAATGAAAAACTAAAGGTTTTACTTTTAACAAAAGCACAAGATGAATTTAAGATATTAAATGAATTTAAAGATAGAGTAGTTACAAAATGGGTAGATGCAAAAGAAGTTTTTAAGCTTTTGTCAATATGCGATTATGGATTATTACTAAGAGAAAAAACAATTACAAATAATGTTGCATCTCCTGTTAAGTTTGCAGAATACCTTGCTGCCGGCTTAAAAGTTCTGATTTCAGAAAATATTGGAGATTTTAGTGATTTTGTTTCCGATACAAAATCGGGAGTGCTAGTAACAGACCTTAAGCAGAAAATAGAGTTAACAAAAGTAAATTATAATGAAAAGGAATCATTAAACAAGCTGGCAAAGATGAAATTCACCAAATATGCATATAAAGATGCATATAATACTGTTGTTTCAAAATGAAAATAGCTTTTTTAACAGATGGAATTTATCCTTATGTAATAGGTGGGATGCAAAAACATTCCTATTACCTGGCTAAATTTTTTGCCCAAAACAAGGTAAATGTTGATTTATATCATTGTGTTCCATTTGGCAAGCCTCTGGTAGAGAAACTGGAAGGTTTTTCTGAAGATGAATTAAAGTATATAAAACATACCTGTATTCATTTTCCAGCACCAGGAATTATTCCGGGACATTACCTTCAGGAATCCTGGAAATATTCTTCAAAGCTTTTTGTATTGCTAAAGAATAAATTGTCTGATTATGATTTTATTTATGCCAAAGGATTTACTGCATGGAAGTTATTAGCTGAAAAAGTAAGAGGTTTAAATTGTCCCCCAATAGGATTGAATTTTCATGGATTTGAAATGTTTCAAACGCCACCATCAATTAAATCCCGTTTTGAACAGTTAATACTAAAAGATCCTGTGAAATGGAATTGTGCAAAAGCTGACTATGTTTTTTCTTACGGAGGAAAAATAACTGCTGTTATTAAGAATAAAGTTAATATAGAAACAAAGAAAATCATCGAAATGCCCTCAGGTATTGAAACGGGGTGGGTAAATGAGCAAATTAAATCTAAAGCAGATCCAATTAAATTTTTATTTGTTGGAAGATATGAAAGAAGAAAAGGCATCCAAGAGCTAAATAAAGTATTAAAAGGATTAATTGGTGAATTTAATTTTGAATTCAATTTTATAGGACCTATTCCAAATTACAAAAAGATAAGTTCAAAAAAGGTAATTTATCATGGAAGCATTTTTGATCAACAAAAAATAAAGAAGATCATGCGTGCATGTGATGTTTTGGTTTGCCCAAGTCATTCAGAGGGCATGCCGAATGTGATTTTAGAGGGTATGGCCAGTGGTCTGGCAATTATAGCCACTGATGTTGGAGCTGTTTGCGAAATGGTTAATGAATCAAACGGATGGCTTATAAATGCAGGAAAAGAAACAGCTTTGAAAAATGCTATGATTTCTGCTATAAACACTGCAAACAAAGATTTGATGAGATTTAAATACAATTCTCTGGAAAAAGTAAAATCCTGTTTTCTATGGAATAGAATAGGCCAGGAAACAACTGAATTAGTATCAGAGCTTATTAAAAAAAGGAATACTTTAATAGATTAAACTTTCTTTTCCTTACCCCTCATAATTTGTTGATTAAATATAGAAAGAGATACTTTTGTCAATGAGATATTAAATAATGTACTACTTTAGAAGATTCAGAGTTAATTTAAAATGTTAAAAGCGTTAAATCTATATACAGTAGCAAACAAAGAATTTTTGTTCTTATTGGTGATTTGGTTGCTAACAGGCATTTATGCAGGGCCTTTAATATACATCTTACTTCCTTTGAGTTTAGTGTTATTGAAAATGAAGGGCAGGTATGAAGAACTTTTTTTAGGTTTTTTCTTTATACTTATTTTATCGGACAGTAGGCAATATGCTTTGAGCTGGGCAGGAAATGTTAAAAATATCTATATAGTTCTCCTGGCAGTTTTTTTGTTCCTTGACAGGAAGAAATTTATTCCATTCAATTCTTTTTATCAAAGGTTTGTTCCTTTTTTTCTGGCAGCTTTAATAGCGTTAATTTATAGTGAAGTTTTCACAACAGCTGCACAAAAAACAATTTCATATGCTTTATTGTTTTTAGTTGTACCAAACTATGTACAAAAGATCTGGACTGAAAACAAAGTTAATTTTCTCTACAACCTTATATTTTTAGGAGGTATGATATTGTTAACTGGTTTAATGTTGAAATTTATAATGCCCCATAAAGTTTATGTAGTGGGAAGATTTACAGGTGTTTTAGGTAATCCTAATGGACTTGGTTTGTTTAGTGCTTTGTTTTTTTTATTGTTATCCACAATACAATATTTTCATCCCGATATTTTAAATAAAAAAGAGAAAATTTTAATTTATGGTTTAATTATACTTTCAATTATTTTATCAGGATCAAGAAGTTCACTCGCAACTATTTTTATATTCTTATTTTTCAAGACCTTTTACCGTATATCTCCCTTTTTAGGATTTATTATATTTTTAATAATGATCATCAGTTATGAACTGGTTACTTCTAATTTAACATTTATAGTATTAGCACTTGGACTTGAAGAATATTTAAGATTAGATACTCTGGAGTCAGGATCGGGAAGGCTTATTGCATGGAATTTTGCCTGGGACCAGATTCAGAAAAACTTTTTTATTGGTAAGGGCTTTGCTCATACTGAATATATATATAAGCAACATATAGATGCCTTGAGTATTTTGGGCCATCAAGGTAATGCACACAACTCCTACCTTACCTTTTGGCTGGAAACAGGTCTTATAGGCCTGGCATTATTTCTTTGGGGCTTTTTTAAATCATTCTATCTCGCAAGTAAAAAATATATTATCGCCATTCCTTTGCTCTATGCAATAGTTTTTTCAACTTATTTTGAATCCTGGCTTACTGCTTCTCTCAATCCCTTTACTATTCAACTGTTGATTATCTTAACTATACTTACCTTATCATATTATTTAAAAGATGATGAATTTGAAGATATCACAAATGATAAAATGCTTGTATTAAAATGAAAAGCACCTTCAAAATCCTCTTCCTCTACACCGAACTTGCAGCCTATTTCCTCTCCTGCATTAAAGCCCTTGCAAAAGAAGAAGGATATGAAATACACATTGTTCACTGGCCATTAAACCCCGAAGCCCCTTTTGAATTTGATTTTCCGGAACAGGTAAAATTTTATCCTAAAAAAGAGTATTCTAGAATTAATCTTTTAAAACTAGCTGCTCAAATAAATCCGGATCTTATATATTGCAGCGGTTGGATAGACAAGGATTACCTTAAAATATGCCAAAGATATAGAAGAAAGATACCTGTAATTGTAGGTTTTGACAACCAATGGGTAGGTTCCACAAAACAATGGTTGGCAGTGGCTAGTAGGTCATTTACCATTACTCCTTATTTCTCTCATGCTTGGGTACCCGGGGAAAGGCAAGTTGAATTCGCATTAAAACTGGGGTTTGCTGCCA
>JALYPI010000221.1 GCA_030856445.1 Bacteroidota bacterium
TGGCTAGTAGGTCATTTACCATTACTCCTTATTTCTCTCATGCTTGGGTACCCGGGGAAAGGCAAGTTGAATTCGCATTAAAACTGGGGTTTGCTGCCAAAAGAATTCTTAAAGGATTTTACTCAGCAGATTTCAACTACTTCCATTCCCTATATTCAAAAAACAAAGAACAAAAAGAAAAAGAATTTCCCAAACGCTTCATTTACGTAGGCCGCTACATAGAGCACAAAGGCATAAAAGACCTCTGGAGAGCATTTATAGAACTGCAAAATGAAAAGCCCAGCGACTGGGAGCTTTGGTGTTTGGGAGTTGGGCCATTAAAAGAACAGGAAGTCCAGCATCCCAAAATAAAACATTTTGGTTTTGTACAGCCATCAGAAATGAAAAAAATCATTGCAGATTCCGGTGTTTTTGTGCTTCCCAGCCATTTTGAACCATGGGGAGTTGTAGTGCATGAGTTTGCCGCAGCCGGTTTTCCTTTAATATGCAGTGATAAAGTGGGGGCAAATTCTGCCTTTTTGAAGCAGGGTGAGAACGGTTTTATATATCATTCAGCAGATGTGGAGGCATTGAAAAACCGTCTGAAAAAAATGACAGCACAATCCAAAGAACAATTGCTTGAAATGGGGGAGAAGAGTATAGAAAAAGCAAAGTTAATTACCCCCGAAAAATGGGCACTGACCATTATAGATATTTTGTCCCGGAAGAAAAACGCATTAGCTGAAAAATGACAGCTTAGGTAGTAGTTAATAATTTGCTCAATAAAACAGCTACTTAGCGGCAGGTTAAATAATAGTAAAAATTTTGATTCTGATTTGAGCGCGCCATTCAATAAAATAATTATGTCATGCATCACTAAAACCTAATTTGGAGTGCATTTTTCAACTTGCTGCCTTTAAAGTCAAAAAGGGGATCAACTGCTTTAATATAATTACCCTTACTCTGTTACATCAAGTGTTGTATTTACCCTTCACTATGATACATGTCTGTTTATTTTCACCCTTCTCTACAGTGCATTTATATTTAAAGTTTATCCATGCTTGGTACATAAATTTTTTTATTTTACCCTCATTATAGTACAAAGAGTATTTGTATTTGCCTTCACGATGTTACATAAATATTTTTTATTTACCCTCACTTTGTTACATAAATTACTTGTATTTACCCTCACTATATTACATACATGGTTTTTTAGCCTTTCTACATTAAAATTTGACATTTAGCTTTTTACTACGTTTACATATATGTTTTTTTCTTCTCTACTGTACTTTTTAATTTGATATTCGTCTATTTTACCACTGTGTACAATGAGTTTTGTATTTATAACCAGTGTTGTCCGGGGAAAAGGATAGAGATTCCTCATTTCTCTTCACTCCATTCGGAATGACAAGGGATTCAGTTATATCAAGGAGAGGGAGTGGAAGTTGCGGCTTTGCCGTAACTTCCACTCCCTCTCACAAAAGACTTGAAAAGCCTGTCATTTCGAACGTAGGGAGGAATCTTATTATATTTTACTGGACAACAATGAATAAAACACTCAACAACATAGAAAATTATAAATGAAATTTATAATTTTCTATGTTGTTGAGGCCTCCAATACAAATTATCAAATAAATAATCGCTATCTTTGCATAGAAAATTATAAATATATATTATAATTTTCTATGCAAATGATATTTCGTACAGCAGGAAAAGAAATAAAAATTTTACTAAAACAATTTCCGGTAATTGTTTTGTTAGGTCCACGCCAAGTTGGGAAAACAACGCTTGTTTCAGAACTTGTTCCCGAAATCGAAAAAGATGCGGTCTGGTTTGATTTGGAAAAACCATCTGACTATGATAAAATGAATAATGCAGAATTGGTTTTAGGGAACTTAAGGGATAAATGTGTGATTATAGATGAAATTCAATTGCGTCCTGAATTATTTTCATTGCTTCGTCCCCTTGTGGATGCTAAAAGAGAGCCTTGCAGGTTTATTATTCTTGGTTCAGCCAGTCCTTCTATAGTAAAGGGAGTGTCTGAATCACTTGCCGGCAGGGCAGCATATCATCAGTTAATGCCTTTCTCCCTGCCCGAGGTTCAAAAGAAAATATCCATGGAAAAGCATCACTTTGTTGGTGGTTTTCCTGATTCTGCTTTGGCAGGTTCTGATAATGCATCAAAAAAATGGTTGGATAATTTTATTCGTTCCTATACCGAAATAGATCTTCAGAAGCTTGGAATTGGAGCTTCCCCTGTTATGTCCAGGCGGTTATGGGAGATGCTGGCCTGGCAAAACGGTAATCTGGTTAATTATTCAGCCTTGGGAAACTCCTTGGGCATTTCATATAATACCGTTAAAGGTTATGTTGATTATTTTGAAGGTGCTTTTCTTATTTCCCGCCTTCTTCCTTTTCATAATAACATTAAAAAGCGACTGGTCAAGTCTCCAAAAATATATATTAACGATACTGGTATATTACATCGTTTGCTTAGAATTCAAGACTTTTATCAATTGCAGGGCTCACCAATGATGGGTGCCTCCTGGGAAGCATACGTTCTGGCTCAGGTACGTGCATCATTGCCTTCCGATATTGATTTGTACTTTTATCGTACACATGCTGGTGCAGAGGTTGATCTGGTATTCACCAAAGGATTAAAACCTATAGCCACTGCAGAAATCAAATATTCTCTTTCTCCTGAAATCACCAAAGGGATGTTATCGGTTATCGATGATCTCAAAACATCTGATAACTTTGTGATTATTCCTTCACAGGATGATGATTACCCGATTAAAAAAAATATTGTCGGCTGCGGATTGAATATCTTTTTAGAAAAATACCTGCCTGAATTATGATTCCAATAGCTATCGGATAGCTCTCTATTTATCAGGAAACCCTTAAGAATATAACATGGCGTCCGCCTCAGATGGAAATTAAAAAACAAAAAAACACATTTGATAAAATCCTTATCCTGGCCGGTACCCGGCCAATTTTATAAAAGCTACCCAGTTTAAAATAGTGGAGGAAAGGTTTGCTGACATTACAGTTGGAATAGTTTACACCACATAGCAATATCCATAAAAATGGAAGAAGTTTTTTTTGAGCAGTTTAATTTAAAGTCCGGATATTTTTTAAATACCCCTCCCGGAACAGCAAATTCACAAATGGATTTCAAATCACATTAAAATGAAATATATATATATAGATAATCGGTAAATTTCCGTTTATCGCATAAAATATTTGCATTTGCACATGGAATTATTCAGGGAGTTGTCCAAATATACTTCTTATCCTATTGCGCATCAGGTGCTGGTGTCTTTGCTTAAGGGCTATAAAAGGCCAAATGATAAAATTCAAGACTTACTGTCTAAAAAGATATTGATTCCAATTAAAAGAGGACTTTATATCACCGGCCCTGTATTAGAAGGCCAGTCCCCGGAACCTATATTAATAGCCAATATTTTGTCGGGGCCAAGTTATGTGTCAATGACTTATGCACTTTCACACTACGGATGGATACCTGAAAAAGTATATGAGGTTTCCTCAGTGACCATCAAAGTTTCTGAAATTTTTAAAAATGAACTGGGTATTTTCACTTATACAAAGCTACCGCTTCCCTATTATAGCTTTGGCATAACCCAATTGAAAATCAGGGATGATCAATATGCTTTAATGGCAAGTGCGGAAAAAGCATTATGTGATACAGTTATTAATACCAAAGGGGTGAATTTGAGAAGCAAAAATGAGGCAAAACAATGGTTGGCAGTGGCTAGTAGGTCATTTACCATTACTCCTTATTTCTCTCATGCTTGGGTACCCGGGGAAAGGCAAGTTGAATTCGCATTAAAACTGGGGTTTGCTGCCA
>JALYPI010000228.1 GCA_030856445.1 Bacteroidota bacterium
GCACCAACTGCAAGCACATTAAAACCATCTGCAGGGGCACCTATATAATTCCAGGGTGAAGCACCTGAATTGCCTGCGCTGTTTACTACTATAATACCTTTAGATGCCGCAATATCAGCTCCTATTGTAATTCTGGTAGAGTTGCCATCCATATCAGCATAAGTATGATCATGAGAAGGATCATCAAATGTAGTGTAGCCAAGAGAAGAGTTAATTATATCCACTCCCGCACTATCAGCAAATTCCGCTGCCGCCACCCAGTTATCTTCCTCAACAATGTATTCAGAACCAGCATCTTCTGTTCTTAAAAGCCAATAGCTCGCTTCAGGGGCAGTTCCGATCAGCTTGCCAGGTATCCACCCTCCCATTACTGATAGTACATACATTCCATGTGCATGATCTTCAAAAACCATAGTATCCTTAGAAATAAAATCCCTTGTTCCCAAAATCCGGTTATTTTCCCATAAATTATCAAATGCCCCAATAGTATCAACTCCCGAAAAACCTGCATCTAAAACAGCAATTATTTTGCCTGCTCCTTTATAACCTTCAAAATGCAATTTATCACCGGCAAGCATCTGAATCTGATTTAATGAAAACCCATAATAAGTTGAATCTAAAGTTGGTTCACAAAAAGACATATTCTTTGATTGTTCAAGAAAAAATTTTTCTTCTCTACGGTCTGTTGATACAATCCTTTGTACTCCTCTTATTTGTTTTACAAAAGAAAAAGCAGCGATGGTACTAAGTACTGCAGAATCACTGGTGGCAATAGTAACTGCATTAAACCATTTTGACCGGTTAATTATCAGGGCACCTGCACCAGATACACTATCAATATAAGATTGATTAACAGGCAGGTCATTCTCTATTAACGGAATATGTTGATTTATTCTTCGCTCAATAGCTTTAGAAGAAAGAAATTGATTTGGTGTGGAAAGAGAAAAAGGACTATTCGTTTTGTCAGTAAATTGTATCCAATATTTTCCCGGAGCAGTTTGGGCTGACAATTGAAAACATAAAGGAAATAAGAAAAAAATAACAATTATTTTTTTACAATTCCCCATGAGATAATATATTCTGATTAAACTTATAACCTCGTTTAATTGTACCGTTTACTTCAGTTTCTATATCTACAATTTCTTTATTGATCAATCCAATTCCAGCGGCATAGCTTTCCCTATAATTTTTGGCTTCAATCAGGTTGAATGATTCTATTTGTTGAACAGTTAATGTAGAATCAAAAGATAGATTATTAATTGTCATTGGAGTATGCACCTCTACATAGTGGTAATTCCACTCTTCTAAATTATTAAAAGCATTTCCATCCCAGCTTTTTGAATTTCTAACAGGAAAAACAAGTTTAATATACTTAATATTTTCTTCTATTTTTTCAGCTCTTGCTTCAGTTAAAGTGGAAAACCAAACATCAATAAGTTCAAATTTTTCATTGGCTGAAGGTCTTTTATATCGCACAATTCTTTGTGAAATTCTACCTGCATTATCAGTAAACTCAGATTCAACCAACTCTTTTATTTCATATCTTACAGTATCTGTTCCTACAATATCACTAAATGAAATAGAATCAATGGAATAAATAACCCATTTTCCTGGTTTAACAGGAAAATAGTCATAACCAAGGTAAGGGTCTTGTTGAAGTTTCTTTTTGCAAGCTAAAAAAGAGAAAAGAACAAAAGTAGCTGTCAAAAAAAGTATGAAACCAAAGGGGTAATTATTTTTCATTCCAGATATCTTTTGAATAAATTAAACAAAAATTGTTTATTTTTTAATGAAGCCTCCTCCAATAACATCATTCCCCTCATAAAAAACTGCAGATTGTCCAGGAGCGATTCCGGTTACTTTATTATGAAATACAACTTCAACTTCCCCATTATCAGACCTATTTAAAGTACTATTCATACCTGAATCTTTATATCTGATTTTAGTTAGTGCCTGTATATCCTCTGGTAGACTTTCGTACTTTACTAAGTTAATATTTCTAACCAACATAGTTTGTTTTTCCAGGTCTTCCTTTTTACCTAAGATCACAGTATTTGTTTCAGGAATAATTTCAGTAACAAACATAGGCTCGCCAAAAGCAAGTTCTAAACCTTTTCTTTGGCCAATTGTATAAAAAGGATAACCTTTATGCTTACCCACCACAGTGCCGTTTGTTAATACAAAATCACCACCGTTAACTTTTTCTTCAAGCCCCTCTACCCTTCTTTTAAGGAATCCTCTATAATCGTTATCCGGCACAAAACATATTTCATAGCTTTCGTTTTTATTGGCCAGTTCCATATATCCGTTATCAATGGCAATTTGTCTAATTTCACTTTTGTGATACCCTCCAATAGGAAGTTTTGTTCTTTTAAGGCATTCTTGTTTAAGTCCCCATAAAACATAAGACTGATCCTTAGATTCATCAATGCCTTTGGAAATTAAATGTCTGCCGTTTTCTTCCCTTATTTGGGCATAATGACCTGTAGCAATAAACTCACAATCAAGTTTATCAGCTCTTTTCAGCAATGCTTCCCATTTAATATGGGTATTGCATAAAACGCAAGGGTTCGGGGTTCTTCCAGCCAGATACTCATCCACAAAATTATCTATGATATAATCACCGAATTCTTCTCTGATATCTAATATCATGTGATGAAACCCTTTTTTAACAGCTAGAATTCTGGCATCATTAATAGAATCAAGACTACAACAACCAGTTTCTTTTTTAGATCCACCTGAGGAGGCATAATCCCAGGTTTTCATGGTAATTCCAATAACTTCATATCCTTGGTCATGAAGCATCATGGCAGCAATGGAACTATCTATTCCCCCGCTCATGGCCACTAATATTTTCCCGTTCTTGCTCATCCTTATTTTTTATCGCCCTCTGGTTCTATTAATCTATCCTTTACAAATTTTTTGGTTTCCTTAACTTTTCCTGAATCATCATAAAAAGTCCAGATCCCCTCTCTTTGGTTATTTAAGTAATTCCCTCTAATACTTAATTTCCCTTCAGAATTGAAATAACTAATTGTTCCTTCAATTAAACCATTTACATACTTTCCATCAAGTTTTAGTTTCCCATTGGCAAAATATTCCTTCCAGGGTCCATCTTCTTTGTCATTTTTATATGTTTTTTCAGAAGCTAGCTGGCCAGTATTATAAAAAGATTTCCATATTCCTGTTTTTTTTCCTGCAATATAAAACTCCTCTGAAATTAGAATTTCCTCCTCATTAAAATACTTCCATTCTCCATCTTTTTTCTCTTGAGTATAAATACCTTTTGCTTTTATTTTACCGTTTTCATGATAAACTGTGGCATTCATTTGTTTCCCTTTATTTGTATATTCTCCGATGGTGCTGATTTTTCCAATAACAGGATAGTAGTATCGAAAAGTACCGACAGGCTTATCATCTAAAAAACTACCTTCATAGCGAAGTTTTCCATCATCGTATTTTTTCTTCCAGACGCCTTGTTTTAAGCCCTTAGCATCTATTACATTAATATCATTTTGAGCCAAAACTAACTGGCTAGCGTACAAAGTGAAAATTATAAAAAGATTAAATATTTTCATTAAAAGATTGATGTTTGTTATTTATAATGATACAAAACTGCTAACTATTTGAGTCTAAAATTTAGTATTATTATATTTGGTTCAAAAATACAAAGAATAAACGAGGTCATACCTCAAATAGTATTATATAACACTTGTTGTTGTTGCATAGAAATCCTTAAAGTGATCGGAATTTATAATGTTTCTGCCCAATCTAAAAGAGTTTTTACTCTCCTGTCTACATTTAAATTTTCCGGTAAAGCTGAATTATTTTCTGCAATATAAACCAGATACATTTCTAACTTTTTTCCAAATTCCATATCAGAAACAGAATCACCAACTATTACTGATTTATTAAAATCAATTTCAGGATAATCTGCTTTGGCCTGAATTGCCATTCCTGTGTTTGGTTTTCTACATAAAGAATTTTCAGAGGCAAGATTTGTACAATAGTAAATATGATTTATACGTCCTTTAGCATCTTGAATTTGATCAAGCATATTAGAGTGAATAGTATTAAGATCATCTGGAGTATATAATCCCTTACCTACGCCTTGTTGATTAGTTACAACTATAATTTTATTAAATATTTCAGAGAGTTTTGGAAGGGCGATGAGTACACCCTGAATAAAATGAAATTCACTCCATTTTTTTACATAATCATTTGGTGGTTTTTTATTTATAACCCCGTCTCTATCCAGAAATAAAGTCCATGATTTATCAAAAGCTGTTTTCATTATAAACTCATATTACTTTCAACAAGTTCACAAATAATATGACCGGCAAGAATATGAGCTTCCTGTATTCTAGGGGTATCAGAGGACGGAACATTTAAAATATGATTACAAATATCCTTCATTTTACCTCCTGTCTCTCCGGTAAATCCAATTGTAATCATGTCCATTTTATTTGCCATTTCAATTGCTTTAACCACGTTAACTGAATTACCCGAAGTAGAGATTCCTATTAGTATATCATTTTTTTTACCAGTGGCTTGAACCATTCTGGCATAAACCTCATCAAAGGAATAATCATTTGCAACAGAGGTAAGATAAGAGGAGTTAACATGAAGAGCTTCAGCATTTAAAGGTGGGCGATCAATATAAAAACGCCCTGTGAATTCAGCTGCTATATGTTGAGCATCAGCAGCACTGCCGCCATTTCCACACAACAAAAGTTTACCATTGTTTTTGAATGTGTTGGTAAGCAAAATACTTAAATCAGCAATAAGGGTTATTAATTTTTCATCTTGTAAAATTTTATTTTTTACTTCTAGAGATGAAATTATCCTTGTTTTAATAACTTCTTTTAAATTATGCATTTATAATATTTATCTTAAAATTTTAAACAGACTTTGCTCTTGCATTAGTTTTTCTATTTCTGCAATGGTTCTTGGTGCTTTACCAGATAAATTTTCAGGTTCCCCATTTGTAATTAATATATCATCTTCAATTCTTACTCCTATATTCCACCATTTAGGATCGCAGGGCGAACCCTCAGGAATATAAATTCCCGGTTCAACTGTAATAACATTTCCAGGAGCAAGACTGCCATATAAACCCGGATCATGAACATCAAGCCCTAAATAATGAGATGAGCCGTGCATAAAATAAAGGCTTGATTCCATTGGATATTTAATCACGCCAATTTCTTTTAATCGTTTTTGAATAACTCTTGTTGCTTCATTGTGTGGCTGCCAAAATTTATTTCCTGCTTTACAGGCTTTTATACCCGCATTTTGAGCCTCAAGCACTATATTGTAAATGATTTTTTGCTCCTCTGAATATTTGCCATTTACAGGCAAAGTACGGGTAACATCAGCAGTATAACCATGGTATTCAGCCCCAATATCAATAACCAATAAATCATTATCAAATAGTGTTTTACGGTTAGAAGTATAATGAAGGATGCAGGAATTTTCCCCACCACCTAGTATAGATGGAAAACCAGGGTTTTCGGCTCCCATTGTTTTAAAAAAATACTCTACAATTGCCTCAGATTGATATTCTGTCATTTCAGGCTCAAGGGCTTTCATTAATTCTATATGCGCCCTTACTGTGGCATCAATTGCTTTTCTAAGCAGAACCATTTCCTGTGGAAGTTTAACTTCTCTTAGGCCGGCCATGAAAAATTCGAGTTTTTCGCTATTTACAAAAAGAGAGTTCTCTGTCTTGCTTTTAAAATGCATGATTAAGCTAAACAAATCCCCTTTATCCTTAACGTCATCACGAACATCATTAAAAAAAGGTTTATGCAAAATTTCATTAAAGGAAGAAAAATCAAAATCGAAATCTGCAAATTCATTGTTTATTTTAATGGCTTGAAAAGCTAAAATCTTTTCAACTCCGGATTTTCCCAATCTTCTGCCATTCCACATTTCTAATTTAGGATTACGGTTTTGAACAAATATTATTTCATCTGTTTGAACTGAATCAATGGTTTGTTTTTCCTTAAACAGGATTAGCATGGAATTGGGTTCCCGCAGGCCTGTTAGATAATAAAAATCAGGATCCTGGTGAAATTCAAAGTCAACATCATTAGCCCTGTTTCTTATAGGATTTGAAAAGAATACAGCCACAGAATTTTCAGGCATCAGCTTTTTTAAGGCCTCTCTTCTTCCTTGATGAAATTCATTTGTAAGAAGATCGTTTTCGTATTGAAAATATTTAAAATCAGAACTATCAGGCTCCAGGGCTCTAGCGGAGAATGCAAAGGATATAAAACTAAGGAGCAGAAAAAAATAAGAGGTAAAACGCATAATATAGTACAATAAAAAAAACGTTGCTACAAGATAGTAACAACGTTTGAAATATTAGATTTTTTTTCTAATTACTTTGTTAAAAACCCTTTTTCTCTAGCTTTTTTCAAACAAGAAGAAATACCGTTTTTATTAATTGTTCTTAAAGCAGATGTGGATATTTTTAATGAAATCCATTTATCTTCTTCTGGAATATAAAACTTTTTCTCTATCAAATTAGCTTTAAATTTTCTCTTGGTCTTTCTATTAGAATGAGAAACCTTATTTCCTACTATGGCTTTTTTTCCTGTTAGTTCACAAATCTTGGACATAATTTCTTCTATTTTTCAAAAATGAGGTGCAAATTTCGCTATAATTTATTAAATAACAAAACTAAATTCTTTAAAAATTATTGTTTTTTGTTTAAACAGAACAAATACTGCCATTTTCTTAAAGGCATATGGTAGTGAAAGACTTATTAAACACTGCAAAATTAACAATAATACTCAATAATTACTGATCTGTTAAAATTTCTTTTCTAAGCATATTTATTGCAGTGATTGCTGTTATTAAGATATTCCTTTCCCTGTTTTTACCAAAAAGAAATTTCTTGCTAATTGTTTTTTGAGGAGTTGCAATGGAGATCCAGACTGTTCCTACTGGTTTTTCAGGAGTCCCTCCTGAGGGACCGGCAATTCCAGAAACAGCTATTGAATAATCAGTATTGAATTTGCTTTTACATGCTAAGGCCAT
Organism: Bacteroidota bacterium; assembly: GCA_030856445.1. GTDB lineage: Bacteria > Bacteroidota > Bacteroidia > JACCXN01 > JACCXN01 > JACCXN01. The sequence continues at coordinate 7,048 of JALYPI010000228.1, forward strand.
TTTCTCAACAACTTTTTGACTTACCGCTCCATCTTTTTCAATTACTTCCTTAGTTATACCAAGTTCTTTTATTTTAACTGCGTTGGAATAGGCTATAATTGAACCGGAGTAATAACTTGAGCTTCCTGGAATTGATGTTATTAAATGAGAAATATATCCGCCAGTACAGCTTTCTGCTGTTGATACTGTTTTATTATTGGTACTTAATAAACTGCCAAGCAGTTCCTGAATTGTTTCTCCATTTATCCCACAAACCCATTCAGGGATAAGTTCAATGAGTTGCTCTTTATACTTATTAATTGTATTGTTTAGTTCTTCCAGATTTTCTCCTACAGCAGAAAGTCTAAGTCTTACACTTCCCGGTGAGGGCAAATAAGCAAGTTTGACATATTCAGGCAAATCATCTTCGAATTTTTCAATTGCCTCTGCTAGAATAGATTCCCCTACCCCTTGAGTGAGTATGGTTAAATGTTTTACAAAAGGAGTTTTAAAATGCTTAATAACTCTTGGCAGAACCTCATTTTTAATCAGATATTTCATTTCATATGGAACTCCGGGAAGGGAAACAAACATTTTATTGTTTTTTTCAAAAAGCATTCCGTAAGCAGTCCCCTCTGTATTTTTTAATGGAATACAAGCTTCAGGCAATTCGGCTTGTTTTTTATTTTCTCCTGTGATTTTACGATTTCTGGAAGTAAAAATCCTTTCAATATTTTCAAAAGCTTCTTCATTAAAAATTAAGCGAGTATTGAAAAATTCACAAAGTGCAGGTTTTGTTTTATCATCACGGGTTGGACCTAAACCTCCTGTTATTATTATTAAATCCGCTCTATTTTGTGCATTTTCAAAGGCTTCAAGAATAGGAATTTTATCATCGGAAACTGAAGTTATTTGTTTAACCCTAAACCCTATAAGATTTAATTCTGAGGCAATCCATGCCGAATTAGTATCAATTACCTGGCCTATTAAAATTTCATCACCAATTGTTATAATTTCGGCAAACATCTTTATCTTTAGATTAAATTAAGGGAAAAACTCCTGCAAAAATAATAAATTGGCAGCATTTTTGTTAATCTGCTGTCCATAATCAATTAAAAACTATTTTATGAAAAAATCTATGCTCTTTTTGTTTGGTATAATCTTTATCAGCAACAGCCTTATGGCTCAGATAAATATAAACAATACCATAAATACTGTAAATGATGCTGTAAAAGCCGGAAATAAACCTCAACTTTCAAATGATGAAGTTGTAAAAGGATTAAAGGAAGCATTAACAGTAGGAACAAATAATTCAACTTCTGCTGCTTCGATAAAAGATGGTTTTAATAAAAATTCAAAAATTAAAATCCCATTCCCTCCAGAAGCAATTCAAGTTAAAAAAACTGTGGAAAAAGTAGGAATGAAACCCCAGGTAGATAAATTTGTCTTAACATTGAATCGTGCCGCAGAAGAGGCATCAAAAGAGGCAGCTCCAATTTTTATTAATGCAATTAAATCTATGTCAGTAACTGATGGTTTTACCATACTTAAAGGAGCAGACAATGCAGCAACTAAATTTCTGAATGACAAAACTTCTGCTGAATTAATGGTAAAATTCAAACCTATAGTTCAAAAAGCTATAAAGAAGGTTGAAGTAACTAAGTATTGGAATCCCATAGCCAGCCGCTACAATAAGGTTCCAGGAACAACTGATGTAAACCCAGATTTAGAGGAGTATGTAACTTTAAAAGCTATTGAAGGCTTATTTATCCTGTTAGCCGAAGAAGAACTAAAAATCAGAAAAGACCCTTCAGCCAGAGTATCTGATTTACTGAAAAAGGTATTTGGATAAAGAAATAATATAAATTAAAAAAACATCCTAGGTTTAAAAACCTTATTTTTAATTTAAATAATGAAAAGAGCCTGTTTCAAAAAGCAAATTTTGGAACAGGCTCTTTTTCGTTTTATACAGAATTTGAAATTTCAGATTTTATCATATAGGGCTGCTTTTATAGATTGTCATATGAGCTTTTCGAAGTATGTGCGAGAGCTAATTTGCAGCGGCTACCAAAAATTCAATGCTCCTGACTTTCTCAACCCACAGTATTCGACAAGCTCTGACTGATCATTGTCTGGTTGGTTGTGTTTCAGCCTGAACGCTATTATACTGAGCGATTACAACTACTTTTTTCGAAAAGCACCTCGTTTATTATTTAATGGTATTATGTCTTTTGTCCGAGTTTAATATTTTCCCTTCTTACTTCAGCAAAGGTTCTTCCTTCTGTCTTACTTTGAAGCCAGCTAACAAAGTCAATATAATCAAAGAGTTTTTTCTCGTAAGGGTCTTTTGTTAACTCAATTATGTCTTTTTTTAATTTATCAAAAAGGGGAACCAAATCATAATTATGATTGATTTTAGATGCATCTCTAAGGAAATTCATTACTAACCATTCTGCTTTGTATAACCTGGATCTGGAATACATATATCTATATGTTTGTTTAACATAATATTCTACTTGCAGAGTATTTCCCAGTTCATAATGGATTACCAGATTTAGAATCCTGGCAAAGTTGTGTAGATCCTGCCTAAAATCCTTTTCCTTATCTTCCATTACTTTATTTATCCAAAACAATGCTTTTTTGTAATCTGCCAAGGCAAAATAAATAAGGGCATTGTAATAGTTAAATGGCTGCTTTTGGTTGTTATACATTTTCTCGTTCAACTCCTCAATTGGGTCATTTTCCAATTCATCTGCAGCTTTTTCAAATTCTCCCAAATAAAAAAGAGCAGCGAATCTTAAATTTCTTCTGCTCGTAAGCACTAAGACTTTTTGATCCTCATTATGAGTTTTGATTAATTCCATTCTATCGAGCATTGTCAGTGCTTCTTCGTAATTACCGATATTTATGCAGGCATATATCAAATTATTAAGGGCTACAAAATATTGTTCAGATTCAGTTTCGCAAAGCTTAGCATTGCTTTCCATGTAATCCAACAACCTTTTACGCCAAGTATAGAGTTTTTCAGGTTCATTTTTAATCCTGTAATAAAGGCTATAAGTGTTTATAAAATGAAACCTGGCATGTGAAGAAAGACAGTTTTCTTCTTTTTCAAAAACAGGATGACTTATAATTTGATCAAAGGGCTCCAATTCTTCTTTGCTTCTTACAACATTAACTTTTCTTGTATGGTACAACATCAGTAATGACCTGAAAGATATCTCGCTTAAGTTTTCTTGTTTTTTCAAACACTCCATTTCATCAAGATAAATTTGATTCATCTCTGATTCCATTGTCTTCAAGTCTGATTCTCTTAACATAAGTTTTGACTGAAACCCCAGCACTTGAAGAACAAAAAGATGTTTTTCATTTTCCAAAGCAAGTTTTTTGGCTCTCTCCAAAATCAGTCCACTTTGATTATATAAAGTTTTGTTGAAAAGAATTTCTGCATTTTTAAGCATGGTCCTTAATTTGAACTCAACAGATTCTTCTTTGGATATATTCCTTAAACTTTCTAAAATGAGATTATAGAGATAATTTTTAGTGAAAGTGAGCTGCTTAATAAATGTCTCATTTTTAAAAATTTTCTTTATATTCTTCTCATCGTAATCTTTTTGGCGATCAATTGCATCAAAAAGTTTTATATAATTAGACTCAGTATCGCCAACACGTGATACAAGAAGCTTGAAATTTCTTTTTTCAGCCTTTGAAAGGCTTTTAATCAACAAAAATAAATTATCCGATCCCGTCATTTAGTTGAATTTATCCTAAAACATTTTCAAAGGTACAAAAATTGCCTGTTTGTTGCTATTATAAAGCTTTTTGTCTAAAAAATAATTTAATGAGATAGTTTTGAAAACCTATGAATGAAAGAATAAAAAATTGACATTGTGTCTCTTAGTTTGTATTTTTAAATAAAAAGCCTGATCTTCGCTGTAAACACCTGCAAATACAAGAAAACAGAGACAAAAAATTTGTTAAGCAAGAGCTGTTTTTCTGAGAAAAAAACCCAAAAAAAGAGTATAAAAACGCTTTTGAAATCCTATGAATGAAAAAAAATCAACCTGACTTAATTAAATGATTTAAATATTTTTGATCGTATTATAAATATGTCCATAAAATTGAGTAAAACAAAAAATTACAATAAAAATTTAAGATCATGAAAAAAAGCTACTTATTATCCTTTCTGTTACTGATGATTTTTTCTGGATTAACACAAAAGGCAATAGCATCGCATGTTCCAGGAGGACATATTAAATACACTTGCACAGGTCCTAATCAGTATAATGTAACCTTAAATCTTTACAGAGATTGTTCTAGCTCTGCAATTACAGCAACAAATTTAACTATACAAGTTAGGTGTGGGACAAGTTCATTCAATGTTACTTTGCCCAGAACAGGGGGGCCAACTGAAATCTCTCAGTTATGTCCGGTTCAAATGTCACAAAGTGCTTGTAATGGAGGGTCATTACCTGGAACAGAAATGATAACCTTCAGCGGGAATGTCACCTTGCCTTATGCTTGTAACAGCTGGGCTTTATCTTATAATCTGTGTTGTAGAAATGCGGCAGTAAATGTAACCAATGCAACTTCCAACAACTTTTATGTTGAAACAACTATAAATAATACATTACCAAACCCACCATGCAATGACTCTCCATACATTACCTCCCAGCCTGTTCCGTACTTTTGTGTTGGGCAACAAGCAAGTTTTAACTTTGGAGTGGTTGATCCTGAAGGAGACAGTTTGGCTTTTGAGCTTGTTGAAGCTAAATTTTCTGCAGTAGGAAATGTTAATTATGCTGCAGGGTATTCTGGAGCTGTACCAATTCAAGGACTTGTTTTCAATTCATCTACTGGTAATGTTAACTTTACTCCAAACCAAGTTGGGAATTTTGTTGTTGTCCTGCTTATAAAAGAATACGATTCAAATGGAAATTTAAGAAGTTCAATTAGGCACGATACACAATTCGTAATAACAAATTGTACAAATTCAGCACCAAATCCTCCTGCCACTTATTCAAGTTGGAGCGGAACTGCTGCTCCGGCAAGCCCATACATAATTGATATGTGCCCTGGTGATAACTTTTGTTTCTCCGTGACTTTCAATGATCCAAACCCCCTTGATATTATTACTTTAACATCTAATGTAACATCTGTATTACCAGGAGCTACATTTACAACTACTCAACCTAATCCTATTACAGGAATGCATAATCCTGCTACAGCAACAGTTTGCTATACTGTTCCTTCTGGAGCAGCTATAAATCAAAATTATTCTTTTATAATTACTGCTGAAGATAATGGATGCCCTGTAAAAGGTTATACTATTTATCCAGTTACTGTAAGGGTAATTTCCGGGACTGATGCCGGCCCTGACGAAACAACTTGCAATGGACAGGGAGTTCAACTTACTGCAACAGGAGGTTCCACTTTCAATTGGTCTGTATTATCAGGCCCACCAATGCAAGTAGGCACCAATTTTTCCTGTAATCCTTGTCAAAGCCCAGTTGCATCTCCTACATCAACTACAACATACCTTTTAAGTAGTAACCTGAGTTCGAACTGTATTTTTACAGATACAGTAACAGTATTTATAGTACCTGCATTTCCTTTAAATATTACCCCGGCTAATCCGACCGTATGTTCTGGGCAATCCGTTCAATTAAACGCCAATGCATCAGATCCTTCATTTCAACCTTATTCCTATTCCTGGACACCAGCAGCGGGACTCAGCGATCCTTTAATTGCTAATCCTATTGCAACACCGATTCAAACTACAACATACATTGTGGAAGTAACAGGTAACAATGGCTGTATTATGTTTGATACCGCAAATGTAATTGTTAACGGAATCGCTCCAACAGTGACGGTATCGGCTGATACAAATATTTGTTTTGGTCAAAGCGTGCAACTAACAAGCAGTGCTGTGCTTCAGCCAATGCAATGCGGATTAAACACAATTGGTTGCACAGGAAGCACTGTACAAGCAACAATTGGAACAAATACGACAAACTCTGATTTTTATTTTCCTTTCTATGTTTCAAGTTCCCCTACTTATCAGTATGCATTAAGGCACCAATATATTTACACTGTTGCGGAACTTCAAGCTGCAGGCCTTACTAGCGGAGGAGCAATAACATCCGTAGCATTTGATATGGCAACGGCTAATGGAACCCCATTTACTAATTTCACTGTTAAAATGGGTTGTACAAGCATGGGTGATTTTCCTAACACAACTTATATTAATGGTTTGGCAGAAGTCTATTTTCAATCAACTCATTTGACTCCAACAGGAGTTCCAGGATGGCACATTATAAATCTTCAAACCCCCTATAATTGGGATGGAGTTTCAAATTTAATGGTTGAGTTTTGTTCAAACGGAGCTATTCCATTATTAAATCCTGAAAAAGTAAACTATACTTCTACAACTCCTATTTATAAATCTATTTACAATTTCAGTGATGATGGGGGATGCGGACGCTCAACCGGATCAAGATCATATTTTAGACCAAATTTAAGGTTTAATATGTGCCAACCCAATATGTCTCCAAGTTATAGTTGGACCCCAATCACCTGGCTGTCTGATCCTGCAATTCCAAACCCTGTTGCTACACCTCAAGCCTCCACAACTTACACTATAAATGTAACAGACAATATTACAGGATGTATAGGTTCAAATCAAGTTGTTATTAATGTGGGAGATAATTATGAACTAACCACTTCACCCGATATTGCGATCTGTTATGGAAACAACACTCAAATAAGCACAACTCCTGACCTTCCAGGAAACTACACATATAACTGGTCTCCTCCGGCCGGATTATCTTCACCTAATAATTCAAGCTCAAATGCATCTCCTGGAACTTCTACTGAATATATAGTTACAGTTTCTAACGGATATTGTGTAAAGAACGACACAGTAAATGTTGATGTTTATGGTTCTCCTGTAGGAGCAACTATTTCGCAGGATACTGTTTGTCCGGGTACTCAGGTTCAATTAGATGTAACCACTTATCCTCAAGCTTGCGGCCTGTCTTTTTCAGGATGTAATGGAACAGAATATGAAGAAGAATTTGGAACGGGAACTTTAAGTAGCTCCACTTACTCTCCATTTTATGGCACCTATCAACACAGTAAATATCAATTCTTGTATAGAGCACAAGATATGATTGCTACAGGATTATCTGCAGGTACCATAAAATCTATCAGCTTTTTTGTGACAACTAAAAATACGAGCACACCTTTGCCTAATTTCAATGTAAGAATGGGATGCACAAATGCCACCACTCTTTCTACATCTAATGGATGGGAACCAGTTGCAGGAACTGTTTTTTCTTCTTCCACTTTTATTACACAATTAGGTTGGAATGAAATTGTTTTTACAACACCTTATGAATGGGATGGAATATCTAACATTGTAATTGAGACTTGTCATGAAGGCAGTTCTACTTTTGGAGCGGACAATGTACAGTATAGTAGTTTAGCAGGTTATAATGCAACAATGAGGGCCTATAATAATGTTGGTCCTGGTTGCGATCTGAATCCTTCTTTTACGTATGCGGTATATCCAAATATAAAATTCAAAATGTGCAACAATTCACTTCCTGCAAATGCAACCTTTGCCTGGTCGCCTACTGCAGGAATATCCGATCCTACAATTCAGAACCCATTGGCAACAGTAAATGGTAATGTAACTTATACTGTTAGTA
>JALYPI010000232.1 GCA_030856445.1 Bacteroidota bacterium
TATTCAATGGCGGCAATCCGTTTATTCCCTGTTTGTAAAATGCTGTCAGCATAATTAAAAACAGAAGTAGAATCAGCCTTAATTGAATATCCTACGCAAAGGAAGATGAAGGTCAAGAAGTATTTCATGATCAATTTTTCGGTACAATTCATTTCTTTTTATTTTCACGCTCAATACACTCCCCCAAATATTTCCAACATAAAACAAACTAAATAAACTAGCAAAAGCAATAAACTGAATGCTTTGAGGCCCGCCTCTGAAATAATTTTCTGTAGCAACTCCAGCAAGTGTCACAACAGGGATAAATGCAGCAATTGCCTGCCCCCTATAGCCTGCATAGTATTTTCCGCTACCAGGAATAACAGAGGACATTAGTCCGGCCAAAAGAGGAGATTTTCTTTTTATGGATTTTAAATCTGTAGAATATTTTAAAAAATTCTTCTGCTCAGTTACAATGGGGAAATAACTATAATTAAATAAAATAGATACAGAATCAAAACTCGCATAGTTTCTTTCCAATAAGGCAATGCCGGCTAAATCAAACATTTTTAACTGCTCGTAATTTACCTGTTCTCCTAATGTTAAATTCTGAATAATGGATTTTCCTTTTCCAGTATTACCACTATAGATAAAGTTAAAGGATTCATAAAATTTTGATTTTATATAAAATGGAGATTCCAAATTTACCATTCCTAAATAGAAGGAAGAGGAGTCAAGTATTTTTATATTATAATAACTCCATCCTTTATAAAAATTTACAGAATCTGTTTTTTCCAAAGAGGAATTAAACAAGGACTGATCAATGTTCTCAAGAACAATAATCGCGTCCCGGAACTGAGCATTTTCAATTAAGTAAGTGGCGAAATTTATTTCTTCAGAAAAAAGCCTTTGCTGACTAATAACCTGATTAAATAAACCAGCTGTAATAAGCCATAAAACTAATAGCAGTGGTTTCAATTTTTTAAACGGTATGAATCTGGATTATCAATTAATTTTTGATTTTCATTAAAATCACTTATTTCAATATCAATTGCTGTAAATTGAGTGCAACGCATTAAACGGTCAGCAGACAGGGCTAATCCTTTAACAATTCCATAATCCTGGATCACATGCTTGCTAAAATGAGAACAACTAATTTCATAACCGCAATTTGTCGAAAACTGATGAGAGAGTACCTTTTGGTAAAAAAACAACAAGGATCCAAAAGCCATAGAAACAGGATTGTATTTTATCAGAGGATTTTTCCTGTTACTGATCAAAAATTTAACTTCTCTTTTTTTATAATGGTCATAAATAAAATCCTGTTTTCTTACCTTTTCAATTTCAGTAATGTTTTGGGCAATTATAGAAAAGCAAGAAAAAGAAATAAAGATAAAAAGAAGGGCAGTGCTTTTTTTCAATTAATTTATTTTAAAATAAGTTTAGCCCCCATAGGAACTTTAAAATCTAAATATTTATCCTCCACCTGCTCATTAACCCGAACATCAGAATATACCCTTTTTGAAATAATTGAATCGCCAGTTTCTAAATACTGAAATTCTGTAATAGACAAAGGGAAATTAAAACCGCTTATAGTGGTGAATTTAGAGTAATATATTTTTTGAACTGGTATTCCATGCGCATTAAAAAAGCCCATATAAATTGGCTTATGATCCTCCTGAACAATTTCAACCTTACTAATACTACTTTCTAAATTCACAGGTGGTTGCCAAACTGTAATTACAAGTTTATCCTCAAATTTAGTTTCTTTTAGTTTATAACCTAAGGCATTTAACCCCATATCCCTTGATCTGCCTGAAAGAAAACTATAAAAAATGCTGTTTTTTGAACTATATTCTTGGCCCTGAGCCTGGGTTACCTCATTTGATTGATAGTCATATATTTTATATTCTCCATTTGCATTAGTAATAGAAATGTTTTCAGAGGGATGAGTAAAATGACTTACCAATAATCCGCCGGCTGGTTTATAATAAACAGTTCCTTTGGCAACCATGGATTCACCTTTGTGCAAAGTTTTCACTTCCATAGTTACACTTAATTTATTAAGCGATCTTTGAATAGTAAAAGATGCTCCAACTATAATAATTAGTGTAAGGAATGAATAATAATAAAAAACTTTAATTTTCATGTTAATAGCAAAAGTAATCAGTTATCTTAAATTTAAAGTAAATAAAGACCAGAAATTTACTTTTTAATATAAATTCCTGTTTGGGGGATTAAAATAATCTCTATTAATGCTTTAATATTTTCCTTTTAATTTATTTAAAATTCAGGGGCAAAAACAAGCACCAAGACTTCTTAATATAAGAAATATCATTATTTAAGCCTAAAAAACTATGGTTTAGTCTTTGAAATTCCAAAAAATATTTATATTTGCCCATATTCATTTTATAACCCGAAGCTACATGAAAAAAATTACATTCATTATTACTTTATTAATTTTTAGTTTTTCATTTCAGATAAATGCATCAAACAATTTATTTGATCTTGATTACGACCTTGTTAATTCTGAACTGGCAGATTTAACTGAACTAGAAAATTATCTAACCCAAAACGGGGTAGTAAGTCTTTCTGAACTAACTACTTCAAACAATTTAATTTTAAATAAGGTTAATATTTCCAATGATCTTTCATTATTGTCTCCTAGTGGCATGGCTTTTTCTCTGGAGGATATGGAATGGGGATCATTTATTTGGGGGTTTTGCTGCTGGCCAATTGGTCTTTTTACAGTAGTATTAAATGACAACAAAGATACTAACCATAAAATATCTTATTTAATCGGAGTAGGAACTGCCTTTCTTTTTGGTGGTGGATCCCGCTTTTTTCTTCGTGGATGGTATTACTAAAAACAATGACTTTTTTTTAATAAAAGCCGGCTTTAATTGTCGGCTTTTTTTTATTACTTTTGTCTCCAAAGCTAACAATAATGCTTAATTCAAGGCCTTTATTAATTATTTTCATTCTACTGTTTTTATTAAAATCTGGTGCATTTTGCCAACAATTTTATCGTATAACAGCCGATTTTAGTATTAAAGAAAACAAGCCAGATGGGCAATCCCAATTAATAATGGGCAAAGTTTATTATGACAAAATTTATAAAAAAATAATCTATGATATTGTTTTCCCTGAAAAAGGAATTCTTGTTATTACTGATACAGTAATTTACAGAATTGAAAACAATAAAATTATTAATAAAACTCCTACAGGAAACCTCAATGATTTTTCTGTTTTTCATCTAACTTTAAATGGTGACCTCACTAATTTTGGCCTTAACAACTCACCTTACACAATAGGAACTGTTGAAAAGAAAGAAAATTTAATAATTACCACCTGGCTTCCTCCTGAAAAGTACAAACATTTATTAGGGAAAACAATTATCTCCCAAAAGGATAAAAGATTATTCGGGCTGGTTTTTTTCACTCCCTTTGAAGAAATTATCGGCAAACAATTTTTTAAAGAATATAAAAATATAAATGGATTGGAATTTCCTTTAGAAATGGTGCAAGTAACATTATTTGAAAAGAAAGAATTTTATAAAATAACTACATTTAAAAATGTTGTAATAGATGAGTTCAAAAATGAAAATCTTTATAATTATAAGCTTCCTAACTAGTTTTATTATTCCTGCTACCGGATACTCTCAATCGAGTTTGGAAACAGCTAAAATGAAACAAGTAATACATCCTCATGTGAGTAAAAAGATATATGCGAGTACTAAAGACAACATTAATGAAATGCAATATCTTTTTTCAGGCCTCTTCCTTTTTTACAAGGCTTTTATCTCCTCCCAGGACGGACAGTCTTGTTCATTTACTCCCTCCTGTTCTGAATTTGGAATGGAAGCGGTAAAAAAACAAGGTGCATTTACGGGAATTTTAAACACTGTGGATCGCTTAACAAGATGTAATGGACTAAGCCCTGAAAAATACCAAATAGATAAAAAAACAAATCTGCTACTTGACCCACTATAATGCTAATTAAAATAATTTCAATATTTTTTTTTCTTTTTATTTTCTGCTTTCCTGTAAAGTCACAGGATTTATTTAACCTGGAAAACTCTATCCTTTTTGCTGATTTTTTAAAAAGAACAAAGCAATATGAAAGTGCTGCCAGGGAATACGAGCGGATAATTTTTCTGGATCCAAAAAATGACAGCATCAAATTATCGCTGATTCGAGTTTATTTTCTTTCCGGAGAATATACATTAGCCCTAAAAAAAGCATCTCAAATATATCCTCTTGATTTTGAACAGCCACGGCAGTTCGCTATTGAATATTCTCGTTTACTATTGTTAAATGACTCATCCGTATTATTAAATAATCTGATTCGAAACAATCAAAATATTTTGCCTGAAGATGTAAAAAGAATGAAACTTTACTCTCACATGGGAAATGCCAACTGGCAAGAGGCAGAAAAAATTATTTCAGAAAGCCCTGAAGACTATGCTGAACATTCTGTAGTGATAAAACAAGCCTTGAATCAAAAGAACAAAAGCCCATTTATTGCTACTGGATTATCTGTTGTTATTCCAGGGGCGGGAAAAATTTACACAAGGGATTGGAAAGATGGATTATTTAGCTTTTTGGTAGTTGGATCTATGGCATTTCAATCATACAGGGGATTTGCTAAATATGGTACAGAAGGCAGTTCAGGCTGGATTTATGGCAGTATTGGAGCTGTATTTTATGGTGGAAATTTATATGGAACCCATAAAGCTGCTAAAAGATATAATTCAAAATTAAAAGAAAGTGTTAAGGCTAAAACAGAGCATTTGCTTATTACTAATTATTAGTACTGTTTCTATTGCAGAAAAGTCAAACGGCCAGGATCTCTCCCAGACCCTGGAACTGGCCAATCTGCAATATGAAAAAGCCAACTACGATCAAGCAATTAGCTATTATCAAAGAATCCTCTTTTTTGAAAAACAAGATTACAATTCCCTAATTCATCAACGTCTAGGCAATTGTTTTTTTAATACCGGAGATTATGAAAAAGCAGCAGAAAGCTATGATATAGCCTGGTATATCGAAAAAAACGACAGCATAAAAAACGAATTATCATTCCAGAAAATAGCAAGCTTATTACTTCAGAATAAATATAGGTTTGCTTTGATAGAGATTCTTAATTTTGATGATGGATTATCTTTGTACTTTCAAAAACGAAAAGATTTTTATTCAGGAATTGTTTATTTTGGGCTAGAAGATTTTGAACTTTCTAAATATCATTTTAGTTCTGTTTTATCTGAGCCCAGTTTAGAAAGCGAACTGGAACTGTTATTTAATAAAAACCAGAAGCTTGAAAAATTAAGCCCAAAAAAAGCCAGGATATTAAGTATGATAATTCCTGGAATGGGTCAATTTTATTCAGGAGATATAAAAAACGGAATTAATTCCCTGCTGCTAACCGGTTTATTTGCCTATTTGTATATTAATACTGCAATTAATTTCAGTGTATTGGAAGGTTATTTAATCGTATTTCCTTGGCTTCAAAGGTACTATACCGGAGGGTTTAAAAGAGCTGGTTTAAACACCGCAATAATAAAAGCAAATAAACGGGCTGTTATTTATCAAGAAATAATAAGTATCATTGAAAAATCAGATAAATAATAAATTGAAATCCATTAAATTTAAACAACTCTGTTTTTTTATACTTGCATTTATCAGCACCAGTATTTGCCATGCTGCTGACATGCCTTTTGATTCTAGTGAAAAAGCATTGCAAGCTATCTACAACTTTAAATTTACACAAGCTAATGTGCTCATTAATGAATCATTAACCAATGGCGATTCAACTTCTTTTAATTTATTAAAAACTAATTTTTATTGGTGGATGATCATATCAGGAGAAGACAACCCATCTACAAGGAAAAGTTATATCCATAGTGTTAATCAATCATTAAAAATACTTGACAAAAAAAACAAAGCGGAACTTTCAAATAAAGATATTGAACAATATATTCAATCATATGCGCTTAAAGTAAGGATTGAACTGTTAAATCATAACTTTATGTCAGGTTTTATTCATTTAAATAACTGTGTAAGCTATTTGAAAAAGTCCTTTCTTAAGGAGCCTGAATATGAAATGTTTAATCTTACCTCAGGGCTTTATAATTATTTTGTTACACGAAGCCAAAAAGATCACCCTTTCCTTGTTCCATATTTAATTTTTTATCCTAAAGGAAATATGGAAACAGGTATTATGCAGTTAATGACAGCGTATAAAACAAAAAATCCAATATTAAAAACTGAGGCCGGTTATTTCCTAATGAAAATATACCTTGAACAGGAAAAAGATTATAAAAAGGCGGAATTTTTTGCAAGAGACCTTCTTAACAAATATCCTGATAATCTTATTTTCAGGTACTACTTTTTCAAATCACTTTTGATTCAAAATAAGATTGATCATGCTATTGATGAATCAATAAAAATTAATAGCTTGGCAAATAAAAATAGCGAACTTACATCAGTCCAAAGGTCACACTTTGATGATTTAACAAAAAATGATCTTGAAAATTACTACTTGAAAAATCCTATCAAATAACCAGAAATCATGAAACTCACAATCAAATTTTTTGCATTATTATTTTCAGTTATTTTACTGACTTCTTTCTCAGGTGAGACAAAAAAAGAGGCTTATAAATTATATAATAAAAACGGAAAAGAAGTTTCTTATTCAACCTTATTAAAAGAAGCTCAGAAAGCCGAAATAATTCTATTTGGCGAATTACATAACAATCCAATTGTACACTGGTTGCAACTAGAACTCACTAAAGATTTACAGCAAAAAAAACAAAACTTAACTTTAGGAGCCGAAATGTTTGAATCCGATAATCAGTTATTAATGGATGAATATTTAAATGGAATAATTTCTGAAAAAAGTTTTAAAGCAGAAGCAAAATTATGGTCTAATTACAGTACTGATTATAAACCTTTATTAGATTTTGCCAAAGAAAACAAAATCCCTTTTATTGCCACTAATATCCCAAGAAGATATGCCAGTTTAGTATACAGCAAAGGAATAGAAGAACTGGAAAACTTGCAAATTGATGCAAAACAATGGATTGCACCTCTTCCCATCAAATACGATCCCACATTAAAAAGTTACAGTGAAATATCAAAAACTGCCGGTGGACATGGAGGAGAAAATCTTCCTAAATCACAAGCAATTAAAGATGCTACTATGGCTCACTTTATTATAAAAAATCATAGTCCTGAGAATACCTTTATTCATTACCATGGCTCTTACCACTCTAATAATTATGAGGGAATTACATGGTATTTAAAACAGGAAAAGCCCAATCTTAAAATTTTAACTATTGGCTCTGTTGAACAGTCCAACCTTGATACCTTATCACAGGAATATCTAAATATCGCTGATTTTATTCTGGTTACTCCAGAAAACATGACAAAGACACATTGAAAACAAGATGCTCCTGGGTTGGAGAAAACCAACTATATATTGATTATCATGACCTGGAATGGGGAATTCCCCTTCATGATGACAGAAAATTATTTGAAGCGATTCTACTGGATACGTTTCAGGCTGGATTGAGTTGGTTAACGATCTTAAAAAAAAGAGAGAATTTCAGAATTGCTTTTGATCATTTTAATCCCAAAATAATTGCCTCCTACGATCAGGAGAAAGTTCAGTTATTAATGGCTGACAAGGGGATAATACGAAATAAATTAAAAATACTTGCAGCAATTTCAAATGCTGAAGCATTTTTAAAAATTGTTGAAGAATTTGGCAGTTTTGATAACTATATTTGGCAATTCACTGACTTTAAAACCATACATAATGTTTTGGAAAAAGGAGGACAAATACCTACAGTTTCAAAAGAATCGGATGCTATGAGCAAGGATTTAAAAAAAAGGAAATTTAAATTTACAGGTTCAACTATTTGTTATGCATTTATGCAAGCAACAGGCATGATAAATGATCATTCTGTTGATTGCTGGAGATACAACAAATAAAACTATTTGTTTTGAAGCTCCTCTAACTCTGTTTGAAACTTCTCCCACACATTTAGTTCTTCTTCGAGCTGCGATTTTAGCTTTTCGTATTGAGAGAAAAAAGCGCTGTCGTTCATCATTAATTTATACTGTTCAGGATCTTGAAGCTTTTCATCCATTAATGCAATTTCCTTTTCCAGTCTCTCTATTTCTCTTTCAGATTTTCCTATTTGATTGCTGATTTTTTTATTGTCTTTTTCAATTTGCTTTTTCTCTTCATTAGAAATCTCAACTGTTTTTATTTTTTCAACTTTAACTTCAGCTGCTTTTGTTTGTTGAATTTTCTTTTCAGCTTGCTCAAGCTCCTTTAAAGAAGTAAGTTTCCTGGTTTCAAGATATCCATATACATCGCCAAAATATTCTTTAATATTACCTCCGGCAAATTCAAAAACCTTATTTGTCAATCCCTGTAAAAAATCCCTATCATGAGAAACTACAATCAAAGTTCCATCATACTTCAACAAAGCGTTCTTTAAAACGTCTTTAGAGCGCATATCAAGGTGATTGGTTGGTTCATCCAGCACCAATAGGTTCACAGGCTCAAGAAGCAACTTACACATTGCTAATCTGGATTTTTCTCCACCAGATAAAACTTTCACTTTTTTATCCACCGTTTCTCCACTGAACAAGAATGAGCCTAAAAGACTACGTGCATTTTTAAGCATATCGCCTCTTGCTGCATCTTCTATGGTTTGTAATACCGTTTTATTCCCATCCAGTGTTTCAGCTTGATTTTGGGCAAAATACCCTAAGGCTACATTATGACCCAATTCCAGTTTTCCTTCATTTTTCTCCAAACCAGCAATAAGTTTACTTAAAGTAGACTTACCCTGACCATTTTTTCCAACAAAAGCAACCCTTTCACCTCTTTCAATATCAAAATCAACTTTATTCAAAACAACATGGTCGTCATATTGTTTTTTAAGATTTTCGGCAAGCACCACTACTTTGCCAGATCGTGGAGAGGGAGGAAAATAAAAGTGAATGGACTGAGAATCTTCCTCATCTACTTCTATTCGGTCAATTTTATTCAGGTGTTTAATTTTTGACTGTACCTGAATAGCTTTAGAAGCTTTTGATCTAAAACGGTCTATAAATTTTTCAGTGTCTTCAATTTGCTTTTGTTGATTTTTAAAAGCAGACATTTGCTGTTCCCTTCTCTCAGCCCTTAATTCAATATATTTGCTGTAAGATGCTTTATAATCGTTGATTTTACCAAGTGAAATTTCTATGGTTCGTGTTGTAACATTGTCTAAAAATGCCCTATCGTGAGAAACAAGTACAACTGCTCCGCGATAACCGACCAAAAACTCTTCCAGCCACTGAATGGATTCAATATCCAAGTGATTGGTTGGCTCATCCAAAAGTAATACATCAGAATTCTGTAGAAGGATTTTAGCAAGCTCTATTCGCATTCTCCAGCCACCACTAAATTCATCAGTCAAACGATTGAAATCTTCTTTGCTGAAACCTAAACCTAAAAGAATTTTCTCAATATCAGCCTCCATGGAATAACCTCCAATCATTGAAAACCTTTCATTGGCTTCATTTAGCTTAGTAATAATGTCATAATACTCCTCAGACTCATAATCAGTCCGGGTAGTGAGTTGTTCATTATAAAATTCAAGATTTTTCTGAAGTTTTTTTGCCTCAACAAAAGCAGTTGCTGTTTCTTCAAAAACAGTTTTCCCATTGTTGTGCTCCATTTCCTGGGGAAGATACCCAAGAGTTCCGCCAGAAGGAATTGCCACATTCCCTTTTTGTGGTTCTATGAGCTTGGCAAGAATTTTTAACAGGGTGGATTTACCTGCGCCATTCTTACCGGTTAAACCGATTCTGTCTTTAGGGTTTACTATAAAAGACACATTGTCAAAAAGACTTGTGCCTGTAAAATGTATGGAAAGTTGATTAACTGATATCATCGCTGCTATTAAAAATTTGCAAAAGTACAAAATAAGAACTATTTACAGCGTATCATAGTATATTATTGAAGGAATTTGTGGATTATTGGTTAATAGTGCCACATATCTAATTCCATATTAAAAATATCTTCCTTAACTCTGTCTGATTCCAGCAATGCATCAACACCTGAGGCATAATCCTCAATGTACCTGTCGTAAACATTTGATTCTTTTACTATGTAGCTACTAAACATTCTTTTCCAGAAAATATCATCATAAGTTCTACGCTCTGCATCATTTGACCTGTTAAATGTTTCAGCATTGGCAAAAACTTCCCTGCAATTTGGAAAATACAGCCAAAATGGAATTGCTTTTCCTCTTTCAAAACCATCCTCATCCCGGGTTATTACTATTGGAGCAATGCCAACTATTCTTACATCCATAACAGAGCGTTGTTTATCAAAAAACCAATCTTCTTTAAGCTGATATTGCAAAACATCTCTAGATTCAATTTTAATTGTATCCGTAATTTCAAAATACATTCCTGGATTATTTGGGTCTTCCACTTGTTTAGATACAACCCTTTGTAAGGTTTCCATTGCCTGATCTTCAGTGAGTTGATTTCTAAAATCATCATAAGCAGGATCAAAAGCATATAATGTTCCGTCAGATATACCCGATACAATAACATCAAAAAGTGATTTACGGCCATTTGTAGGCTCATTAGGAAAATAAATAGGATGATTCATCTTTTCTCTCATATCCAATCTTCGCCATATTCTTTTTGACCACATAACATCAGCCTCACGCACATGAGCGTATGCTATTGGCTCTTTTTCTAAAGAACGTTCTTTCTTATAAATTCCATCTTCAAAGTTGCCCATTGTATGGTCCTGGGAAAAGACAACAGCAGATAAAAAGGTAAAGTTTGTAAATAATAAAACCTTTAATAATTTCATATCTTCTTTATTTTAAAGCAATTAATTGTTTCTATTTAACGTAAAAGAAGATGAAATATTTGAAGATAATAGATTTACAAGTAAATTGGGAGGAAGGGGCATATTCCATTTTTTATAAAACAATCAGGAAAATAAAAAAAGTGTAATTATTGCCTTGTAAAATTAAATTTATTGGAACTTAAGTTTAATCAACTTTTGTGCTACTTAAAATTAACTTAAAGTCTAAATAAAAAGCCCAACATAAAAGGTTGGACTAAAAAACAAATAAAAATTTTAAATTATAAACAAAAAAGGCCCAATATAAATTGAGCCTTTTTTGTTTAAATACAAATGTTAGTAATGCCACATATCCATTTCCATAGTGAATATATCATTTTTGATTTTGTCAGCCTCAAGCAAGGCATCTAAACCTGTGTAATATTCAGCAATAGTACGATCATAAACGTTAGTTTGCTTTACAATAAAACTTCCAAACATTCTTTTCCAGAATACATCATCATAAGTTCTTCGCTCAGCGTCATTGGTACGGTTAAAAGTTTCATAATTGGCAAACACTTCTCTACAATTAGGAAAATACAACCAAAAAAGTAAAGACTTACCCCTTTCAGCACCATCTTCATCACGAGTAATAACAATTGGTGCAATCCCTATAATCCTAACATCCAAAACAGACCTTTGATTATCGAAAAACCAATCTTCCTTAAGTTGATATGAAATCACATCTCTTGATTCTACGTTAATAGTATCAATAATTTCAAAATACATACCAGGGTTATTTGGATCTTCCGCTTGTTTAGATGCAACTTTGGAAAGTGTTTCCAAGGCCTGGGCTTTAGTCAATAATACTCTGAAATCATCTTGTGAATTATCAAAAGCTAAAAGAGTTCCCTCATTCAGGCCTTTTTTAATAACATCAAAAAGCGACATTCTTCCGTTCACCGGCTCATTGGGATAATAAAGAGGATGATTGATTTTTTCTCTTAAATCAATAGTTCTCCATATCCTATGGCTCCACATTACATCTGCTTCACGCAAATGTGTATATGGAATTGGCGCACGTGAAGGAGTATGTTCTTTAACATAAATACCATCTAAGACCTGTTGGGCTTTAAGCGCAACAGGAATTGCTGCAAATACAGTAACTACTATTAATATTTTGGCAAATTTCATATAGCGCCCTCCATTGGTTTAAATTACATTACTTTTAGGTTAATTGGGCTTAATGTTCTAATTGTACCATCTTCACCTTTAACCTTAATATTTTCAATATATACTTTACCACCTGGCTTAACATTTTTCAACATAGCTTTTTGTTCTTCAGAAACCATATTGCTTTTAGATACTTTTGTTACGTCAAAACCACCAATTACAGCAGTAATATCAAATTCAAGTACTTTAAATCTAAGGTCAAAGTCAAAGTTCTCAAGATCTGCAATAACACCTAGAGAAGTAGTTAAATCACTTCTTGTAATATTTGCAGCTCCCGTTTTCCCAGCAAATTTAGCAATAGGATCTGGCACTCTTTTAACTCTGAATTCCGCACTACCCATTGATTTGGTATCTGAACCTACTTTTGCAGAAACATTTACAGTTGCTTTAACTCCACTTTGTACCCTTGCAATATATTTTCCTTTAGATCCAGAAAGAGAACCTCCTGATAAAGTAGGTACAATATTTTCAGCAGCAATACCAGATACAGAAATATCAAGAGGGTTATCAACACCAATATAAAGAACATTCATTTTAGTAGGAGAAACAACCACTCCACCCTTAGCAACCATATATTCTGTCTTAAAAGGATAAGGCTTAACGCTTCCATCAGGAGCTTTCAAGTTTATTACCCCTCTAATTGTCTGAAGGCCTTCTGCTTCACCTTTCTTTCTGAATTTCCCTACTCCGTTAGCTACATTAATTGCTCTGGATTCGCCTTTAAACTGTAATGTTGCAGTATCCAACTCCCCAACTAAAATGTCTGGATTTTGAGTACTACTGTAAGCAGCAACGAATATATCCGCTTTAAAAGAATCACCAACAAGTACATAATTTGATTGAGGAATAACTTTGGCTTCAACCACATCAAATTTAAAATCCGAGGCATCAACTTGACTAAAAAGAGCTTTAACCACATCAGACTCAGCATTTCTAATATCTGTTTGTAATTTAGTTAGAATAGTAATTGTAGCTGCCAATGGGGTATGATCAAAATTAATAACCTCCCATGGTACGTTTTTAACGCCATTCTGCTCACCTGCCTCTAACACAAGACCAATATTCATACTTGCTCTGTATTTTTCATCAATAAGGTCCAACAGATTTTGTCTGAAAGTTTCAATTTTAAGTCTCAACTCGTTTCCGCTATACTCATCAGTCCTTGGATTTGCTGGTTCACTACCAATTAAAATATGAGTTGGAGTACCATAATCATCCTTAGCTTCCACTCTATTTAAAAACAATGAATCATCAGGAATAGAAGGGTCAACTTTATCAGTCGCTCTAATTAATTTGTATTTAATTTGATCTATATGAGCTAATAATTCTTGTGACATTTTCTGAGCCTCTTTAGCCTTATTAATATAAGGTCCTACTTTTTCTTTGTTTTCAGTGTATGCCTTGTCAAAAGCATCATAAGCAATCTGATTCTTATCACCGAAAGTTCTATTAGTAGATTCCAAACTGTCATTGATCATAACAAAGGCATTTAGAATGTCTTTTGAAATATTCATTGCCAGAAGTGCCGTCAACACAAGGTACATCATTCCGATCATCTTCTGCCGTGGTGGTAATTTGCCGCCTCCCATTATTTATAAATTATTATAAAGTTTAAATATTAGTTTAATTATGAATTTTTGAATGTTTATCTTGAAATTATGATCTTACATTCATAGCATTAAGCATGTTGCCATAAACAGTATTCAATGCTCCAAGGTTTTTAGATAATTCAGCGATATTTTCTTTGTATTTCTGAGTATCTTCAAGGGAATCATTCAGGTTTTGCATTAATTGTCCAATACCATCATAAACTTTATTGGTAACTTGCATATGATCATTTGAACTTTGGTATTGTAATTCATAAACAGAATTTAATGCAGCAAGGTTTTTAGAGACCTTAGAAAGTTGTTCAGCATAATTAGCTCCTTCTTCTGAAGATACAGTTAAAGAAGTTAATGACTCTGATGCTTTAACATAAGATTCAGCAAGCTGGCCAACAGAACCTGAGGCAGATTTAATGTTGTCAACAAACTCACTAGTTGCAGCTGAAGCATCAGTGATGTTATTCAATTTGGAAGTTGAATCGCTAAGTGCTCTCAATCCACTTCCAAGACTAGCCAGCAATTCGGGTTCAATTTTGGCTTCTTCAAGCATTTTATCAAGTTGTTCTGTAATGGTTCCTGTTTCTTCTAATTCAGCAACATGTTGGTCATCATCATGCTCACCATGACCATGTTCTCCTCTTAATTCAGGATACACTAAACTCCAGTCTGTTTCTTCATGAATAGGCTCAAAGGCTGAGAAAAAGAAAATAACAGCTTCAATACTCAAACCTGCAACAAGCATAGGTCCTGCAAACGGCCAATGCTGAATTTTAAACATCGCACCTACGATTACAATAGCAGCTCCCCAGCCGTATAAGTAACCCATGAATTTTTTACCGCCTTTTGATTGAAGTGATGAAATGAATCCCATAATATTGCTTTTTTTATTGGTTTTAAATTAATAATAAATAAACTTTGAAATTGATTGTAAAAACTTTTATTGTATGAAAACTATTAAATATCGTCTCCTTTTGCTCTACCAAGATAAGTCATAACTGATCTAAATCCGATATAACATTTAGCAGTATCCTGATATTCATACGTACGTGTACCAGTTTGAAGATAATAACCTATATCTTTCCAAGAACCTCCTCTTATTACTTTTCTTTTTTTCGTTTCAGGCTCAGAGTCCTTAGCATCATATTGATAATCCATGTTTAAATCATGAGCAAAATTATATGCAGATTCATCAAAAGCATTGTTTGTCCATTCAGAAACATTACCTGCCATACAGAACAAGCCATAATCATTTGGAGAATAAGAGGTTACCTTAACAGTATGGAAACCACCGTCATCAATATAATTACCTCTTAAAGGCTTAAAGTTTCCAAGAAAACATCCACGACTATTTCTGATATAAGGTCCACCCCAAGGGTATGGAGAAAGATCAAGACCACCTCTGGCAGCATACTCCCATTCTGATTCAGTTGGCAATCTAAAGTCCTGAACAAATGTACTTCCAATTGAATTTAAATAACTGTTGAACAATTGAGTTCTCCAAATACAGAAAGCTCTAGCTTGTTTCCAGGTAACACCTACTACAGGGTATTCATCATAAGCAGGATGCCAAAAATACATATTTGTCATTGGCTCATTAAATGAATAGGTGAAATCATGTATCCAGGCAAGAGTGTCGGGATAAACATTAATGACATCTTTCTTAATAAATACACTTCTGTCAGTATTTCCTTGTTCACGATTTTCACGCCTTGCTGCTTCACGAAGATCGATCCAGTAGTATTCAAAATCAAGTTTTCTTGTGTCGATCTCTTTTCTTCTGTAAAATCTTTCGTTTTCAGGATAGTACATATCAACAGTGGCTTCCCTTACTTCCTGGGTATTCCAACGCAATTTGGCATCCCAGTTAATTGTAGGAGGATCAATATCTTCACCGTAATCATCAACTGTTGTAAAATAAGTTTCTTCGTCTTCCTCTCCCATTAATCTTCTGGCAATGGAATCACGAACCCAATAAACAAATTGTCTGTATTCATTATTGGTAACTTCTGTCTCATCCATATAAAATGCTTGAACAGAAACTGTTTTTGATTGGGCTGTTTGCGCATATGGCATATCCTGATCACTAGGACCCATGTTGTAGCTACCCATAGGAATAAATATCATTCCAAATGGATCAGGCTGAAACCATAGTTCACGACCTTGTACCCCGACCAACTGGCCTTGATTGGGATTACCGCATCCAGCTATAATAGCAGCTCCAAATATAATTATGAGAATTTTTTTCATCTTTCCTCCTTCTGTTTAAATATAAAGTTTCCAACAAAACCTTCTTAGAAACAAAATCACCATACAATTAGTATGATGATTTATTACAAGTGTGGTTTTTAACGGTGATTATTGATTTTGGTTACAAATAAATTAAAATTTTATAAAAATCTAACGTTTCGATGTTTGGAAACTTTAGGATTATTTGGTATTAAAAAGCAATAACCTAACATAATTTCGTGTGTATTAATACTTCTAGCACTTCCATCTGATTTAATTTCTCCAGCCCTTTTCATCCCTGAAGTTGTAAAGTCATAAGCATAACCTATTTTTAATCCACTACTATGCTGAAACCCTAACAAAACTGCAATAGCATCCTGTACTCTATACGATAACCCTGCCCAAGCCATTTTATTGTACATAATATTACAATTTAAATCCAACTGGGTACTGGCAGCATCTGTTTTAACAAGAAAGGATGGTTTAAGGTCTAACTCAGTTGTTATTGGTTGAGAGTAGCCTGCCATAATATAATAATGCCTTGAAAAATCAAAATTTAAAGAATAATTTGTGGGAGCGGCTCCTCCAGCGGAGCTAGCAGTAGAAGCAGGAAGTCGTGTAGAAGACAATCCAACATACAGCTGCTCTCCTATATTATAATACAATCCAAAAGAAGCATCCAAAACCATTTCACTAATATTTTGATTAGGAATCGAGGCGTCTTGAGTATAATCATCAATAGCTCTCCAACTTCCCTTAATAGCATGAGAAATAAATCCAACATTAGCTCCTATTCCTAAAACTCCATTTCCTAGAGGCAATCTATATGCATAGCCCAAGTTAACTATACTTGTATTAAAGAATCCTATTTTATCCTGTACAACATTCAAACCAACTCCACCACGAAGTGCTTTTACAGGAGCATCAACACTCAAAAGAAATGTTTTTGGTGCACCATCTCCAAATCCTGCCCATTGCTGTCTTCCAAGTAATGTAGCACAAATAGCATTACTGCTACCAGCATAACCAGGATTAATTGCAAGTTTGTTAAACATATTTTGACTAAACTGGGCATCCTGCTGTGAATAACCGGCAACAGCAGAAAACAGCAACGATAAAGAGATAATTATTTTCTTCATAAATAACATTTACTTGTGTTTACTGAATATACAGTCTATTGCTGCATACAATACAGGTCGCTAAAATAGATATAATTAATTATTAAAAAAAATTTTTCAAGAATTAATTGTTAATTACTCCTATAAAAGCCTGTTAACTTAACTTCAAGTATGTCGTCCACCACCTATCAGGCATCTCATCATTACAGGCTATCTGATAATCTTTGTAAGAACAAGGCACTAAATGATGCCTGCTGTATTTAACTTTATGATTCAAAGGAAAGGGAACATCCATCCACCAGCGATCACTTTTATTGCTTTTGTAAAATATAATTTCATGTTTACTATCTTTAATTGCAACCCTGTATTTTAAGTATTCGTTTTTTTCTCCTAATGGGAAATCTTTTTTCCTGCTGCAATATCCATCTAAAAAATACCACATCATCTGAGCAACTAATTGCGAGGTCTGACTATTAACATCATTTGATGGGTTAATTTCATAAAAACCAATTGAAGTAAGCTTATCACTCATTCCTGCATACCGAGAAATTTTACAAGCTTCCTCTCCATAAAACCCATTAGGAGTAGACAACTTACATCCGGGGGCATCTGCAAATCTTACTGATGAAATGTCAAAACTTAAAACATCAGCATTTCTAATTATTGGTTCAACATCTTCAAAATTATCTCTTACCTGGCCAAGTCTATGAGCATCAAAATATAATTTTGACATTAATTCCAATAAATTTTGATCAACAAAGTAAGTTTGGTAGCCAATATTACTATAGTTAAATAAAAAATTTGGCTTGTGAAGGATAATCTGATTCAAATAGGAACGGGAGTTTAAAACTCCTTCAACAGGGCCTAAATCAATACTGGGATCAATTGTTACCAGATTCACAGTTTGCTCAAGCTTTTCATAGGCAAGATAATTAGCATAGGTAAGATCCTGGCCTCCTCCAATAATAAGGGGGATAATGTTATTTTGAATTAAGAAAGAAACCGCAGATGAAAGAGCATAATAAGTATCCTCAACAGTATGTCCTGCGTTAATATTACCTAGATCAATAATATCTTTAAGGTGATTGGCTCCTGGAAAAAGTTTATAAAAACTTGCTCTTACTTTATCCGGAGCTTCCGAACAACCTTTATTATCAATTGAGCGTCTGTCCTCTTTTACACCAATAATAGCAATTTTAAAATCAGACATCTCAGGAAAGTCTGATCCATTATTTAAATGCACAAGAGATCCGATTGTTCCTGGTAAAAAGTCGCTATTTTGAATCTCTAAAGGCTCAAAGAATATTGAAATATCCATTATCTGAATTCAATCATTTTGATTTTGCCACACGAGCTTTGGGCTTAGCCTTAGCCTTTACTTTACCTCTATTTTTAGGTGCCGGAGCCTCTGCTGCTATTTTTAAACACTCCTCAAGTGTTAAAGATATGGGGTCTTTTTCTTTTGGAATCTTATAATTTTCTTTCCCAATAGAAATATATGGGCCCCACCTCCCATTCAACACCTGTACCTCCTTATTACCTTCAAAAGTTTTTATTACTTTTTCCCTGTCTGCTTTTCTTTTTGCTTCAATTAATTCAACAGCTCTTTCTTTTTCAATTGAATACGGATCATCTTCCTTTTTTAAGGAATAAAAAGCACTCTTATGTTTTATATATGGCCCAAACCTTCCTATGCTTACAGTCATTTCATTGTCTTCATACTGACCAATTTGCCTAGGCAGCTTAAACAATTCAAGTGCATCTTCAAGAGTTATTTGTTCTAATCTCTGATCAGATCTTAAGCTGGCAAATTTCGGTTTATCCTCCCCATCAGGTTCTCCCAACTGCACAAGTGGACCAAATCTTCCTATTCGCGCATAGACTGATTTGCCACTAACGGGATCAACACCTAAATTTCTTTCGCCAGAAGCCCTCTCGGATGTTTCAAGTGTAACTTCAACTGTTTTATGGAAATTTTTATAAAAAGAATCAATCATTTTATTCCACACAATTTGCCCTTCAGCAATTTCATCAAATTCCTTTTCAACCTTGGCAGTGAAATTATAGTCCAATATAGTTGTAAAGTGTTCTACTAAAAAATCAGTTACAACCATTCCTATATCTGTTGGGAATAATTTATTTTTTTCTGCTCCCGTAATTTCAGTAAGAGTTTCTTTTTTAATACTGCTGTTAATTAGTGACAATACTCTGTATGCCCTTTCAACTCCTTGTCTTTCCTCCTTTACAACATATCCTCTTCTTTGAATTGTAGATATTGTGGGAGCATAAGTAGAAGGTCGTCCAATTCCAAGTTCTTCAAGTTTTTTTACAAGGCTTGCCTCTGTATATCGTGGAGGGTGGTGTGTAAACCTTTCCATTGCAGTCATCTTATTTAGGCTCAGCTTCTCCCCTTTTTTCAATGGAGGCAGCATACCACTTTGAACTTCTTCTTCCTCTTCATCAGTTGATTCTAGATAAACTTTTAAAAATCCTTCGAACTTTAAAACTTCTCCTTCGGCAATTAATTTTTCATTATTGGTTGAAATATTTATGGTGGCAGTAGTCTTTTCAAGCTGGGCATCACTCATTTGAGAGGCTATAGTTCTTTTCCATATCATCTCGTATAATCTTTGCTCAGAGGAATCACCTTTTACAGAATGATTATTCATATAAGTAGGTCGAATTGCCTCATGAGCTTCCTGTGCTCCTTTTGCTTTTGTTTTATACTGTCTTATTTGAACGTATTCCTTCCCATATGAATTAATTATTTCTTCTTTTGCAGAAGAAACAGCAGTTTCAGATAAATTTACTGAATCAGTTCTCATGTAGGTGATTTTTCCTGATTCGTATAGCTTTTGAGCTACAACCATTGTCTGGGCAACTGAAAATCCTAGTTTACGACTTGCTTCCTGTTGAAGAGTTGAAGTAGTAAATGGAGCAGATGGCGATTTTTTTGCAGGGCGGGTTTCAAGATTTTCAATAATAAAATCTGCTCCTGAACTACTTTTTAAAAATTCGTCCGCTTGCTGCTCAGTTGAAAAACGTTTTGGATATTCTGCTTTAAGAATTGAATGTCCTCCTACTTCAAAGTTTGCTGTTATTTTAAATGCAGAAACAGATTTAAAATCCATTATCGCTCTTTCTCTTTCTACAATTAGCCTTACCGCCACCGACTGAACGCGTCCAGCTGAAAGAGATGGCTTTACTTTTTTCCACAATACAGGAGAAATTTCAAAACCAACCAGTCTATCAAGTATTCTTCTTGCTTGCTGGGCATCTACAAGTTTTTTATCAATGCTTCTTGGTTGCTCAATGGCCCGCATGATAGCAGGTTTGGTAATCTCGTGAAAAACAATACGTTTTGTTTTTGCATCAGTTAATTTCAAAGTTTCAAACAAATGCCATGATATAGCTTCTCCCTCACGGTCCTCATCCGTTGCAAGCCAAACCATCTCGGCTCCCTTTGCTAACTTTTTCAACTCAGCAATTACCTCCTTTTTATCCGGCATGACCTCATATTGAGGCTGGAACTGATTTTCAATATCAATTGCCAAGCCTTTCTTAGCTAAATCTCTTACGTGACCATAACTTGATTTAACTTGAAAATCTTTTCCTAAAAAACCTTCTATAGTTTTAGCTTTAGCAGGTGACTCTACAATTACCAGATTTTTTGCCATATTTATTTAAATTTATTGCCTTTCAACACGTTTCCTAATTTTGAAAATTATTCGCAAAGTAAAGGAAAACTAAAAGTTATTTCAAAATAATAATTTTATTCTAACTATTGAAAGTACTGAAAATTGTACTTATCAAAGTATAGTAGTGATAAAAACGTTTTTCATATATGCCATTTTGTCACTATCTTTTTTTAACTTTGCAGTCATTAATATCTAAATTTAGTAAATATTTTCAAATGAATTTGCCAGAAAAAATAATAAACGAAAAAAAACAGGGCGAAGTTTTAAATATTTTATCAGAAGTCGGACAAGGAGGAAAAAAGTTTTACCTTGAAAGTTACGGGTGTGCAATGAACTTTTCTGATAGTGAAATTGTAGCCTCCATTTTAATAAAAAACGGATTTTCTACAACTACTAATTCAGATGAATCAGATGTTATTTTTATTAATACTTGCGCAATAAGAGATAATGCAGAATTAAAAATCCGTAACCGGTTAAAACAATTTAATGCTCTAAAAAGGCAAAAGCCTTCTTTAATAATAGGAGTATTAGGTTGTATGGCGGAACGGATAAAATCTAAATTACTTGAAGAGGAAAAACTTGTTGATATCGTTGTAGGTCCTGATGCATACCGTGATTTGCCTAATTTAATTGAATCAGTTGAATCAGGTCAAAAAGCAGTTAATGTGCTTTTGTCAAGGGAGGAAACATATGCTGATATTAGCCCTGTTAGGTTGGGGAGCAATGGTGTTTCCGCTTATATTTCCATTATGCGGGGCTGTGATAATATGTGCTCATTTTGTGTTGTACCTTTTACTAGAGGAAGGGAAAGAAGCCGGGATGCTTTTTCAATTGTAAATGAAGCCCTTGAACTAGTTAATAATGGATATAAAGAAGTTACCTTATTAGGCCAGAACGTTGATTCGTATAAGTGGAAAAATGAAACAAATCAGGAAACCATACATTTTTCCCGCCTACTTGAAATGGTGGCATTGGTGAGTCCTGAATTAAGAATTCGATTTTCCACTTCTCATCCTAAAGACATGGGTGATGATGTTCTTTATGTTATAAAAAAATACGAAAACATATGCAATTACATACATCTTCCTGTGCAATCAGGCAGTTCGCTTTTGCTTGAAAAAATGAACAGAGGGTACAGCCGAGAATGGTATCTGGAAAGAATCAGCTCTATTAGAAATATTATTCCTGATTGTGCTATAACCACCGATATTATTACTGGCTTTAGCTCTGAAACCCAAGAACAACACTTAGAAACTTTATCACTCATGGAGCTTGTTAAATACGAGCATGCTTATATGTATAAATATTCCGAAAGACCAAATACACTTGCAGAAAGAAAATACAAGGACGATGTTCCAGAAGCTTTAAAAGCTGAAAGATTAAATGAAATTATCAAACTACAACACTCTCATTCTTTAGGCAGAAACAAAGCAGCTATTGGAAAGACCTTCAAAGTTCTAATTGATAGAATTTCTAAAAGATCAGAAAATGATTTTTCAGGAAGAACAAGCCAAAACACAACAATTATTTTTCCAAGAAAAAACTCAAAGACTGGAGATTATGTAATGGTAAAAGTAACTGATTGTACATCTGGGACTTTGCTTGGTTTGATTGTTGAATAATAAAAAAGACAATAAAAAGATGACTATTCAACAGATTAAGCAGCGATTTGGAATTATTGGTGACAGCCCATTATTAAATAGAGCTATTGATATTGCAATGCAAGTTGCGCCAACTGATTTGTCTGTATTGATCTCCGGTGAAAGTGGAACAGGAAAAGAAGCAATGCCGCAAATCATTCATCAATTAAGCGCAAGAAAACATGGTCCATATATAGCAGTAAATTGCGGAGCAATACCTGAGGGAACAATTGACTCAGAACTTTTTGGTCATGAAAAAGGTTCTTTCACAGGTGCACACGAGGCCAGGAAAGGATATTTTGAGGTTGCTAACGGAGGAACAATCTTTATGGACGAGGTAGCTGAACTACCACTTCAAACGCAGGCCAGATTTTTAAGAGTGCTTGAATCGGGGGAATTTATTCGTGTTGGTTCTTCAAAAGTGCAAAAAACAAATGTTAGGATAGTTGCCGCCACAAATGTTAAAATACCTGAGGCAATTCAAAAAGGAAAATTTCGTGAAGATCTTTATTACCGATTAAATACTGTTCCTGTAATTATTCCTGCTCTTAGAGATAGAAAAGAAGATATTTATTTGCTTTTTAGAAAGTTCGCAACTGATTTTGCAGATAAATATAAAATGCCTCCCATTAAATTAGATGATAAAGCAAAGGAAATTCTTGTTAATTTTCCCTGGCCTGGAAATATCAGGCAATTAAAGAACGTTACAGAACAAGTTTCAATAATTGAAAAGACAAGGGAAATTAATGCGGATCAACTTTTAAAATACCTTCCGCATGAAAACATAAGCAAGCTTCCTGCTCTTTATAAAGGAGATGAATCTGCTTCAGAGTTTTCTGAAAGGGATATTTTATATAAGGTACTATTTGATATGCGAAGGGATATAACGGATTTAAAAAAATTAGTTTTTGAGATTATTCAGCGTGATGGCATTACTAAGGAACTGCGTGAAAATTATGCAGGACTAATTAATAATTTAACTCCTGAGCGTACTGCTGAAGGATCAACTGAGCCGGAAATACATTACCCTGTTTATAAACATGATGCCATTGAAGATGAAGACAATGATCATGAAATTGTTGAAGATGAGTCATTGTCTCTGGAAGAAACCGAAATTGAATTGATAAAGAAGGCCCTAAAAAAACACAAAGGCAAAAGAAAAAATGCAGCTAATGAATTGGGGATTTCTGAAAGAACATTGTATAGAAAAATAAAAGAATATGAAATAAATTAATTGCGGCATTTTATGAATAGGTCTTCTATTAAAGCGTTATTTTTTGTAGTAATAATTAGTGTTGCTTCATCCTGTAAAATGAATTATTCATTTACTGGTGCTTCAATTGCCCCTGATGTAAAAACTGTTTCTATTCAATATTTTCCAAATTATGCACCCTTAGCTCAACCTCTTTTAAGTCAGGAATTCACTGAAGCATTAAGAAATATTTTTTTAAGTCAAACTAATCTTAACCTAGTTGAACGCAATGGCCATTTACATTTTGAAGGTTCCATTACGGGTTATAGCACAATGCCTGTTGCTATTCAGGCTGGTCAAATTTCACAGGCATCTTATAACAGATTAACAATTACAGTAAATGTAAAGTTCATCAATACAAAAGATGAAACCCAAAATTTTGAAGCATCATTTAATCGATTTACTGATTATGATTCAAGTAAGAATTTATCAGATGTTGAAATGGTTCTGATTAAAGAAATAAATGATCAATTAGTCCAGGACATATTTAATAGGGCTGTAAGTAACTGGTAAAATGAAAAAGGAGCAATTTTTAAATTTTATGCAGCAGCCTGAGCAATTAAATAACAAGGCAAGCAAAATGCTGGAAACACTATTGCATGAGTTTCCTTATTGTCAGACTGCTCAGCTCTTATATTTAAAATCACTTCACAATGAAAAAAACATTCATTACCATAACCGATTAAAAATTGCAGCTGCTTATTCAGCAGACAGAAGGATTCTTTATAAATTCATAATGCAGCCCGAGTTAAAAGCTAAAATTAATAAGGTTGAAAAAGATTTACAAATTACTATTAAACCAATCCAAGCAGAATCAGTTATAGCTCCTGGTGAAACTCCAAAAATTGTAGAAAATAAAAAGGAAGAGCAACAAAAAGTTAAAGACAATACACAATTACCAAAGCCAGAGAAAAAAACAGAAATTACAGAAACAGCAGTTTTAAATACTGTTGAAATTAAATCCACCGAAACTAAAGAAGAAACTTCTAAAGAAAAATCCCCCGTTGTTGAAAAAAAGCAAGAGGAAAAGTTGATTCACGATAAAATTTCAAAAGATATACTAGTTAAAACTCCTGAAATATCCAAAGAGGAAAAACAAGTTGAATCAGAGACAGTGCATTTATCAAAGGAAGAAAACAGCGAGAAGGGAAATGCAGATAAGGAAAACAAAAACTCATTACCTGGCATTATTAATACTCAGGAAGAACAAGACGAGTCAACTATTTTCAATGGAATATCTATTTTGGAAACAGAGGTGTTAAACGAGGCAATACAGGTAGCCATTGAACATGATTTATCTCAGATTCCAATAATTGAAAATAAAAAGAAACAGGAGAAGTTAAATGATTCTTTTGCTGAAGAAAAGCATACTTTCAGCCAATGGATGAAAACATTGAGTAAAAAAGATGAAAAAAAACATAGCGAAGAAATTAACTCAGTAGGACCAGCAAATGACTTAATTGCAAAATTTATTCAGGAAGAGCCTAAAATAAAACCAAAGAAAACTGCGTTTTTCTCTCCAGTGAACCTTGCGCGAATGAGTGTAGTGGAAAATGACAACTTTGTAACAGAAACACTTGCAAAAGTGTATGCTAAACAAGGCAATTTTACTAAGGCTATTAAAATATATGAAAATTTAATTTTGAAATATCCGGAAAAATCCACTTACTTTGCAGCCCTTATTAAGGAAATAAAAGAAAAATAAACACTAAAACATATATCTAATGAGTATTTTAATATCAGTTTTGTTAATAATAGTTTGCATTTTACTTGTGCTTGTTGTATTGATTCAAAATCCAAAAGGAGGAGGATTATCTTCATCTTTTGCTTCCTCAACTCAAATTATGGGAGTAAGAAAAACTGCAGATTTTTTGGAGAAGGCAACCTGGACTTTAGCCATTGCACTTGTTGCATTAAGCTTATTTAGTGCTGTAGTAGACAAATCAAGCGGAACAATACAAGGTTCTGAAATTGAACAGCAAATAGATATGGCACCTGCTCCAGCCGGTCAGCAACTTCCTGAAACTCCAGAAGCAGAGTAAATAAAACAGTCCTGTTTTTAAGGATTAAAGTAAAAAAACACTATTCAATTATTTTTCTGAAAGAATATTCAGGAATAAAAATGTCAGCTTGTCATCAACTTGCTGACATTTTTGTTTAAACCTGTTAAAATGTCCTGATTTTTTTGATCAGGCATCTTAAATACCTCTTGGCATAAAATATGAAAGAAGGATTTCTGCAAAAATTTAATGTTTAACGATTAAAATAAATATGAAAATGTCAGACGTAAAAATTAAACCATTAGCAGACAGAGTTCTTGTAGAAGTAGCTGCTGCTGAAGAAAAAACCGCAAGTGGAATTATCATTCCAGATACTGCTAAAGAAAAGCCTCAAAAAGGAAGAGTAATAGCGGTAGGAATAGGTAAAAAAGATGAGCCTTTAACAGTAAAAGTAGGGGATGAAATCCTTTATGGAAAATATGCCGGTACAGAAGTAAATGTAGAAGGGAAAGAATATCTGATCATGCGTGAATCAGACATTTTTGCAATTGTTTAATTAATTTAATAATTTAAAATTTAAGAGAAATGGCAAAAGATATCACTTACAATCTGGAAGCAAGGGACGCTCTAAAAAGAGGCGTTGATGCATTAGCAAATGCAGTTAAAGTTACACTAGGACCAAAAGGCCGTAATGTTATTATTGATAAAAAATTCGGCTCTCCTGCAATTACCAAAGATGGAGTAACTGTAGCTAAAGAAATTGAACTATCTGACCCTGTTGAAAACATGGGCGCTCAAATGCTAAAAGAAGTAGCATCTAAAACAGCTGATTTAGCTGGTGATGGTACAACAACTGCAACAGTTCTTGCTCAAGCTATTGTAACTGCAGGTTTAAAAAATGTGGCTGCAGGAGCCAATCCGATGGATTTAAAAAGAGGTATTGATAAAGCAGTTGAAGCTGTTATTGAAAACCTTAAAAAACAATCACAAGCTGTTGGTGATGATAACAGAAAGATTGAACAAGTTGCTACTATTTCAGCCAACAATGACAACACAATCGGTAAACTAATTGCTGAGGCAATGGCAAAAGTTACTAATGAAGGTGTTATTACTGTGGAAGAAGCAAAAGGAACAGAAACTACGGTAGAGATAGTTGAAGGTATGCAATTTGACAGAGGTTACATCTCACCATATTTTGTAACAAATCCGGATAAAATGGAAGCGGTTCTTGAAAACCCTTATATTCTGATTTATGAGAAAAAAGTATCAGCAATGAAAGATCTGCTACCTATTCTTGAAAAATCTGTTCAATCCGGCAGACCACTTTTAATTATTGCCGAGGACATTGACGGAGAAGCACTTGCGACTCTTGTTGTAAATAAAATCAGAGGTTCATTGAAAATCGCAGCTGTTAAAGCACCTGGTTTTGGAGATAGAAGAAAAGCTATGCTTGAAGACATTGCAGTATTAACGGGCGGAACAGTAATTTCAGAAGAACAAGGATTTAAACTTGAAAATACTGAATTAAAGGATCTTGGACAAGCTGAAAAAATCACTATTGATAAAGATAACACTACAATAGTAAATGGATCAGGTAAAAAAGAAGATATCAGTGGAAGGGTTAAACAAATCAAAGCTCAGATAGAGTCTACTTCATCTGATTATGATAAAGAAAAGCTTCAGGAAAGACTTGCAAAACTTGCAGGCGGTGTAGCAGTACTGTATGTTGGAGCTGCAACTGAAGTGGAAATGAAAGAGAAAAAAGACAGGGTAGACGATGCTTTAAATGCTACAAGAGCTGCTGTTGAAGAAGGAATTATTCCTGGTGGTGGAGTTGCTTATATTCGTGCAATTGAAGCCCTTGACAAAATCAAAGGAATTAATGAAGATGAAACAACTGGTGTTGCTATTGTAAAAAGAGCTATTGAAGAACCTCTTCGTCAAATTGTTGCTAACGCAGGTGGGGAAGGCTCCATAGTGATCCAAAAAGTAAAAGAAGGAAAAGCTGATTTTGGTTATAATGCTAGAACAGAAGTATATGAAAATTTACTTGCTGCTGGTGTAATTGATCCAACAAAGGTTTCTCGTATTGCACTTGAAAATGCAGCTTCTATTGCTGGTATGTTACTTACTACAGAATGCGTGCTTGCTGAGCAGAAAGAAGAAGCTCCTGCTCCTCCAATGGGCGGTATGGGTGGAATGGGTGGCATGATGTAATAATTATAGTCAAAAAAAAACACCCTTTCAATTATTTTGAAAGGGTGTTTTTTTTGTAAATACCTGAGCTATTATTAAATTTAAACTAAAGCAGGTTGTAACTATTCAGTTCAAATCCAAAGTTGGTAGTTTATTAACAATTTCTGGTGTTTTGTTAACCGGTTTTGTCCTGGAATTTCAAAAAACAGACCTTTGGTGAATTTTTGTTTATAACAAAACAGGGCTTGTTCATTTAAAGAGAGTGCTAAATTAGTAGATCACTAAGATACAACAGACCTTTGCCAAGGTAAAAATCAAACTCCATTGGCAAG
>JALYPI010000239.1 GCA_030856445.1 Bacteroidota bacterium
ATCACTAGAAGGTGCCGATATTTTTGCAATAATCCGATCTGTAATTGACACCACAATCAAGTCTGGACAAAATGTTCTATTTGCATTGTCCCTCATCAGTAAATTGGATACTGAATAGTTACATAAACAATTATAATGAAAAGAATAAAACCTTTAGAACAAGTCTACAGTAGCTATAAAGGAGAAGATTTTCTGGTATGGAAAACGTTATATTGCCGTCAGATGGAGGTGCTTTCAAAAAAAGCATCCAATGACTTTTTAATTGCTGTTAAAAATATTGGATTTACCCCGGAAAAAATACCGGATTTTAATGAAGTAAACGATAGGTTGATGAACTTTACCGGCTGGAAACTTTTAACTGTTCCCTGTATTAGTCCTGCCGAAGAATTTTTCAATCATCTTTCTGAGAAAAAATTTACTGCCACTTGTTGGATAAGGAAACTCTCAGAACTTGATTATCTTGAAGAACCGGATATGTTTCACGATGTCTTTGGTCATGCACCACTTCTTACAAATACTGATTACTGCGATTTTTTTCACACTATAGGTATCATCGCAACCAAACACATTCACAACGAGCAAATAATAAAAATGCTTCAGCGGTTATATTGGTTCACCATTGAGTTTGGATTGATTGAAGAACAGGGTGAGTTAAAAGTTTACGGTGCAGGAATTATTTCTTCAAAAGATGAAACAACAAATGCATTCTCCAATAAATCAAGAAAAATAAATTTCAATGTGAGAGAGATTATGAATCAGGAATTCCAAACGGGTATATTGCAGGAAAAATATTTTGTGATAAATACATTTAAACAATTGAAGGATTCCATAAAAGAAATAGAAGAAGAAATTAAAAGTGTTATTGAAATTTGATTTAATCTTGTTTTAGTTTTTATGGCTAAATACTGTCAGCTTAAGCCTTAAAACCTTCACTTTTTGCTTCATCTTCCAATATGCATTCAAGGCACTCGCGTGATGATGCTAGTAGGTAGAATTATTGAGGCATAACTACAACTAAGTTTTCTTCATGTTCTCTGGCAAAAAGTTAAATATCCACTAAGGAAATCAAAGTGTCTCAAAAGCATTAAGCCTGTTGTTTCAATAATAAAGCGAATAAACAATTTCACAAATTCCCACCCCTAGCAACCATCAACCTGTACTGAGACTTATTATAAGCTTCAACCGATTTGGATGTTTTGCTCCAGGGCTTTTGCTGCAAATTCCAAACCTTTACTTTCTATTTCTGTCTGTTGCAGTAATGGCAAGTTGCGGGTACGATATTCACAGCATGATCTGGAAACTTGCTGTGTTTATAAAGTTAAAGAACATGCCTGCAGCGCTAAAGCTCTTAACTACAATTTGATTATGTTCTTTTGGCATAATTCAAAAACTCCTTGATAAAATAAGTATTTCCTGTTTTCTGATTCAAAAAGTATAAATGTGGGTTTTAATAATACCTTTGTAAGTAATTTAAAGGATAAAAATATTTCCACTGTAACATAGTAAATACAAACAAAGTTTATGAAAAAAATCTACACTTTAATTTTCTCAGGTTTTTTATTAGTCTCTGCCTTTGCCCAACCTGGTGCTAACGACCCCAGCTTTAATCCGGGAATAGGCTTTGACGGTCCAGTATATTCCACAGCTATTCAAAGTGACGGTAAAATAATTGTAGGTGGGTGGTATACTACCTTCAACGGAACATCAAGAAACAGGATTGCTCGCATAAATGCCGATGGCACCCTTGATACGGGTTTTGACCCTGGAACTGGGTTTATTGTTGCGGTGACTTCCACAGTCATTCAAAGTGACGGTAAAATAATTGTAGGGGGACAGTTTACCGACTTTAACGGAACGGCAAGAAATCATATTGCCCGCTTAAATGCCAATGGCACCCTTGATCTTAGCTTTAACCCTGGAACTGGGTTTAACAATTCTGTAACTTCCACAGCGATTCAAAGCAATGGTAAAATAATTGTGGGAGGATATTTTACCGACTTTAACGGAACGTCAAGAAACAGGATTGCCCGATTAAATGCCGCTGGTACAATTGATGCGACCTTCAACCCTGGAAGTGGGTTTAACAGCTGGGTCAATTCCATAGCCATTCAAAGTGACGGTAAAATAATTGTAGGGGGGAATTTTACCTCTTATAACGGGTTGGCAAGAAATTATATTGCCCGCTTAAATGCCAATGGCACCCTTGATGCGGGCTTTAATCCCGGAGCAGCGTTTAACGGTAGTGTACAGTCCATAACCATTCAAAGTGACGGTAAAATAATTGTAGGGGGGTGGTTTTCGAACTCAGGCACAAGAAATTTTATTGCCCGCTTAAATGCCGATGGCACCCTTGATCTTAGCTTTGACACGGGCTCAGGGTTTAACCATGCGGTTTATTCCACAGCCATTCAAAGTGACGGTAAAATAATTGTAGGGGGGCGGTTTACCAACTTTAACGGAACCTCAATAAATAGGATTTCTCGCTTAAATGCCGATGGCATCCTTGATACGGACTTTGACCCCGGAACAGGGTTTGATGTTACGGTACAATCCACAGTCATTCAAAGTGACGGTAAAATAATTGCCTTGGGAGAGTTTACCTCATTTAACGGTATTGCAAGAAACAGGATAACAAGATTGTTGGGAGCTAGTTCAGTTGGCTTAGTAGATAACAAAGCAGACGATAAAATTTCTGCT
The DNA here is from genome assembly GCA_030856445.1 of Bacteroidota bacterium. Lineage (GTDB taxonomy): Bacteria > Bacteroidota > Bacteroidia > JACCXN01 > JACCXN01 > JACCXN01. Next base: position 2,698 of record JALYPI010000239.1, read on the forward strand.
TACCCAAATCCAACAAGTGATCTGATTACTTTGCTTTCTACCAAGGATCTAACCGGAACAGTAATTAAAGTGTTTACTTTAACCGGTCAATTGCTAACTGAAAAAAAAGTCAGTTCAGGCAACAATTATTCATTAGATCTAAAGGATTATACACCAGGTTTGTATTTTATTGAATTAAACCAAAATAGAGCAATAAGCAGAATGAAAATAATGAAAAAATAAATGCTAATTATTTGTAAGAAATCTCCTTGACTTTTTGTTAAGGGATTTCTTATTTTATATAACGCTCTTAAACTATATTTCCATTTTTTTTAAATGGGCATTCTCACAAATTCCCACCCTTTGCCACCATCAACCTGTACTGAGCCTTATTATATGCAGCAACAGATTTAAGATAATCCAATTAAGATTTTATAAATACTTCCTGTGTTTGCAAAATTTCAAATGGCCTTACAAGACCCTGTTCCTGCCTTTGGATGTTTTGCTCCAGGGCTTTTGCTGCAAATTCCAAACCTTCTCGGGCTATTTCTATTTGTTGCTGGCTGATGGATATTTGTGCCCGTTCCGAAATAAGCTCCTCATTTATTTTTGCCTTTTGCTGTTCTATCTGAATTTCCTGAAGCTTTAAGCGACTGTCGAATTGCTTTAAATCACCTGCATAAAAAATCCTGCCAATGGGAATTCTCCACATTAAAGAAATATCAATTGCTGATGTTGGATACATTGCCTGCGGATTCGGATATTCCTTTGGAAACATCGGCCTTACAGGCTGAAAGCCCCTTCCAAATTGTGAACTGAATGCACCAACTTGCAATTGCGGTAAAAGCAAACCTGTTGTTGTGGTTCTTCTTTCTGTCTGAAGAGATTTAAGGCTTAGTTCACCTGCTTTTATTTCAGGACGGTTGGCATAAGCATTTTCAAAATTCTCCACCTCTGTATTGTTAAGGACTAATGGTGCAAGCATTGTATCCGCACTTGCTAATTGAGTCTGAGGAGCAAGGTTAAGAAGTTGAACAAGCTTTGCGGATTTTTTTAAATAATCTGTCCTTGCATTTAGTTTTTCAATTCTTAAATGGTTCAGGTTGCTTTTAGAAAGCAGCAGTTCAGATTCATAACGCATTCCTGCCTGAACCTGCACCTCCACTTGTTGAATAATGGTGCCAGCCTGTGTTTCTAACTGTTCATAAGCATTGTAGTAAAGTTGTGCTGCAAGAAAATCATAATAAGCTTCAATGCTTTCAAGCAGGGCCTTGTTTCTTTCCGCCTGCGAAAGGTGCAGAGCGGCCTGGGCCCTTATGTTTGCCGCTTTTGCCAGATATAAACCATCTGCCAAATCCCATCTTGCATTTAAGCCAAGCCCTGTCCATAAGTTTCTTCTATCCACATCAAGAAAAAACCTGCCATCGGCATTCATTGCAGCCCCCCATTGGCGGTGGTTCTGCAAACCTGCATAAACTTCCGGAAGCCACCATTCTCTGGCTTTTGACAAATCAGCTCCTGCCAGCTCCTGCCTTTGCTGATATTCTTTAATGGTGAGATTGTCCGCACCGCCTAATTTTAGAACAGTTTCCAGATTGATTAGTATGGTGTTTTCCTGTGCCGATAGAGCTATGGGAAATACCATAAGCAGAATTATTATCAATGGTTTCATATGTATATATTTTGTTTTTTAATTGTCATATGGAATACGCCAAGTTATATTCATTGCTGTTTGTGCATGGTTCGGTGCATGGCTATTTCATATGTATATTATTTTTAATTGGTGAAGCCTTGTTCCATATAGGCTACTGCATATTTAATTTTTTAATTGTGGTTTAACAATTTGCCCGGGCTTTACCAAACCTTTTCCCTGAACAATTACCAGAGAATTTTCTGTGATTTCTTGGTTCAGGATTTCAAAATAATCTTTACCGGCTAATCCTTTCCTTAAAGGAACACGTTCTACTTTACCATCTTTTGCCACCAGAACAAAAAGCTGATTCTGGAAGGACACCTGTGCAGTGATGGGCAGAGATAATACGCCATCTCGGCTGCTGGTTTGAATTAGTACTTTTGCATACATGCCTGGTTTGATAAGCCCTTTGGAATTATCAATATCTATTTCCACCTGCATTGTTTTGGATGCAGGGTCAAGCGCATTAGACATCCTGCTGATTTTTGCCACGAAAGCTTCCCCTGCAAGCTCCGGAAAGGTAACCGTTGTTTCCATTCCCTTTTTTACATTAGCAATGTCTGATTCGGGCAGTGGAAGTGTTAGCCGTATTTTTTGAACCTGTTGTATTTCAACAATTGCTAAAGTATTGGAATTTGCAATTCCACTCTGTACAATGGCACCATTATCAACAAACCGTCTAGTAATTACTCCGCTGAAAGGAGCCCTAACTTTAAGAAAACCAACTCTTTCCGATACCGATTGTAGTTCTGCTTTTAGGGTTAAATAATCAGCTTCGGCATTTTCCAACACTTGGACAGGTGAAATTGCAGGTGTTTTTTCGTAAGTGCTTTTTAATCTTTCATAAGTGGATTTTGCAACTTTTTCACGTGCTTTTAATTTCGCTAACTGACCCGTTAGTTCAGGGTTTTCCAGCTCTGCAATAATTTCCCCTGCTTTAACTATATCGCCAATGTCTTTATGAATTGACTTTACATATCCATTTTCCATGGAATGCAGCATTACCTGTTGAAAAGCAAGTGCTGTACCCGTTATAAGAATGTCTCCTGAAAAGGAGATAGATTGAGGCTTAACAACTTCCACAGACTGAATTTTGTTATCTGCCAAAGTGGAAGTTTTTGTATTGTCTGATGGCTCGCCTGATTGACACGACACTATGAATAAAAGTGCCAATATCAGCATTCCGGCTACCTTGAAGGGATTGATAATTTGCATGTTATTAAATGTTTTTGGTTTTGTTGATGAATGAATATAAGATAGGGATGATATATAAGGTCAGCAATGCGGCCATAAAAGTTCCGCCTATTACGGTAATGGCAAGTGGCACATTGGCTTCAGAACCCGGGTTGGTGGCCATAGCTGTTGGCAATAGTCCAAAAATGGTAGTTCCTGCTGTCATAAGAACAGGCCGAAAACGATCTCCCGCTCCTGTTATAATGGCTTCTTTGATATCCTGTCCTTTATAAGTCAAGGCATTGATCCTGTCCACCAGAATATTTCCATAAGATACCGCAATACCAACCATCATAATAATACCCATTAGAGATTGAATATTCAGATAGGTATTGGTGGCCCACATTATTATGGCAACACCTATTAATCCAAGAGGAAATGTGAAAATAATGACCAAAGGCTGAACAAAAGAGCGAAAAAGAGGCGTGATGATCAGAAAGGCCAAAATTATGGCTAATACTAAGCCCAAACCTAAATCCCCAAATGAGCTTTTCATTGCGGCAACTTCACCCTGAAAGTTAACTTCATAACCTTTGGGTAAATCCATGTTGCTGGTGAGTTTTTCTATTTCATCTGAAATCCTTCCAATATCAGCACCTTCCACATTTACATACACATTAAATTCCCGCATAAGATTGTGGTGATTTACTTCCACCGGATTTGTTCCTTCCGTAATCTTAGAAAAGTTCCTGAAGGGTACCGGCTTATCATGTGTTTTGCTGGTAACGTTAACATTGCTCAGGATATGCTCATCATTAATCAGGTGTTCAGGATAGGTTACACCTACATAATAGTGATTTCCGTTCTTCTCATCAATCCAGAAAGCCTTATCGAAAGTAACTGATGAATTTAGCGCGGATACGATATTTTTAATGGCATCTACAGGCTCTACTCCAAGCTCAGCAGCTTTAATACGGTCAATTCCAATATTTTTAGTAGGCTGATCAATACGTTGCAAAATCCTGATGTCTCTTGTTTCGGGAATAATAGCAATAGTGTCTTTTATGCGTTCTGCAATTTGCCTTAATACGCCCAAGTCGTTCCCTTTTATCTGAACATCAATGGGTGCAGGCTTACCTTCATTGAGTGCTGCCGTGATCAATCCACCAGTATTAAAACTTATTTCTATCCCGGGGAATTTTTCATTCAGCTTGGTACGCAAACGTGATGCATAGGCAAAGGTGCTTATGGTGTGGTTTTCCTTAAGTTGCACTCCTATAAAAGCATCCTGCGTACCGGAATTGGGAGTATAAGCAGCAGGTAGATCGTAAAATAAACCTATATTAGAAATGATTTGTTTCAGATCTTCTCCCGTTTCATCTCTTATTACCTCTTCCATGGCGGCAATGGTCTTTGCTGTTGTTTTAAGGGGCGTGCCAGACTCCATGCGCACCTGTATTTCCATTTGTCCCACATCGGATTGCGGAAACAATTCAAAACCAAGGTTCAGCAATAGGTAAACAGCGGCTCCAAATAAAACGACAACTCCTGAGAGAACCATCCCTCTGAAACGAAGTGCTGTTTCCAGGCTTTTCTGATAACCGCTTCGCTGACGATCAATAAAGCGTTTAAAAAAACCCAATGCATAAGTTAGTTTGCTTTCCTTGTGTTCTTTTTTGTTTTCTTTAAGCAGAAAACTTGCAGCTACCGGAACAAGGGTAAGGGAGAAGATATAAGACCCAACCATAGCTCCTGCCACCGTAATTGCCAAGGGCGAAAAAAGAAACTTTGCCATGCCCGTAAGGAACATGACCGGAAAAAACACCACAATGATCACGAGAGTTGAAGCAAGCACAGGAGTTGCAACTTCCAGTGCGGCATCCATGGCGGCAAGGTGTTTTGTTTTGCCCATTTGGATATGCCTGTCTATGTTTTCCAGCACCACAATGGAGTTATCCACCAGTAAACCCAGCACAAGAACAATTCCTCCCAGGGTAATACTGTTAATTGCTTGACCTGTAATATACAATACTATAAAGGCAAATAACACAGAAAGCGGAAGACTTATAGAGACAATAAGAGCAGAGCGAAAATTTCCTAAAAACAGAATAAGAACAACAATTACCAGCAGTAATCCTCCAATACCAGCATTTGTCAATCCTGATATGGCATTTCGCACATAAGAACTCTGGTCGAAAATTACGTTCAGCTGCACATCATCCGGCATCCTTTGTTTCAAGCCTGGGATGGCTTTTTTAACTGCCTCAACAGAAGCAATGGTATTTGCGCCCGGCCTTTTGAAGATAGGAAGGTAAACCTGTTCATTGCCATCCACACGGGCAATGTTTGTTTGAATAACACTGGCATCACTAGCATGTCCAATGTCCTTTATATATATTGGCTTACCATTTTTGTAGGTAATAACGATGTCGTTGAAATCCTCTACATGCACAATCATTCCTTTAGCATCAATACCGTAATTAATCATTCCAATCTCCGCAATTCCGGAAGGGATCATGGTGGTGTTTTTTTGAATGGCTTCAGAAACCTGGGTTTGTGAAATATTTAATGCATCCAGTTTTACCGGATCCACATATACATATATTGCCCTAAGTGAACCACCATAAGCTGCCGGAGCTATGATTCCGGGAACACCACTTAACATTTGTCTCAGATTTAAGTAAGCCACATCATACAATTCTTTCCCGCTTTTCACATCGCTGCTCACGGTTAAAAGCATTAGAGGTTTGGAAGCAGTTGGGTCAAAAGGTTGTATCATTGGGGGCATGGTGCCGGGAGGTTGATAATACATATCACTCATGGCATAAGAGGAAGTATTGGCCATCGCTTCTGCCGGATCAACATCTTCTCCGTAAAAGTTGGTAACAATGCTCACTCCCATCATACTTTTGGAGAGTTGTTTTTCAATCCCCGGAGATTGGCCTGTCCAGCGCTCCATACGGCTTGTAATATCCTTTTCCACTACTTCGGCAGGCATACCTGGGTAGAGGGTAAGTATTTGCATTGCTGATTTTTTGAACTGTGGAAGAATATCCACCGGCATCCGGGGAATCAAAACTCCCGCCAATACTGCTACTACAATAGCAAACACCAGCACTAAGTATGGATTTTTAAAAGATAATTTAATCATTGTGTTTTGTTTAATTCCTAAATGAACCCCGACTATGAATGCCAGGGATTAATAAGCATAATTTGAGTTTGATTTAGAAGCGAAAAAAGGGAATAGTAACCTTTTGGAAAAAAGAATATAGCCTGAACAAAATTAAGTTCAGACAATAGAAATCCGCTTCCTTATTTCAGGAATTAAACGAGAGGTGGTCCGCGAAAAGAAAAAGCTGTAAGAGGAGGCCCGGTGTTACATCGGACCTCAGGAATAACTGTGGGTTGAGAACAGGGCACTTCAATTTTTAATAACTGAAAAACAACTGCGGCCACAATAGCATTGGCAGTTGAAGAAAAGATTCTTTGATTCTCTGTTTGATTGTAATCTTCTGTTTCAACCGAGATGGTGTGACAATGCATCGGGGGAAGAAAAGAGGTTTCGCCTTTATGGATTTCCCTTAATTCACAAGGGCTTGGTTCATCGTGGTGATGGTGTTCATGTCCGCTCGGGTGAGCCATGCACAGCATTTGCCATGGGAAGAGCAATAATCCCATCAGAAACAAAAGTAATATTGACTTTATTTTCTCCATAATAGACACACAAAACTAACAAAAGAATAGGGAATATGTTGTTTTAAACTTCAAAAATGAATTAGTATGAATTATTTTCTTCCACCATCGAACAAATTAACTCAGCTAATTATTCGGATCTTTCAGTTGAAATTAATCAAAAAAATATTTTAAACAATTGTAGTTTAAAGCCCTTGAGCAAATGGCTGGCAAGGTGCTATTTGAAATATTGACCATGGGGTTATAAAACTTCTCCCCCACAACCAAAAATCCTCAAGACCTTCAGTGCTTTTTTATATTTCGAGTAGGAAAACTCTAAAGCATAAGAAACCCTGGTTTTTTCTCCAAATTAATATGGATCATATGACCAAACATCCACAGTTGCTTGTTTCGGGCATGAAGTTTTGAAATAAGGGACAAAAAATCGATGCCAATTAAATTATTTTTGCTTTCATCCTAACAAGTACTTTTTATTTCCAAATTACCAATTGCAAATTAAATAAAAATTGATTTTCACAAAAATATCATATATTAATTTCTAGAAATCAAACCTCATTCAATCTTTAATAGTTTTATTATGTTTTTTTAAAAAGCGATGAAAGTTATTTTTTGCCATATTTATTCTTTAATAATTCTTACTACATGTAAAGAATTATTAATATCAACCTTAAAAATATAGACACCTTGTGCAATATTCGATAAGTTAATGTAGGTGCCACCTGCACTGTTAATTGTAGAAATTCTGATTTGCCTGTTATTTATATCATATAAAAAAATAGATTTCACATCAATTCCTTCAATAAAAACAACATCTTTTGTAGGATTTGGATAAACGGATATTTGTTTATCTTTTTTGTAAGACACTATAGAAGAAATTGGATCTTCAATAATAGTAAATGCAATTGTGCTATCGCAACCGTTGTTATCTGTAATTGTTACTGAATAATTTCCCTGGTTAAGGTTAATTAAGCTATTAGGGTCTGTAGATCCTGTACTCCAATTTACAACATAAGGGGCTGTTCCTCCCGTAACTGTTAGTGAAGCGCTTCCATTACTGGCTGATGCAGCACTATTTGTAACGGTAAGATTAGGCTCAAGTAAAAGAGGTTCTTGGATTGCAGAATAACACATGGCACTAGTACCCGTCATGTGAACTATTAAACCTGTAACCTGACCAGGACACTGATTATCAATAAATAAACTAGAACTAGAACTTGGTCCTGTTAAATCTGTTATTAGTATATGTGCAGGATTGTTGGTAAATATCAATTCAGCTTCACCGTCACAAGCTCCATTACAAGTTACATTTTCAGCATTAATAAAACAATCAAGCATATCAATTGTAATTTGGATCAAAGGTGGATTTCCCATACCGCTGCAAAAAGAAGCCGCATCAGAAATTGAATATGCATAACTACCCGGACAAAGATTGCTTAATGAAGTCCCACTTGCCCCTGTCATTGGAGAACCATTCTGATACCATGTTAAGTTTGTTGGTGAATATCCCCCATCAATTGCAAGATTAATTTCGCCATTACAGGTGTTATTAGAAATTGCATATGTTCTTATAACAGACAATGGAAGCACAGCTGGTTGTACCACATAAGATATCCCAGCACTGTTAGGATTGAAATTTATATTAGCTTCAAATCCATAAGTTGCTACGCCATCTGTTGCTGAGAAAGAGAAATTGTGTGTTCCATTGCAAACTGCAGCTAATGAAGGATCATTCATTAAAATTGGATTGCCATCATAATTTAAAGTGTAAGTAAATCCCCCTTGAGTACAGGTATAAAATTCTATTTTACCTGAACATCCGTTGTAGTCGGGCAATATGTGCATGTAAACCTGTATAAATGCATTAGCAGATCCTGTAATAAGTACAAAAATTAGAGAGTAAATAAGTTTCATATGAGTTTGTGTTTTTATAAAAAAACGCAAGGCAATAAATAGGTTGCCTTATTAATATTAATTTATTTTTAAATTCAAAAAAAAAGGAAATGCAAGCCATAGAAAAAAATTAAAGGCCTGCAGAATATCTGCAGCCCTTTAATGGGGACTAGTTTACTGTTAGTGAATAATTAACTTTTTACTAATCAACCCTTCAGATGAATATATCTTGGCAAAATAGACTCCCCTTTCAAGAGATGAAACATCCAGGGATAAACTGTATTTATTATCATAATGATTTAAAACCATACTTCCCGTAAAAGAATAAACCTCAATCAAATTTATTTGAAAGTCACTGCTTATGTAAATTACATTTGAAGCAGGGTTTGGATGGATTTTTACTTGTTTTGCACCTTCCTTATTCGTTACTGAAGAACCAAAGTAGCTATAGATCACAGATTCATTCTCGCAGCCATAATTATCAGTCACAATTATCGTATAATCTCCATTTGCTAGAGGGTCATGAGAACCAGATGTCTCTCCTGCAATTAACACCCCATCTTTATACCATTGGTAGGAAACAAAGGTGGTTGCTACTGAAAGAATATTATTTTGTTCAGTAATAACAGGAACTGGTAGCGGATTAACAATAACATTTACAGTGTCCGTAACTCCTTCACAGCCTATATTGTCGGTTAATGTGCAAAAATATATACCATTGAATGTTACTGTTAAATTCTGGCTTGTTTGGGCTGATGACCATTCATATGAAGTAAATCCCGAACCCGCATTTAGCGAGACACTGTCTCCTTGGCAAAATTCAAGTGTGCCATTTGCAGCTATGTTTGATACAGGGGTAGGGTTTACATTGATGCCAATGGTATCTGAAAATGCGCTGCAACCATTATTATCCGTAACATAGACGAAAATATTATTGGATGTATTAACAATAATATTTGCAGTAATTTCTCCGCTAGACCATAAAAATGAATTATAATTTCCTGCATTTAAGGGAACGAATTCGCCCTGACAAATTGCGGTATCGTTTCCAAGTTCAACCACAGGAAGCGGATGAATGGTAAAGCTTGCAGATGAAACACCTGTAACATTAACCGGGTTTGAAGCATTCACTCTTATTTGATAACCATTTCCTATTTGAGAATTTAGAGGTATAACCGCTGTTAAAGAGCCTGATATAGTCCCTGGTATTGAACCAATGTTAACCGGACTTGTGAAATTCCCCGCAGCATCTGAAAGAACAGCAGTAAAACTATTACCACTGAAAAAACTTCCAACTGTATTAAAATCAACAGTTAAAGTATCTCCGGGACAAAATGCAGAAGCAGATATTGCATCCACCGCAACGGATGGCGTGAAATCAATCATAGCTATTCCACTTAATGTTGTAATCCAAATTTCAAATCCGTTGATTTCAATATCAGTAACAGAATTTCCGGGTATTACAGGACTATTAAACTGGGTAAAGGAGTTAGTATTAAAATCGTATTTAATCAATCCCAAATCAGATGCGATCCACAAATTTCCATTCATATCATATTCTAAATCATTAATGTTATTACTCCAGGCACCAAGTGTATTAAAGGCAGTGCCATCAAAAGTTTGCACTGTTCCGCCAATTCCTACAGACAGTTCTCCATTATGCCCAATTCCAATACGATTAACACCGTTGTTGTAAACAGTAAAACTATTTCCGTCAAACATATTCAAACCATTATTGGTTGCAATCCAAACATTATTATTGACATCTATCTCCACATCATTTATCACATTATCTGATAATCCATCAATGGTAGTAAAGCTTGTCCAATTGACTCCATCGAATTTATTTAATCCGTTTCCGGTGCCAATCCAAATATTTCCGGTTGAATCTAATGCCATACTGCTTATTAAAGACCCTGTGTACCCTAAATCATCCCATCCTGAAATTTTATTCAGCCGCATGATTGGCCCATGTCCCAATAACAGGTTGGCATCTTTATCAAAAATCATTTGGGTGACATTATATGTGGGTACAACCGAGTTTTGCGGATAATAGGAAGTCCAGGTTGAATCTGTGAATTTAGTTAAGCCTCCATCATAATAACCAGGCCAGGTAAGAAATGCATCATTATTTCCAATCCATTTTTCACCAGTGGAGGGATCAACCTTTACCTTAGCATAATTGGAGTTATAATTAGGCAAGCCTGTGTTCATATAATGATATACCTCTTTTAATGAAATACCATCGAATTCAACAAGTACAAATCCTGAAATAAACCAAATATTTCCTGTAACAGGGTTTTTATCAATTTTACTAACCTGATAGCCCCTTGGAAAAAGTGTATCGGTATTGTATTGTATAAAATCAATTCCTAAATCAAATTCAATCAATCCAAAAAATGTACCTATATATACTTTATTCTCTTGAGAATCCGCATAAACAGAATAAATCTGATCAGATTGAATAGTTGAATTCCCAGTATTATAAACAGTCCAGGTTGAATTTCCATCAAATTTTACAACCCCTCCACTTGGGTGTCCAAGCCAGATAGTTCCATTGTCATCAACCGAAACCGACTGGTAATCATTAAAAGGAGTACCCGAATTACCGGTTGTGTAAGTTGTCCATGCAGTTCCATTGTAAAAATGCAGCCCATTAGATGCGGTTAGCCAAATATTTCCATTGGATAATACCTCAAAACCGTATAGACCTACCTGCCATCCTATAGAATGTGACTCTAAAATATTAAAATCTAAATCCCATTTTTGAATAGTCGCTGAATTAAATGAAACTAATAGCACATATAAAAAACCATCCTTTCCGATTTGGGTGTAATTGCAATTTATACATGAACCTGTTTGAAGGCTTCCGTTACTGTTTTTAATAATTTCATTTGCCCCCACTATCCAGGCATTATTTAAAGAGTCTACTGCAACGGAATTTAAATCAGTAAAACTTAAATCCGAATACGCGTTCCATTTAGTACCATTGAATGAGGAATATCCTGAACTTGAGCCTTGTGTACTTGTTCCCTTCACACTTACCCAAACTTCACCATCAGGGCCGAAATTTAAATTTGTAATATTCTGATCTGATATTCCGGTATTTCTTTTGGAATAATGCTTCCATTGTGGTCCCTGGGCTAATAAGAACAATGGAATTATTAAAAAAATAAAGCTTAATTGTTTTTTCATGATTGATAAGTATTAGAGTTAATTATTCACTGCAAACTTATCTATAGTGTAAGTTCTGTGAAATACAGGCTTAACTGTAATTACATACGGGATTTACCGTATAAGACTTTTTTTATCAGATTAACTGAGGTAAACCTAACACGGAAAGTGAAAGAGTTTTTAATTAATGAAAGTTTATTAAATCTTTACAAAGAAGTTTATTTCAATTTGGATTTTGATTCTTTAATGAGTAAATTCAAGTAAATATAAAATCCAAACTCTTATGAATGAAGAACAAAATATTGTAGAAGGATTCACAGAATCCAATATAGAAATTAAAGAGCAAAATTTAAATAGTGCTCCACGTGAAACCCAGCAAGAAAGGGATAAAAGATACGATGAACAAAGAGAACGTGATCGGAAATTCAATCAAGGGGTTAAAGAAAGGGAAGAGCAATGGAAAAAAGAAGTTAGAGAACGTGAATATAAAAGAGAACAAGAGGAAAGAAAATAATTTCCAACTTTATTCCAAAGGACCGAAGTATTGTTTTGCAATGGATTCTGTCTAATTTTTTTGTCAAGAGCAGCTAAATCAATTGTTTTAGCTGCTCTTTTATTATAGAAGAAAGCATAAAAAACTTATCTCGTTTAGCTTATAAATGGTTAATAATGTTAATAAAGCGTGTAATTATAATAATTTAACAGCTTTTTTATTCCATAAATCTTCCCAAAGAAAAACCTATACCTACTGTTGCACTTATATTTCTGTTTTTTATGGTTGTTCCATTTACATTACTGGAATTCACATTTGCAAAACCATGAGCATATCTAAAGTCAGTATTTAACCAAAAGCGTGAAGTAAGTAGATAATTAAAACCAAGTGTACCAATTAGGCCATAATCCCAAGTTTCAAACTCTCTAGCTGTTTGTACATTGTTTCCTTGAAATTTTTCAGAGCTATTTAAAAGTAAAGAAACATATGGACCTATGCCAACTTTGGGATGAAAATTTTGACCCAAATTAAAAAAATAAAAGGCTTGTACAGGCAAATGAAGATAATGTAACTGCGTGCTTAATTCTGTAGTATGTCCGTTGCTTGGAATTTGAATATTGGCTCCCATTGGAGTATACATTAAGTCAGCACCTATACCAAAAGTTTCCTGCCTGCTGTAAAGGAACATTAGTCCCAAAGTAGGGGTTAACCTGGGTTTGGTATTAAAATCATCCATTGCAAAAGTACTGTTACTAAATCCAAGACGAGGTCCGATGGAAATTCTGTTTGGATTAATTACTTCTTGCGCTTTTAGAGTAATAGTAAGAAAAAGAATACCTCCAAAAATTAAAATTATTTTTTTCATATGTATATATTTTTTTTTAAATGTCATCCCGATGTATCCGGACGCCATGTTAGGAATATTAAGTCAAATTTGAAACCTAACAGGATAGAGGAATTTATATATAGTCTAAGTGAAAATTTCATGTCAATAAAAACCAAAAGTTTACTTAAAGTAAATGCCTTAAATAATTGCTCCTAAAAATAAAGTTGAAGGAGTGATTTGTGGAAACTTTTCCTTACAATTACTAATGAATGCTACACTTTTTTAAAATAATTCATTAGAAATTTTTTTAAATTTAAATTGTAAAACCCATGAGTAATTATATTATCGTAAATTTGAATTCGTACTTTTAAGATTAATCTATGCAAAAACTTATACTATTCTTTACTTTAATAATATCGTTCTTACCCTGTTTTTCACAATCAGCACCTGATTTCACTTTTACCGACACTGATGGAAAGCAATGGAATTTATATACAGAATTGAACAATGGTAAAACTATTCTTCTTGATTTTTTCTATGTAAACTGCACTCCTTGTCAAACTTATACTCCTGAAATTGTGCAAATAAATAATGATTATGGACAAGGTGAACAAAAATTAATTGTCTGGGGAATTAGCGACAGGGATAATAACCAAAGTATAAAACAATTTGACACAAGCCTGAATGTAAATTATTCCTCTTGTGGTATAGAGGGTGGAGGAGATACTATTACAAGCCTTTTTATGTCCTGGTTTCCTTTTGTTGCATGGCCAACATATGCTGTAATTTGTCCTGACAAAAGTGTAAATTGGAACGTGCCTAAAAGCCAGGATTTCCCTGAAATAAGAGCTGCTATAGATAGCTGTCCTGATTTAACAAACATCAAAAGGGAAATAAATCCATCTGCTCCTTACAAAGTATATCCTATTCCTTCAATAGATAAATTAAATATACAATCGGTTATTTCTGGTACTGCTGTTATTTCTATTTATGAAATGACTTCTGGCAAAAGAATTATTTTTCTGGAAAAAAATTTTATTGGTGAAACTTTATCCATTTCCTTAGCAGATTTAAAAGCAGGACTATATACTCTTGCCATTGAAACAAAGGATGAACAATTCATATTTAAAATACCAATAATAAAATAATTTTTAATTTTAACATTTTATAACTAAATTTAATTTGTATGAAACTTTTCTACTTGTTTTTCATCCTATTGCCATTACAAGCATTTTCCCAACTGGGCTTGATTTGGACTGATACAATAGTTGCTAATAAAGACCTCGCATTTGGTAATACCCGCCCCAGAATTGTCTTGGCAAATAATGATGTTCCTGTTATATCCTGGGGGAAAGCTACCAACCAGGGAGTTTATGCTTCCCGATTAAATGGCTCAGCATTTGGTTCAGCAATAAAATTAACTCCAAATAACATGACTGCTTTTGTTTATGACTGGGCAGGTCCGGAAATGGGATCATCTGGTGATACATTATTTGTTGCTTTTAAAGCACAGCCCGAAAATACCGGCATGATTTATTTAGTGCGTTCCATAAATGGAGGGAATAGTTTTTCAGATACTTTAAGGGTTTCCAATGATAATTGGTCTAGATTTCCCGCTGTGGCTGTAGAAAAAGGAGGTAATCCTGTTGTTACTTTTATGAAATTTGATCCTAACTTTATAGATGGACGCTATACAGTATCTACATCAGGTGATGGTGGTGATACTTTTAATAATGATGTAGAGGCTTCCACAATGGCTCCTGGTGAAGTATGTGATTGTTGTCCAGCATTTATAGGAGTGGAGCAGGATTATATTTTTACTTTATACAGGAATAATGACAATAATTTAAGGGATATATGGGCATCTGTTTCTACTAATGGTGGGACTTCATTTGATGTAAGTGCTGACATTGACAATTCAAATTGGACTATAGGAGGCTGTCCTTCAACTGGTCCTGATGCCATTCTTGCTAATGACAGCCTTATAGCAGTATGGACGAGTGGAGCAACAGGTTCTTCAAGAGTTTATTTAGGTGTAATGGACAAAAACACTTTAAATATTGGTCAAAATTCAATTCTAACACCTAATGTAGCGTCAACGGCAAATCAAAATTATCCTAAAATAGCAGGTAATGCAGATACTTTAGGTATTGTATGGCAGGAAAGCCATTTAGGAAGAACAATTGTAAAATTTATATACTCTGTAACTGGAACAACCGGTTTACATAACCAGGAACCAGATACTGTGAGTGTGAATTTATCAGGCCATCAAAAAAATCCAGATATTGAATTCTCTAATGGCACTTTTTATTTTACTTGGCAAGATGACAATAGAAAGGAAGTAGTTTATCGCTCTGCAACTTTAGGGATACTAAATGGGATAAATAAGCCTGAAATTACAACGAAGTATACTGTTTATCCTAATCCTGCAAACAGCAGAATAAATATTGATTTTACAAATGGATTTCATTTAAATAAGGTTAGAGTTACCTTATTTGATTATACAGGAAGAATCGTATTTGAAAAAAATATAAATACAAAAAATGAAATAATATCTACAGAGCAGTTCTCAGAGGGTTTGTATGTTTTAATCATTGAGAATGAAAATGAGATTTACCATGAGAAAATTATTCTTAAAAGATAGAGTGATAATTGAAAGGTAATTTTTTTTAATTTTAATATTCTATTAACAGTTAAAAAAAATAAATATGGAAAAAAGTGAAGTGGATTATAACCAGTTTGTTTTTAATAATGAATTTAAAAAAGACATACTTATAGGATTAACAGCTTTCCCAAAATATATTGATTCAAAGTATTTTTATGATAAAAGGGGCGATGAGCTTTTTCAGCAAATAATGGATTTGCCCGAATATTATTTAACTAATTGTGAACTGGAAATATTACAAAAATATAAAGAGGAAATTCTTAGAATTTTTAATCCCACCGGGCACTTTAACCTAATTGATCTGGGAGCTGGTGACGGGTTTAAAACAAAAATTTTAATCAGTCATTTTTTAGAACAAAATTTAGATTATACCTATGTTCCAGTGGATATTTCATCTAACGCAGTTGAATCTCTTAAAAGTGATCTTGAAATGGAATTTGATACAATTGATGTTGAAGGTATTTCAAAAGATTATTTTTCTGCAATAAAAGAATTAGACAATTCTAGTAGAAAGATCATTTTGTTTTTAGGTGCAAACATTGGAAATTTTAATAGAAAGAAAGCCGAAAGTTTTTTCACTGAATTATCAAAAGTTGTTTCTAAAGAGGATATATTAATAATAGGGTTCGATTTAAAGAAGAATCCTGATATTATCCTAGCCGCATATAATGACAAAGCTGGAGTAACAAAGGATTTTAATTTGAATTTGCTTCACAGAATCAACCAGGAACTTGGTGCTAATTTTGATGTTTCTTTATTTGAACATTCCCCACAATATGATTCTATAACAGGAGAGGCAAGAAGTTTTTTAGTAAGTACAATTAGCCAGGAGATTAAAATACCTGCTTTGGATTTGGTTGTTTCTTTTTATGAAGGAGAAACTATCCACTCAGAAATCTCAAGAAAATATGATTTACAGGAAATCGAAAATTTAGCTATCTCATCAGGATTTAAGATCATCGAGAATTTACTAGACTCTAAAAAGTATTTCACTGATTCAGTTTGGAAAATAAAAATTTAGTAAATCAATATACAGCAGGATTGACTTATACTCCTCGCAAAAACCCACATAATTTTTTGCTCCTTCTCTTTTTCCATTGGATCAGGATAATATGGCAGTTCCATGATTTGTTTTACCATTAACTGTTACATCATAATAAGAATTTGATGTACCAATTATCCTCTAAAAGTATTTTGTACTTCCATGTAATCTATTATTTTGTATTATGAATAAGGATTTCCCTGAACTTTTTTACTGTAGCATTTAAATTAATTTTAAAGGTGGTATTTAAACTGCCTTTTTGTCCTACCCAATATTCGATTTTCTTTTTAATTTCTAAAATAGAATCATTTTCTTTTAAAATGGCCCCCAAATTAAATTTTATTATTTGATTCATATTCCATTGCTGTTCAAAGTGCGAAGTGAAAGCTAAAACAGGGACTTTATGTTTTAAGGCATAATATAATGTACCATTTCCTCCATGGCAAATCATTAAATCAATAAAGGGAAGAACCTTATTAAAATTCAGGAACTTTTTAGTAATAAAGTTTTCTCCAAACTCCTGGTATTCATTTTGAGAAATCAGTATAAAAAAATAATCATTAAATACAGGGTCTTTAAAAAACTCTATCTTTTCAAAATTTCCAGAACTTCCCATGCATACTAATATGGTTTTTCCTTTTTTTACATTAACTTCTATGGCTTCTGCTTTATCATTCTCAAAATAGAGAGGCCCAATATTATAAAAATCATTTGGCAGCTTCTTTAAAGGAAATACATCAGGGTGATCACAAATTAAAGTGATATCTCCTTCCAGTTCTTCTATCAATTTTACTTTAGGTTTTAAAGCATATTTATTTCTGATTTTTTTAAAAGTATAATGGTGTTTTCTAAAATAGAATTCCTCGCCAATTCTCACTAATTTAGTGGATAAGCCTTTAGGAAAAACATTTAAATATATATTAGCGTGATGCCATGATGGAAGTCCTCTTTTCTCTTTATAATGGGTTGACATGTATGCATTTACAACTGAACAATAAAAAACACCAGAATGCTCCGCCACCATTTTTAATGTCCACATGGCATCTCCAATTATAATATCAGCTTTTAACTGCTTAACTATTTGTACCTGACTTATAAATATTTTTTCAATATACTCCTGTTGAATCCAATCAAAACTGAATTTTTTAGTATGTTCTAAAATCATTTCAGCATCAAGACTTAAACAATTAAAAGTGGGGATATTAAATTCATCAATTAAGCTTTTATATTTTTCTGAATATAAAATTTGAACTTCATATTGATCTTTTATTGAATTGGCCAGCATTAATGACCTGCTATAATGTGAGAGGAGTTCAAATGGAAAGAATAATATTTTTTTTTTCATTATAAGTTTAAAAGAATATAAACAAAAGCAATATAAACAAATTTAGGAATCCAGTTCTTTAAAAAATTAAACTACTAATTAGTATAAATTTTAAAACTTCTTACATATTGTTTGCAATTCTCTTAATTCCATCTCTTATCATTTCGACATTAAAATTCACTAACAAACCAAGTTTTTTATTAGTCAGACGCAAGTATGTCAATAATACTTTATTATGCACAGGTGCAACTGTTTCCACTGATTTTAATTCAACGATCAAAATATCTTCAATAATTATATCAGCACGGAAACCTAAATTCATTTTTATATCCTCATACATAACGTTGATGCCTTTTTGTCTGGTAAATTCTAAACCTAATTTTGTAAGTTCATAACATAATACTTCTTCATATACAGATTCCAAAAGTCCTGGTCCTAAGGTTTTATGAATTTTTAAAGATAATTCTACTACTATTTTTGCTAACTCATTTTCTCTCATGTTTTTTTATTGAGTCTTTGAATATTTTTTCTTACTCTTAAATAATCAATTTATTCTATTGTTAGATTATTGCCCCAAAAGCATGTCTTTGCATTTTTTTGATCACGCAAAGGCGCAAAGTTCTCAAAGGTTCTTTGAATAAGTTGCTAGAAATAAAAGCATTTTCTTTGTTTACGAGAGTTCTTTTTGATCACGCAAAGGCGCAAAGCTCGCAAAGGGTTCTTTTAATTAGTTCCTGAAAAACAGAAACATTTCTTTGCGCCTTTGCGAGAGTCCTTTTTTTATTCATGTTAAGGCGCAAAGCTCGCAAGGGGTTCTTTGAATTAGTCCTTAAAAACAAAAGTATTTTCTTTGCGCCTTTGCGTTAGTCTGTTTTATTCAACCAATGTGCAAAGCTCGTAAAGGTTCATTGAATAAGTTCCTAAAAACAAAAGCATTTTCTTTATGTCTATGCGCTGCGAGAGTCCTTTTTAATCACGCAAAGGTGCAAAGCTCGCAAAGGGTTCTTTTTATTAGTTCCTAAAAAAACAAAAGCATTTTCTTTACTTCCTTTTCGAGCGTCCTTTTTATATACTTTTTTCTAATTATTGAAATTGCTAATGCATTTTACATTTACTATATTTAGATAAGAGAAATATAATATTATCTTTTTCACAAAATATTAATTTAAATAATGAAAACAATACTTGTTCCTACAGACTTTTCTTTGAATGCTGAAAAAGCCATTGAATATGCTGTTCATCTTGCTGTTTATTTTTCTTCTGAAATTATTTTATTACATGCATGGGAACTTCCACACCAAAAATCAGCGATGTTTAAATACATGCAAGATGCTATAAAGGAAAAAGCAGAAAAAAATACTAGTGAACTAAAAGAAAAAATCCAGGATAGATTCCCTGAATTAAAAATAAGGACAGTGGTATTAATGGATGAAGCCGATGACGCAATTAGAAGTTTAGCAAAAACAACGGCAGCAGATCTTATTATTATGGGAACAAAAGGAGCTAGTGGAATGCAAAAATATTTTTTGGGCAGTGTTGCCGCTGATGTAATAGAAGATGCTCCATGTGCTGTATTTGCAGTTCCTGAAAAAACTGAATACAGAAATATAGATACTATTTGTTTTACAACTAATTTTGAAAATTATGATATTAAATCAATTGCCAATCTTATTCCATTAGCAGAAAAATTTAATGCAAAAATTATTGTTACCCATATTGAAAAAGGAAATGAGAATGAAGAAAGCAGGTTCAATGAATTTGCTGAGAAAATCAAATCAAGTATTAAGTATAAAAATTTAGAAACTTCCTATTTGAAAGGCAATGATATTGTTGAGAGAATTAATGAATTTGTTTCTGAAAAAGGAATAGATGTACTTGCTGTTGCAAGAAAAAAGAGAAATTTTTTAGAAGGCTTATTTCATAAAAGCATAACAAGGGAAATTACTTATACTTCAACTATTCCACTTATGGTTTTTCAAGGTTTGGAAGATTAAAAGTTATCAATCCAATATTTTAATATAGACAGTTTTAATATTAACAAATTCCAATATCCCTTCCTTTGAAAGCTCCCTGCCGTAACCTGAGTTTTTTGTTCCACCAAATGGCATGCGAGGATCTGATTTTACCATTTCATTTATAAAAAAAGAACCATCACTTACTTTATGAATATGTTTTTTGGCTTTTTCTATGTCACTTGTAAATAAAGAGGTTCCAAGACCATACCTGCTTTTGTTTGAAAGCTCAAATGCTTGATTCTCATCTTTTGCTTTTATAATTGCTGCAACAGGTCCAAAAGTTTCTTCATCAAATACAGGCATTCCCGGACTTACATTTACTAGTACCGTTGGCTCATGATATGCTCCATTTTGCTTACCTCCATATACAATCTTTGCGCCCATCTCTACTGATTTCATTATCTGTTCCTGGAGTTTTACAGCCAAATCCTCTCTTGATAATGGACCTATTTTAGTGCTTTCATCTAAAGGATTTCCATACTTATAAGACTTAAGACCCTCTATAAATTTAAAAACAAAATCGTCATGAATTTTCTCTTCAATAATGAATCTTTTAGCAGCAATACAACTTTGGCCGGCATTTAGCATTCTTGCAATTAAGGCAGTTTTTACAGTTTTTTCCAAATCAGCGTCCTTTAAAACAATAAAGGCATTGCTACCACCTAACTCTAAAACACTCTTTTTTATATTTTTTCCCGCAATCGAAGCCACAGATGCTCCGGCTTTTTCACTTCCTGTAAGTGTTACCGCTTTAACAGTATCACTCTCAATAAGCATTTCTACTTTTGAATGATCAATGAAAAGGTTTTGTAGAACATCAGCAGGAAAGCCAGCTTTTTCAAAAACTTCCTTTATTTGAATGGCACAACCAAAAACAGATGAAGCATGTTTTAGTAATCCAACATTGCCAGCCATAATTGTAGGTGCAGCAAATCGGAATACTTGCCAAAACGGGAAGTTCCAAGGCATTATAGCTAAAACACATCCCATTGGTTCAAAACTTACAAAACTCTCCCTGGCATCTGTTATAATTGTATTATCAGCTAAAAACTGTGCTGCATTTTGAGCATAAAAATCACAAACCCAAGCGCATTTTTCAATTTCTGCTCTTGATTCACAAATAGGCTTACCCATTTCAAGTGTAATGGTTCTGGCATATAAGCTTACATTTTCACGAAGGATTGCAGCAGCATTTTTCATAAAAATCCCTCGTTGCTGAATAGGGACTTTACTCCAGTTTTGAAAAGCACTGTCTGCCTTGCTTAAAATACTTTTTATTTCCTCCTCAGAATGTTCTTGATAAGTTGATATCACTTCACCTGTATAGGGATTAATACTTTTAAATTTCATATGTAGATAATTGTTTTTTTAGTTGTCATATGGAATACGCTATGTTATATTCATTAGTGTTTGTGCACATTTGGTGCATGGCTATTTCATATGTATATAATTTGTTTTTTAATTGTCATATAGAATACGCCATGTTATATTCATTAGTGTTTGCGCACAATAGGTGCATGGCTATTTCATATATTAAAAGTTAAAAACAGCTTTGAAGGTAGGTTTAAAAGTAAAAAGATGCAAATAAGAACATTTGATGAATTTATAAGCTTTTTAAATACACTTCTTTTTTAGGTGCTTTTTGTCTGATTATTTGCTTTTTTGTTTTGTAAAACCTTAAAAAAAAGAATAAAGCATATTTCAATTTTCAATCATCTTGCATTCTTGCATAATTAAAAAAACAATTAAATTTGATTAAAATCAATACTTTGAATATGCGGTGTTTTTTATTAATAAGCCTTGCTTTTGTTTTATCTAATCCTACTCTTCAAGCCCAAATAAACCCTGTTACAACAGCAGTACCTGGTTTGTTAATCAATGAAAATGTTCAAACCGGTGGCATGGGAGAAATTGGAACTGTAGCTACAGAATATAATTATAATGCTGCTTATTTTCAGAATCCTGCCCTTTTGGCCAGAAATAATAAAATTATAGCTGGTTATATTAATTATACACCTTGGTTAAGAAGTCTTGTACCTGATATAAATATAGTTAATCTTGGCTTTGTTTATTCCCCTGATGGCAAAAATGGATTTTCTGGTGCCATGAATTATTTTTCTTTATCAGAAGTAACTTATACTACACCAACTGGAGCGCCATGGGGAGTATATAGGCCTGTTGAAATATATAGTTCAGTAAGGTATGCCCGGGCTTTTTCCAATAATTTTTCCCTTGGATTAGGATATAAAAATATATATTCAAAACTGGGTCCTGATTTTATAGGTAACAATAGTAATGAAGGAATGTCTCATGCAGGAGATATTGGAGTTGATTACAGATCGACAATACATCTTAAGGAGAATAAAGACCTTAGGCTGAATATTGGATCCACTGCTTTAAATATCGGTCAAAAAATATCTTATACTCCAGGAAGATATGATTTTATTCCATCTGTTTTAAAAGTTGCGGCAATGGCAAGCTTTAACAGTCATTATGAGAATAATGATTTGCTTACCATTTCATTTTCTTACCAGGCCCAAAAATTATTAGTTCCTTCCAGCCCAATACGCAATCAACAATACAGAGTAATAGCCGGAAGGGACAATAACATAAGTGTGGTAGAAGGTATTCTCGGTTCTTTTTCAGATGCCCCGGGAACTCCTGTTAGAGATGCTAATGGTGATTATATTTACCAACCGGATGGAATGCTGCAAATAGAAAGTGGAAGTGTAATGAAAGAAGAATTGAATGAAATTATTCACCAATTCGGTATGGAAACCAGGTATCTTTTTTCTAATAGTGGTTTAGCTCTTGCATATCGTTTAGGCTATTTTCATGAACATGAAAATAAAGGTAACCGAAAGTTTATCACAACAGGAATTGGAGTACAGCGGAAAGCTTATGGATTAGACCTTGCTTATTATATTCCAGTTGTTGCACGCCATCGAATGGGAAACACGATTATTTTTGCTTTGTCCTATCAGCTTTTTAGATAATCTTCTAAGCTAAAACAACATCCTTTAAAAGTGTTTGAGAACGATCAGGGCCCACAGAAACTATTACTACAGGAACTTTTAATTCTTTTTCAATGTAGGTAATAAAATCATTCAAAGTGGCAGGAACATCAGCAATGGATTTTATTCCTGTAAGATCTTCATTCCAGCCTTTAAAATCTTTGTAAACAGGAACTATATCTGCAGATAAAATATCATAAGGTAGAATTTGAATTTCCTGGCCTTTGTATTTATAATGAGTACAAATTTTTACAGTTTCAAAACCGCTTAGTACATCTGCTTTCATCATCATAAGCTTGGTAACACCATTAAGCATAATAGCATACTTTAAGGCAGGCAAATCAAGCCATCCGCATCTTCTTGATCTTCCTGTTGTAGAGCCAAACTCATTGCCCTTTTGGCGCATGTCTTCTCCGATTTGATCATTTAATTCAGTTGGGAAAGGCCCACTTCCCACACGTGTGCAATAAGCTTTAAAAATTCCTATTGTATCTCCTATCTTATTGGGGGCAATTCCAAGACCGGTACAAGCTCCAGCACTTATAGTATTTGATGAGGTTACAAAAGGATAAGAACCAAAGTCTATATCAAGTAATGAACCTTGTGCACCTTCTGCAAGCACTGATTTATTGTTATTCAATGCCTCATTTATATAATACTCACTGTCAATATGAGTCAATGATTTTAAAAGTTCTATTCCTTCAAACCATGCCGGTTCAAATTCATTTAAATCGTAAGAGTAATTATGAAATTCTAGAATCTGTGCATGCTTGGAAACTAAAAAGTCATATTTGCTTTTAAAATCAGAAGTTGTAATATCACCCACACGCAATCCATTACGTCCTGTTTTGTCCATATATGTTGGACCGATTCCCTTTAATGTAGAACCTATTTTTTCTTTTCCTTTGGAAGCCTCAGAAGCAGCATCAAGCAATCTGTGAGTTGGCAGTATCAAATGAGCTTTCCTTGAAATCAGAAGTGATTTTTTAACATCAACTCCCATTTTAACCAATGCGTCAATTTCTTTTTTGAAAATTACAGGATCAATAACCACCCCGTTACCTACCACATTAGTGCAGTCTTTATGAAAAATACCAGATGGAATGGTATGAAGAACATGTTTTATTCCATTGAATTCCAGTGTATGCCCTGCATTAGGACCGCCCTGGAAACGGGCTATTATGTCATATTTAGGAGTAAGTACATCAACAATTTTCCCTTTACCTTCATCGCCCCATTGTAGGCCTAATAATACATCTGCTTTCATTTTTATTCTTTTAAAGTAATTTTTTCAGCTATTAATCTATTTGTTATTTTTTGATGCTATTGAAATACTCTTGTGCTTCTTGCTCGTCTTTTAATACAGTAAACACAGAATTAAGTTTGGTAATAAGAAACAATTCATTTACCTTTTTTGAAAGGCAACATACAGCAACCTCACCACCTG